>JBAGRP010000001.1:5983076-6314615 GCA_036924855.1 Nitrobacteraceae bacterium AZCC 2146
TTGCAGGGTCTTTGGCGCTTGCCTCGTTCGAATGCGATTCTGTTTACAATCCGTTGCTACCTTCTCCGACTGGATGAACTTGTGACAGTGCCGAAATGGGCGCGCCGGTTGCACCGGGTTCTTCAGACCTTGCCATCCGAACTTGTGGATTACAAAGGCCTTAGCCGCTATCGCGATACGACGATTAACTGGCTTTCCAAATTCGATGATGGTGTGCCGACGTCGTCGGGATTCGGGCCTGATTAGGGGCTGTGTATACCGAAAACCTAAATCCGGACGTAGTGGTGATGAAGTCCGCCAAGTATCGCGTGTGATCTTCCGGTCAGTCAAATCCGTAGAGCACTGCGGGATTGTCGACGAGGACGCGATTTCGCTCTGCTTCTTCCGGTACCCAGTCGCGGAGCAGATCGAGCAGCGGCGTCGTGCGCGGCATCTTGACCATCTGCCCGACATGTGGCCAATCGCTTCCCCAGACCACGCGTTCAGGTCGCGTTTCCACAATCTTGCGGGCCAGCGGCAGGACGGCTTCGTATTGATCGGCGACGCCCGAAACGCGGTAAGCGCCGGAGAGTTTGACCCAGCTGTTGCCGGTTTGCAGGAGTCCGAGCAGCGCCTGGAAGGCGGCCTGCTCAATGCCTTCATCGGCCTTCATGAAAGCGAGGTGGTCGAACGAGGTCGGACATCGCAGTTTCGCAAGCCGGGGCGCTAGCTCCAGCAACTGATGTGGCTTCAGCAGAAATTCGAGATGCCAGCCGCGCTCACGCGCGCTGTCGGCCGAACGCTCGAGGCCCGCGAGATCCAGCCCGCCCGGATGAGCAAGGATATAGCGAATGCCGCGAACGCCTTTGTGATGAAAGTATTCCAGATCGCGATCCGAGGTGTCGGGCGGCGGCACGATCACGGCGCGGAACGGCAGGCCGAGCTGCGCGCCGAACTCCAGCTGGCAGCGGTTGTCGGTGCCGTAGACGCTGGGCTGCACCACGACGACGCGGTCGATGCCGAGGGTTTTGTACAGAGCCTGGGCCGCCGCGACGCCGGCTTGCGACGGCGTGTAGTCGCGCTCTGCGACATAAGGATAGTCCGGCGCGGTGCCGAACAGGTGCATATGGCAGTCGGTGGCATTGTCCGGGAGCGTGAAGGACGGCGGCGCCGGGTCGGACTCGGGAGGCAGGCAGACGTTTGTCATGAAATCTCTGTTTCTAGTGCGGCTGCAATAGGTGGGGAACGGCCAGCGTGAACCACGGCACGAATGCCACCACCATCACGCCGATCAGCAGCACCGCAAAATACGGCAACATGGCCCTGCTGGTGGCTTCCAACCGGCTCTCTGAAACCGTGCACGACACGTAGAAGCCGATGCCGATGGGCGGAATGAAGATGCCGACACCCATCGCGAGGATCATGATCATGCTGTAATGGATGATGTCCATGCCGTACTGGCCGGCGATCGGCATCAAGAGTGGACCGAGAATGATCAGCGCCGGCAGGCCCTCCAGCAGGGAGCCGACCACGATCAGCAGGACGATCGACCCAAGAATGAACACGGTCTTGTTGTCGCCGAGCGAATGCAGGATGGCGGCGAGATTGGCCGGTAGGTTGGCGGCGGTCAGCGTCCAGCCGAACGAGAACGCGGCGGCGATGATGAACAGTACCATGCCTGCCAGCAGGCAAGATTCCACGGCGATGGTGTACAGCGTCTTCAGGTCGATGGCGCGGTAGATCAGGTAGGCCAGCACGAGGCCGTACAAGACGGCGACGGCGGAGACTTCGGTGGGCGTCGCGATGCCGAACCGGATTCCGATCACCATGATGATCGGCATGACCAGCGGGAGGATCGCGCCGCCGCTGGCGCGCAGCAGCTCGCTTGCCGTGGCACGCGGCACCGCCGCGGTGTTGCGGTGGCGGGACAGCACATAGTTCAGCACCATCAGCAGTAGCGCGATCACCGCCGCCGGCAGCAGTCCGGCGATGAACAGCGTGCCGATCGAGATCGGCGCGACGGATCCCAGCACGAGCATGGCAAGGCTCGGCGGAATCGTCTCTGACATCGCCGCCGAGGCCGCCAGCACCGCGGCACCTTGCTCGGGCTTGTAGCCTTGTTTCTTCAATTCCCGGCGCAGCACCGATCCGACCGCGACAACGTCGGCGATCTTGGAGCCGGAAATACCGGACACCAGGTAGATGGTCAGCACCACCACCTGCAGCAGGCCGCCGCGCATATGCCCGACCAGCGTCATGGCAAAGCGCACCAGCCGCAGGCTGATGCCGCCCTTTTCCATGATCAGGCCGGCCCAGATGAAGAACGGCAACGTGAGAAGGATAAAATTACTGGTGCCGTCGAAGGTGTTTTGCGCAGCAGCGATCAATGGCGCGACGCCGCTGATCAGCAGGAACATCAGCGAGCCTAGCAACATAGCGAAACTGACCGGCAGCCCGAGCAGCACGGCAAGCAGAAACGCCACCAGCATCACGCCCAGCGCAGCGCCATTGCTCAAGTGCAGTGACGGCACGATACTGATGGCGTAGACGGTTCCGACAAAGACGGCGACGACCACGGCCGCAGGCAACACCTGCCGCGGCGAATATTCGTAGGCCAGCCGCTCGATGGCAAAGATGGTCACCAGCCCCAACCCGACCGTCAGCGGCAGGATCAGCCAGGCGGCGTTGATGTCGAGGATCGGCGTGTTCGACATCGACGAAATCGACAGCAGATTGAACGAGACGTAGCCGACCACGGCGGCGGCGACCAGCACCAGCAGATCGATGCCGACGGCGACCGAAATCCGCGTCGGCGCTGACAGCTTTGCGGTGAGAAATTCCACCGTGGTGTGATGCCGTGCGCGGTAGGCGAGGGCGCCGCCGACAAAGGCGATCAGCGACAGAAATAGTTTTGCGGCCTCGTCGGCCCACAATAGCGACTGGTCCAACCAGAAGCGCGAGCCGATTTCGGTGAGAACGATGCCGAGCTCGATCACCAGTGCCAGCACCAGGATGGCGCGGAAAACGCTGTCGAGCCCGTTAAGTGTGGCCTTGATCGCGGAAGCGAGTGGGCCGTTCAGTCTCGATCTCTGGCCCGGATCGAGCGATCCGGGCAGATGCGCCAACTCGCCGTTGTCCAACAGCGAGATCTGATCAACCATGCCCGACTTCCTTGAGCACGGCATCGTAGATATCGGCGCCGATAGTATCCTTGAACTGCGGATAGACGCTCTCGGTTGACTTGCGATAGGCGTCGCGATTGGGTTCAACCAAAGTCATTCCCTTGGCCTTGAATCGCACGGCGATTTCTTCGCTCTTGGCAGCGATGGTGGTGCGCCAGTCCTTGGTCATGGTGACCGACGCGGCGCGGATCGCTTCCTGCGCATTGGCCGGCAGGGTATCGAACTTGGCTTTGCTCGCCATCATCACGCCGACATTGTAAACTTGGTTCGTCAGGTTGATGGTGTTGACGATCTCGTCGTGCTTGGTGGCGGCTACGGAAATCATCGGTGTTTCCACGGCGTCGATCACGCGCTGCGACAGAGCCAGATAGACTTCCGTGAGGTCGATGGCGATCGGGCTGGCGCCGAGCGCCTTGAATGTGCCCGCGAAGATCGCGCCGGGCTGCACCCGAATCTTGAGCCCCTTGATTTCGGCGGGCTCGGTCAGCTTCTTGTCCCGCGTCGAGACCACGCGCCATCCCCAGTGGCCATAGCCAAGGCCGATAATTCCCTTCGATGGCATCATCTCGAGCAGCTTGCTGCCGGTCGGGCCGTCCAGCACGCGTTCGGCAGATGCCGAGTCAGGAAACAGGAACGGCAGGTCAACGACTTGGAATTTCGGAAACACGGTGTCGATGAAGCCCGACGTGTGGGCGCAGAAATCGATGATGCCGGTCTGCAGGCCGGTCATGATGTTGGTGCCGCTGCCGAGCTGGCCGATGCTGAACACCTGGATTTCGATCGCACCCGAGGTGCGGTTCGAGACGTCCTCGGCAAAGCGCTTCAGCACATCGTAGATCGGATGGTTCTGCGTGTCGGCGAAAGTCAGCTTCAGCGTATGTGTCGGAGTTGCGGCCCATCCGGTACGGCCGACAAAAGGCATAGCGATGGATGCGGCAAGGCCGGTCGCGCCGATTTGCAAAAGCTTGCGTCGTTCAATCATGGTCGGTTTCTCCCTGAAAATATGCAGCCGATCTTCGCCGGTCAGCACGTATGAAGCTCGCAATCTGTCTTGACGTAATTCCTTGCGCGCAGGACCGCCGTGGCGGCATCAACGCCAGCGATCAGAACTGATGGGAAGTTTAAGGCCGCATATCGCGGGGAAGGAACGATCTCTTTTTTCATTCTTGCTTGCGCTCGACAGCATCCTATCGAGCGGTTTGGTGAAAGCCAAGCGCGCCGCGCTCTGTTACTTCGCTTGCGAGGGCTCGTCCCTCTTGGCGAGCATGAAGTCGAAATCACAACCGTCGTCGGCCTGGGTCACTGTCTGCTGGAACAGCCTTGCATAGCCGCGCGCCGGCAGATTCGCCTCGATCGGCGGGACCGCCGGCTGGGCTGCGCGGCGGCGTTCCAGTTCGGCGTTGTCGACTAGCAGATTGATCGACCGGCCATCGACGTTGAGACAGATCAAGTCGCCATTGCGGACGAGCCCGAGTGGCCCGCCCACAGCCGATTCCGGCGTGATATGCAGCACGATGGTGCCGAAGGCGGTGCCGCTCATGCGCGCGTCGGAAATGCGCACCATGTCCTTGACGCCCTGGCGCCCGAGCTTTTTCGGGATTGGCAGATAGCCGGCTTCGGGCATGCCCGGCGCGCCCTTCGGTCCGGTATTGAGCAGCACCAGAACGTCGTCGGCGGTGACGTCGAGATCGGGGTCGTCTATCCGTAGCGCCATGTCTTCGACCGACTCGAATACCACGGCGCGGCCGGTATGCTGCAGTAGTCGCGGCGTCGCCGCTGAGCGCTTGATGATGGCGCCACGCGGCGCGATGTTGCCGTATAGTACGGCCATCGAGCCTTCGGCCTTGATCGGATTGTCGCGTGGACGGATCACGTCCTGGCCCGGTACGATTTCGGCTTCCGCAGCGATCTCGCGCAGCGTCTTGCCGGCGATCGTGTTGGCATCCCCATCGATCAGGCCGCCGAGTTCGGCGAGCAGCTTCGGCACGCCGCCGGCATGATGGAAATGCTCCATATAGTGCGCACCGGAGGGCTTCAGGTCGATCAGCACGGGAACGATGCGGCCGACTTCATCGAGCATGTCGAGGTCATAGCCATGAGGGGTGCGATTGGCGATGGCGGTCAGATGAATGATGCCGTTGGTCGAGCCGCCGATCGCCTGCATGACCACGGTGGCGTTGCGGAATGCTGCCGGTGTCAGCAGTTCGGAAGGGCGTGGTCCGCCGCTCACCGCCATCTCGGCGGCGCGCTTGCCGCTCGCTTCAGCGAGGCGGAAGCGTTCGGCATGCGGGGCCGGGATCGTCGCGCTCATCGGCAGCGACAGGCCGAGTACTTCGGTGATGCAGGCCATGGTGCTGGCGGTGCCCATTACCATGCAGGTGCCGACGGACGGCGCGAGGCGTCCGTTGACCATCTCGATTTCCGCTTCGTCGATCTCGCCGGCGCGGTGCGAGCCCCACATCCGCCGGCAATCGGTGCAGGCGCCGAGCACCTCGCCCTTGTGATGGCCGACCACCATCGGGCCCACCGGGATCACGACCGTGGGTAGATCGACTGACGCCGCGGCCATGATCTGGGCGGGCAGGGTCTTGTCGCAGCCGCCGATCACCACGATGGCGTCCATCGGCTGGGCGCGGATCATCTCCTCGGTGTCCATCGCCATCAGGTTGCGCAGGAACATTGAGGTAGGGTGGGCAAAGCTCTCGTGGATGGAGATGGTCGGAAACACCATTGGCATCGCGCCGGCCAGCATGACGCCGCGCTTCACCGCCTCGATGATCTGAGGGACATTGCCGTGGCAGGGATTGTAGTCGCTGTAGGTGTTGGTGATGCCGACGATCGGGCGCTCCAGTGCGTCATCCGAATAGCCCATCGCCTTGATGAACGCCTTGCGCAGGAATAGGGAAAATCCCGCGTCGCCGTAATTCGTCAGTCCCTTGCGGAGCCCAGTAGCCATTGCTTCCTCCATGGCCACGCGGGCCGATTTTGACGGCTTACATCGTCTCTAAGTTACAGATTGTCAATAATAGTTGTTCCGTTTAGTCGATTACGTTCATTTTTCGGTTTGTTCCAATATTATTATTGACAATTATCATTGCCTTCTTCACGGTCCGCCGCAATGAAAAACCAATAATCGGGAAGGAGATCATCATGAGAGCAAGCAAGCTAAGCCTCGCCGCGATCACCGTGGCTACCCTCATTGCCGGTGCGGCCCCAGCATTGGCGCAGTCCACCCAGATCACGATGTGGAGCAACTGGCCCGACGAGCCGGCCAAGAAGGATTGGGTGACGGCCCGAGTGAAAGACTTCGAGGCCGCCAACAAGGCTTGCTCGGTGAAGCTCAGCTTCATTCCCAAGGCCGATCTCTACACCCAGGCGAAGTCCGCGGTGCGCACCGGCCAAGCGCCGGACATTTTCTACATGGAGCCGGACCAGCCGGAGTTCCTCGCCGGTGGCTTCCTTGAGCCGCTGGATAGCTATGTCGATCTGGCGCAGTACGAAGACTGGTCGAAGCCGGCCTGGACCGCCAAGGGCAAGGTCTACGGCCTGCCGGTCGAGGCCTATACGGTCGAGCTGTACTACAACAAGGATGCGGTCAAGAAGGCCGGCGTCGACGTGCCGGCGTCGTTCCAGCTCACCCAGGAGCAGTTCACCGATCTGGTGAAGAAGGGCGTTGCCGCCGGCATCACCCCGGTATCGCAGGGCGTCGGCGATCGTCCGTTCCCGGGCGGGCTACTGCTGTTCGAGTCGCTGCTGCGCAAGCTTGGCACGGAGGACTATGGCAAGCTGCTCGACGGCAAGCTGTCGTTCAAGGATCCGCGCGTCGTCGAAGTGATGACCTGGATGAAGGCGCTGATCGATGCCGGCGCCTATCCGAAGAGCTTCTCGACCTTGAAGCTCGGCGAGTCGCACTTCTACTTCTACAACACGCCTGGCGCGCTGACCTTCCCCGACCCGAGCTGGTTTACCGGACGCGCCTTCGCGCCGCCGGAAGGCGGCGGCATGCCGGCGAATTTCTCGCTCGGCATCATGCAGTTCCCGGCGATGGACAAGGGCGCCTGCCCGGAGTGCAAGACCCTCGCAGTGGCCGGCAGCTTCGTAATGTATTCGAAGAGCAAGAACAAGGATTGCGCCGGCGCGCTGATGAAGTCGATGGCGACGGTCGAGAGCGGCACCAAGTGGATGGAGCAGGTCTCGCTGCAGACCGGCCTGAAGTCCGATCCCGCCAAGATCAACAGCCCGCGCAAGGACTATTTTGCCGAGCTGAACGCGCGCAACAAGGGCGTCAAATACTTCTTCGGCACGCCGCTGCTGTACTACCGCGCGAAGTGCGCGGAAACCTACACCCAGGTGATGAACAACGCCTTTCCCGCCGGGCTCCTGAGCGTTCAGGAAGCCGCGGAAAAGATGGACGGCGCCTGCTTCAAGAGCTGAGAGAATTATGACCACCACCAGCATGTCTTCCAAGGCCAGCGAGGGCGCGTCCAACGCCTCCTCGCTGGCTGATCCGCGCCGGGCAAGCTGGTGGGTTCTGGTCGTCTTTCTGTTTCCAGCGCTGGCGATCTATGTCGGTCTCACGGCCTATCCGGCGTTCCGGACTTTCTACGACAGCTTCTTCACCATCGAAGGGCTCGATGCGACGTTCGTCGGTCTCGATAATTACCGTGCCTTGATGTCTGACGAGACATTCTGGATCTCGGTGCGCAATACGTTCATCTGGTCGTTCATCGCGCCGGTGCTCGATGTCACCACCGGCCTGTTGCTGGCGCTCGCACTCTATGCCGGCGTGCCGTTCGCGCGCTTCCTGCGCGTCGCCTGGTTCACGCCGGTGCTGCTGTCTTACGTGGTGGTCGCGATCCTGTGGACGTGGATTTACAATTACGACTGGGGCGTCGTGAACCTCGCGCTGCGCGCCATCGGGCTCGATGCGCTGGTGACCTCGTGGCTTGGTGATCCGCACTTCGCGCTTGCTGCTTTGATTGTCACCCACGCCTGGAAATGGGCCGGCTTCAACATGGTGGTATGCCTTGCGGCGATCCATTCGCTGCCGAGCGAAGTGCTGGAAGCATCCGAACTGGATAATTGCGGCTGGGGCGCCAAGCTGCGCTACGTCATCGTGCCGATGCTGCGGCCGACGTTGCTGAACCTTTATATTCTGGCCTTCATCGGCAAGATGAAGATCTTCGACCTAGTATGGATCATGACCCAGGGCGGCCCGCTGTGGGCGACCGAGACGGTCTCGACCTACGTCTACAAGCGCGCCTTCAACTGGAACACGTTCGATCTCGGTTATCCCTCGGCGATCGCCTCGGTGTGGTTCGTCGTGGTCTGCGCCGCCGTCGTCATTCTCAATCGCCTGCTGGCGACCCGCGAACGCCTGGAGTACTGACCGTGGCCAATACGCTTGCGGAACGCGCACCCTTGCCGCGGTTCTTTAGCCGCGGAGCACTCGCTCTCGTGCTGGGCATCTATACGTTCTACACGCTCGGGCCGTTCCTGTGGCTGGCGACGATGTCGGTGCGCACCACCGCCGAGATCAGCACCGATCACTATGCCTTTCCGAAAGTCTTTCATTGGGAGCAGTTTCGGATCGCCTGGGTCGACTCCGACTTCGCAACCTATTTCTGGAATTCGACTATCGTCGTAGCCAGCGCCGTCGCTGTGGTGACCTTGTTCGGGGCCGCCGCGGCCCATGCGCTGGCACGCTATCGGTTTCGCGGCAACCGGCTGGTCTACGGCATCCTGTTTTCGTCGATCATCTTCCCGCCGCAGATCACGCTGATCTCGCTGTACCAGATCCTGGTCGATTACAATCTCTATAACAGCCTGCTCGGACTGACGCTGGTCTATGTCTCGCTACAGTTGCCGCTGACGGTCTATCTGCTGGAAGGCTTCTTCGCCCGCATCCCGCAGGACCTGTTCGACGCCGCCAAGATCGACGGCTACGGCGACCTTGAAATCTTCCGTCGCATCGTGCTGCCGATCGGCATGCCGGCGATCGCCACCACGTTGATCCTGAATTTCATCCAGCTCTGGAACGAGTTTTTGTTCGCGGTGGTGCTGATCACCGATCCCGACAAGCGTACGCTGCCGGTCGGGATCCGCGCCTTCATGGGCGATCACTTCCAGGACATTGGCATGATCGCCACCGGCGTGATGATTTCGGTCATCCCGGTGATCATCGTCTACATCTTTTTCTCCGAAAAACTCATTCGCGGCATGACTGCCGGCGCAATCAAGTAAGAGGCAGCCATGGCCGTCGTCACGCTCGATAAACTCACCAAGCAATACGGGCCGACCGGTCCAGTCGTCGTTGATAAGGTGGATATCCACATCGCCGACGGCGAGTTCATGGTGCTGCTCGGACCGTCCGGCTGCGGCAAGTCGACCACCCTGCGGATGATCGCGGGGCTCGAGGAGATCAGCTCCGGCAAGCTCTCCATCGGCGACCGCGTCGTCAACCAGGTGCCGGCCAAGGATCGTGACATCGCCATGGTGTTCCAGTCCTACGCGCTCTATCCGCACATGAGCGTCGCGGAAAATCTCGCCTTCGGCCTGCGTCGCCGCAAGTTTGCCGCCGCCGAAGTTGAGCGCCGCGTCAACGATGCCGCCAGCATCCTCGGCCTGACGCCGCTGCTGGAGCGCAAGCCCAGCGCGCTGTCCGGCGGCCAGCGCCAGCGCGTCGCCCTCGGTCGTGCCATGGTGCGCGAGCCGATGGTGTTCTTGTTCGACGAGCCGCTGTCCAATCTCGACGCCGCCTTGCGCGTCAACACCCGCAGCGAGATCATCAAGCAGCACAAGCGGCTGGGTTCGACGATGATCTACGTCACCCATGACCAGGTCGAAGCCATGACCATGGGCACGCGGATCTGCGTCATGAATGCCGGCAAGGTGGCGCAGATCGGCGCGCCGCTCGATGTCTACTGGGAGCCCGCCGACACCTTTGTCGCACGCTTCCTCGGCTCGCCGCCGATGAACCTCGCGGGCGCCGTAGTCGCGGCGTCCGCCACCGGTCATCTCGCCCGCAGCGCCAGCCTGGAATCGCCGCTGACGCGCTGGGCGCCCGCGGTGCTCGGCGGACTTGTCGACCGCAAGATCACGCTCGGCGTCCGCGCCGAAGACTTGCAGATGAACAAGGCCGCGCTCGGCTCCGAGTCGTTCGGCCATGTGCGCGGCCGAACCATTGCCGTCGAACCGCTCGGCGCGGAAACGCTGCTGCTGGTCGAGGTCGAGCCGGGTGTGGAATGGACGGCGCGGCTGCCGCGCCACGTGCCGGTGTCGACCGACGAGATCGTCGATCTGTATTTCCCCGCCAGCGCGGCCTTTATCTTCGATGCGACCACCGGCCGCGCCGTGATCGGCGAGGCGCGCCGGGATCCCCGGCAATGAGCAGCGCATTGCGCATCGGACTGATCGGCGCCGGCTGGGTCACGCAATATCACCTGCAGGCGTGGCAGAAGCTGGCCGGCAAGGCGCAGGTCGTCGCCATCGCCGATCCCTCGGCAGACAACGTTGCTGCCCGTGCGGATGCCTTCGGCATTGCGCAGCGCTTTGCCAGCGCGCAGGAGATGCTGGCAGAATGTGACCTTGATGCGGTCGATATCGCTGCGCCCCGCGCGGTCCATGCCGAACTGGTGCGCATGGTTGCGGAGCGTGGCCTTCCCGTGATTTGCCAGAAGCCGCTGGCGCCGACGCTTGCTGAAGCCGAGGCTTTGGCGCGCGACGTCGCAGGCCGCACCCGCCTGATGGTGCATGAGAACTGGCGCTTTCGCAATTACTACCGCGATGCCGCCGGCTGGATTCGCGACGGCCGCATCGGCCAGATTACTGCCGCGCGGCTGACGCTGGTGACGTCGGGCACCATCCTGGATTCCAACGGCCAATATCCCGCTCTCGTCCGCCAGCCTTTCATGCGCGGCGAGACCCGCATGCTGGTGGCTGAAGTGCTGATTCATCATCTCGATACGCTGCGCATGCTGCTCGGTCACCTCGACGTCACCGCGGCAACGCTGACCCAGACCTGCACCGAGATCGCCGGCGAGGACGGTGCCGTCATCCAGATGCAGTCACAGGACGGCGCCGGCGTTTCGCTGTTCGCGACGTTTGCCGCCTATGGCGCGCCCCCGTCGCAATCCGACCGGCTCGAAATCCTCGGCAAGGTCGGTGCGATCCGGCTGGAGGGCAGCGAATTGCAACTGTTCGGTGCGCAAGGCGAAACCCGCAGTTACGATCTGGCTGCCAGCTATCAGGGCTCCTACGACGCCACCATTGCGCACTTTGTCGATGCGCTGCATAGCGGCGCGCCGTTCGAGACCTCGCCGGAGGATAATTTGCAGACCCTGCGGCTGGTAGAGGATTGCTATCGGCTGTCAGGTCGGGAAAATCGCACGTGACGGTCGCGAGAATATCGGTGTCGCGGATGGACGAGCAGGCCGAAATCATCAAGCGTCTTGAAGAGGACATCATCTTCGGGCGGCTGCCGCCGGGCGCGCGCCTGATCGAGGACAGCCTGATGGCGCGCTACGGCGCGTCGCGTCACTTCGTCCGTCAGGCGCTGGTGCAGCTCGAACACACCGGCATCGTGCAGCGCGAGAAGAATGTCGGCGCCACCGTGCGGTCCTATTCGGCCGACGAGGTTCGACAGATTTACGATGTCCGCGAAATGCTGACGCGGCAAGCCGCCTTGATGATCCGCCTACCGGCGCCGCCGACTCTGGTCGCCGAACTGGAAGCGCTGCAGGCGGAATACATCGCCAATGCCGAAAAGGGCGACCTGCGCGGCATCCACGACACCAACGACGCATTTCACGTCGCGCTGTTCGGCGCCTGCGGCAATCCTTATCTGGTGCGCTCGCTGCAGGACTATATGGGCCTGACCCTGCCGATGCGCGCCAAGAACCTCGCGGACCGCGAGGGGCTGCGGGTCTCAATTGATCAGCACAATGTCATGATCGCGCTGCTGCGCGGCAGCGACAACTGGGCGCTGGCGCAACTCTGCGTCGAGCACATGCATTCCAGCAAGGCCGATTACCTCGCGCGCATTGCCGCCACCCAGGCGGATGCGCAGGAAGATTCCACCGACGTGTAAGTCACCACGCCCGAACCACGGGCCAAAGGATAGAAAATGGATCTTGGACTGAAAGACAAGGTGGCGCTGGTGCTCGGCGCCGGCGGCGGACTCGGCAGCGCCATCGCATTGACGCTGGCGAAGGAAGGCGCGCGCGTCGCGCTGGCCGATATCGACGCTGCCGCCGTGGAGCGCGTGGTCGCCGAGATCACCGCGGCCGGCGGCAAGGCGATGGCCGTACCGTTCGATCTCGCTGACCGCGCCGCCACGGAAGCGCGCGTCACCGAGGTCGAAGCCGGCTTCGGCCCGGTCGATGTGCTGGTCAACAACACCGGCGGCCCGCCGCCGACGCCCGCCTCGGGGCAGGATCCGGTGCTGTGGAGCAAGAGTTTTGAGCAGATGGTGCTGTCGGTGATTTCGCTCACCGATCGCGTGCTGCCCGGCATGCGCGCGCGAAAATGGGGCCGCATCGTCACCTCGACATCGTCGGGCGTCATTGCACCGATTCCGAACCTTGGCATTTCCAACGCGCTGCGGCTGACCTTGGTCGGCTGGTCGAAGACGCTGGCTCGCGAAGTAGGGGGCGACGGCATCACCGCCAACATCGTGCTGCCGGGGCGCATTGCGACCAAGCGCATCACCTTTCTCGACGAGCAGAAGGCCAAGCGCGAAAGCCGCAGTGTCGAGCAGGTCTCGGCGGAAAGTACCGCGTCGATTCCCGCCGGGCGCTACGGCGATCCGCAGGAATACGCCGACGTCGTCGCGTTCATCTCCAGCACCCGCGCATCTTACGTCAACGGCTCGGTGATCCGCGTCGATGGCGGTTTCATTGCCAGCATCTGAAGGATATCACATGGCTCTCGACGCAACTGCCTCCGGCGTATTCCCGATCGCTCCGACGCCGTTCCATCCCGATGGTCGGCTCGACGACGCTTCCGTCGATACCTTGATCGATGGTTACCTGAAGGCCGGCTCGACCGGTGTGACGGTGCTCGGCATCATGGGCGAAGCCCCGAAGCTCGAGCCCAGTGAATCGATCGCCATCGCCGACCGCTTCATCAAGGGCTTTGGCAAATTGCCGGTGATCGTCGGGGTTTCTTCGCCGGGTTTCGCCGCCATGCGCGCGCTGTCGCGCGAGGTGATGGAGAAGGGGGCTGCCGGCGTGATGATTGCACCGGTGCCGAGTCTGCGCACCGACGACCAGATTATCGGCTACTACCGCCAGGCGATCGAAGCGATCGGATCCGATATTCCATTCGTGATCCAGGACTATCCGCTGACCCTGTCGGTTCAAATGACGCCGAAGGTGATCCGCACCATCGTGCAGGAACATGCGTCCTGCGTGATGCTCAAGCACGAGGACTGGCCGGGGCTGGAAAAGATCTCGATCCTGCGCGGCTTCCAGGCCGACGGGTCCATGAAGCCGATTTCCATTCTGACAGGCAATGGCGGTCTGTTTCTGGATTTCGAGATGGAGCGCGGCGTCGATGGCGCGATGACCGGTTACGCCTTCCCCGACATGCTGGTCGAACTGGTCAAGCTGCAGAAGGCCGGCAAGCGCGACGAGGCGCACGATCTGTTCGACGCCCACCTGCCGCTACTGCGCTACGAGCAGCAGCAGGGCGTCGGCCTCGCTGTGCGTAAATACGTCATGATGAAGCGCGGCTTCATTGCCTCCGACGCCCAACGCAAGCCAGGCTCAGCTCTCTCCGTCAAGGCGAAGGAGGAAGTTGACTATATGTTGGCGCGCCTTGCGCGAACGGGAAAGTGAATAGCTGTTCGTAGAAATGGTCGGGGCGCGCGTCCGCTCATGGCGGGCGCGAAGCCGCCATACGGGCTGCGCTAGGATGAGGCCAAGTTGAAGCCCATTGTCTTTGGAACCGCCATTTGGTCGCATCAATCCCTGATACGTTTCTAGCATTCCCTGTTCCTTGAATTAGATTCCCTGTTCGCGGGCATAGGGAAATGCTTGAAAAGGCCGCAGGATAAGGGTTTTACGGTGCCGCCGGCGAACGGAATGAGCTTAAATTTGTGAAATTCCCTGTAAAATTCCCTGTTTGCAGGGAATTGCGGCGGAGACCGGTGCGATCAGCACTGTGTCGCCAGCCAGGTGACCTGACCGGGCTGTTTTGGACCAAGCTTTGTGAGAAACTAAGCTTGGAAAGGAGCTTTGGTAATGCCGAAGAAGAGGTTTAAGGCGGAGCAGATCGTGGTGCTTCGTCGAAGCGCAGACCCACGGTCTCCAGGTCTGGACGCCTAGCCGCTCGATTGAATGTCGGCTCTGAGTCATCAACGAGAGGTGGCTGGCATCGGCCGGTAGCTCTCATGTACAATCAGTGCATGGATACGATTTGGCTCGAGGATTTCCTGGCAGTTTTGGATGAGGGCGGATTTTCCCGTGCCGCGGATCGCCGTGCTGTGAGCCAGCCAGCCTTTAGCCGACGTATTCGCGCGCTGGAGGAATGGGTCGGAACGACGCTGTTTGATCGCAACACACATTCCATCCGGCTGACCCCCGCGGGTGAGCGGTTTCGGCCCGTGGCGGAAGAGATGTTGCGGCGTCTGCAGACGGGTCGGCAGGACGCTCTCGGCGCGGCACAGGCAGCCTCCGAAACACTCCGCTTCGCATCAACGCACGTTTTATCGTTGACCTTCTTCCCGGCGTGGCTCCGCCAACTCGAAGCGGCCGCGCCCCCTACATCGACGGTCCAGCTCACCGCGGACAATATGGTTGCCTGCGAAAAAATCATGCTGGAAGGCCGGGCGCAATTTCTGCTGTGCCATCAACATCCCGCGGCGACCACCCGATTGACCAGCGATAGTTTTCTGTCGATTGAGCTCGGCAGCGACATCCTTACCCCTGTTGCAGCGCCATCGCTCATCACGGGCGAGCCATCGCTTGAGGGGCCGTTTCTTGCCTATACGTCCGAATCGGGCATGGGCCGTATCCTTGTCGCGGCATGGGCGGCCGCCGGGAAGAATGCACCCGCAGAGCCGGTTTTCTCGTCGCATCTCGCCAGCGTCCTAGCTGCAATGGCGAGAGAGGGGCGGGGAATTGCCTGGTCGCCATTGAGCCTTGTGCGCGATGACCTCGAGGCGGGACGACTTGTGCGCGCCGGGACTGCATCGGATGAGGTCCCCATGGAAATTCGGCTGTTCCGCCCGAAGTCGCGACAGAGTCCGGCGGCCGAGGCGCTATGGGATCGCGCGGTCAAGCTGCTGGCTCAAGCCAGGAATCACGTCAAGAAAAATGCCATCAGCTCCGCGGCCGTCTCTTCGGGGAGCTCTTCCTGAAGGGTGTGGCCGCAGTCAAGCGCACGGCCGGTCACATTGGTCGCTTTGTCTCGCCAGGTTTCGAGCACATCGTAAAGCGCGCCGACGGTGCCCCGACCGCCCCAGATGGCCAATAGCGGCACTGTGATTCTCGCGTCGGCGTCCTCGGCATCGTGATCGAGATCGATCGTTGCCGCCGCGCGATAGTCCTCGCAAATTGCATGACGCGTCGCAGGATCCGCGTAACAGCGCAAATACTCGGCAAATACTTCCGGCTCGGTCGCGCCAGGCGTTTTGACTTGCCCGTCGATATGCTTGCGGAGAAAAAACTCCGGATCCGCAGCGATCATACGCTCCGGCAAAGGTGCGGGCTGGATCAGAAAGAACCACCAGAAATAGCGGCGTGGCGAATTCCTTGTTGGTCCGGGCATACATCGTTGCCGTTGGCGCGATGTCGATGAGGGCAATACGGGAAATTGCGTCGGGATGATCCAGCGCCATGCGGTGGGCAACGCGCGCGCCGCGATCGTGACCGGACACGCCAAAGCGTTGATGGCCGAGCGCGTGCATCAGCAGGACCTGATCCAGCGCCATGCTGCGCTTGGAATAGGCGTTGTGGTTCTCTCCGCCTTCGGGTTTGCTGCTGTCGCCATAGCCTCGAAGGTCGGAAGCGATCACGGTAAAATGGTCCGCCAGCGCCGGTGCGATTTTGCGCCATGTCACATGGGTCTGCGGATGACCGTGGAGCAACAGCAGGGGCGGTCCCTTTCCGCCCACCGCTGCGCGGATCGTAATGCCGGTTCCAAGTGAAACGTCCAGCAGTCGAAATCCACTCAGAAACGGCGAAGCGCCGAGCTCCACGATGGTCGGTCGGGAAGAAGGAGAGGCTATGTCAACCATGGATTCTCGGCCAGATGAGCATGTTCAAACGATGTGATCGCATCACGATACTGCAGCGTTGTTCCGATCGCATCCAGGCCAAGAACGAGGGCTTGTTTTCGACCCGGCTCGATGTCGAATGGGATCGTCGGTCCGCTGCTTGGTGTGATGGTTTGTTCCGGCAGATCGATGGTCAGCATATGCGTCTGCGGATCGGCTGCAAGGTCGGTCAACACTTTGATCGAGTGTTCATCCAGTGTCATGGCCAGAAGGCCGTTGCGTGTGCAGTTGTCGAAGAAAATGCCGGCAAAACTCGTCCCGATCAACGCGCGAATACCGAGTTGACCGAGCCCCCACACCGCGTGCTCCCGACTCGATCCGCAACCAAAATTCGGACCTACGACAAGGAATTTTGCATCCCGCCAGCCTGCGCGGTTAAGGACGAAGTCGGGTCGCTCGGCCCCCGATGGATTAAAGCGCAATCCATGGAATGCGCCGTTGCGAAGCCCGCCGCGATCGACACCCTTGAGAAATTGCTTGGGCATGATCACGTCGGTGTCGATATTCGCCGCCGGCATCGGTGCTGCCACGCCGGTCACGATCGAAAACGGTTGCATGTCAGCGATCTCCCGCATCGTGACGAGGATCAGTGAGATGGCCGTTGATCGCGGCGGCTGCGACCATGGCGGGGCTCATCAGATGGGTTCGGCCTCCTTCACCCTGGCGTCCTTCGAAGTTGCGGTTGGTGCTGGATGCGCAGCGCTCGCCAGGGCGAAGCACGTCGTCATTCATGGCAAGGCACATCGAGCACCCGGATTGACGCCATTCAAAGCCGGCTTCGAGAAACACCCGATCCAGACCCTCGGACTCAGCCTGACGACGCACGCTGCTGGAGCCCGGCACCACCATGGCCCGTACGCTGGCCGCGACGCGGCGACCGCGCGCGACGGTGGCGGCGGCGCGCAAATCCTCGATGCGCGCGTTGGTGCAGGAGCCGATAAAGGCGCGTTCGATGGCAATCTCTGTCAGCCGCGTTCCCGGCGCCAGATCCATGTAAGACAAGGCTCTCTCCATGTCCCGTCGACGATCCGGATCGGCTTCGCGGGCGGGATCCGGAACCAGGCCGCCGATCGGCGCGGCCTGATCGGGACTTGTCCCCCAGGTGACCATCGGTTCGATGTCGTCGGCGGGGAGGGCGATATCCCGATCAAAAATAGCGTCCGGATCGCTCCGCAGGGCGGACCAGCTCTCGACCGCGCGGTCCCACAGATCTGCCTTTGGCGCGCGCGGTCGGTGGCGCAGATACGCGAAGACCTTCTGATCCGGCGCCATGATCGCACCGCGGGCGCCGCATTCGACCGCCATGTTGCAGATCGTCATTCGACCTTCGAGGCTGAGTGACGCGATGGCGGCTCCGGTGAATTCGATGGCGTAGCCCGTCGCGCCGGATGCGCCGATCTTGCGAATCAGCGCCATGACAATGTCCTTGGCGCTGACGCCGGGCGCCAGGCTGCCGTCGACGGTGACGCGCATCGATTTGAGTCGGCAGTAGACAAGCGTCTGCGTGGCCAGATAGTGCTCGATATCCGAGGTGCCGATGCCGAAGCCCAGGGCACCGAAGGCGCCATACGTGGTGGTATGGCTGTCGCCGGCGGCAATGATCATGCCGGGCAGCACCAGGCCGATCTCCGGCATGACGACGTGCTCGATGCCTTGCATGCGATGCAGCACGTCGAACAGCTCGATGCCAAAGTCCCGACAGTTCTCGGCGAAGTAGGCCGCCTGCCGCGCAGCGCCGGGGTCCGGCATCTGTGCCGTGCGCGCGGCGGCGGTCGAGTTGACGTGATCGACGGTTCCTAGCGCCGCACGCGCCCGCCACACCGGGCGGCCGGCCTCGCGCAGACCGGTAAAGGCCTGAGGGCTGGTGTATTCGTTCAGAACCGTCCGGTCGACATACAGCAACAGCTGTCGTCCATCCCGGTCAGAGGTTTGAACCGTGTGGCTGTCGACCAGCTTGTCATAAAGCGTCTTTGCGTAGATCACGTTGTAATCCCTGCACGGCTGCGCGCGAGGTCATAATCGCGCCTGGCCACGTCCATGGTGCTTGGCTCCGCATCAGCATGCCTGCCTCTGGCCGAGGTGGTTATGCAACCTTTGCATCAATTCATTCGAGATCGGTCTTGGCGGAGCTTGCCTCCTCCCGGTTACGGTCAGGGGCCCAGTTCGTCGGAAGAGCGGACGGCAATATGGCGCGGCCATCAGCGGACCCGGTTCCAGGGCCAGGACCAAAGGGAGATCCCATGATTTTCAAGAAACTCTATGTGCAGGTGCTGCTGGCCGTCGCCCTGGGCGTCCTTGTGGGACTTGCCAAACCGGCTTATGCGATCGAACTGAAGCCTCTCAGCGATATATTCATCAGCCTGATCAGAATGGTTCTGGCGCCCGTGATCTTCTGCACAGTCGTGCTGGGCATCGCCAAGATGGAGAACATGAAGGAGCTTGGTCGCGTCGGGCTCAAGTCGATCATCTACTTCGAGGTGGCCTCAACACTTGCGCTGTTGATCGGATTGCTCGTGGTGAATGTGGTCCGTCCCGGAATCGGTATGAATGCCGATCCGGCCACGCTCGATGTCAAGTCGATCAGCCAGTACACCTCGGCCGCAGCAAAGCAGGATGGGATCGTCAGCTTTTTCGTTCATATGATTCCCACCAGCGTCACAGACAGTTTCGCTCGGGGTGACATTCTTCAGATTCTGTTTTTTGGCGTGCTGCTGGGGATCGCTCTTTCGCAGGCCGGAGCGCGTGCGGCACCCGTCGTCAATTTCATGGAGAGCTTTCTCGACTCCGTTTTCAAGATCGTGCAGATGGTGATGAAAGTTGCGCCGCTTGGCGCGCTCGGCGCGATGGCATTTACGGTCGGCCGCTATGGCCTCGGCAGCCTGCTCTCGCTTGGGCAGGTTCTGCTGTGCGTCTACATCACCTGTGGACTGTTTGTCGTGGTCGTTTTCGGCACCATTGCGCGGCTGAGCGGCTTCTCGCTTTGGAATTTCCTGAAGTACATCAGCGACGAGGTCATCACGGTGGCAGGCACCTGTTCGTCGGAATCCGTGCTCCCCCAGATCATGACGAAAATCGAAGCTGCGGGCGTGCCGAAATCGGTTGTCGGTCTTGTGATTCCCGGAGGACTGACTTTCAACGCGGATGGCAGCGCGATTTACTTTACCATCGGCGCAATGTTTATCGCTCAGGCGACCAACACCCCACTATCGTGGATCGACCAACTCACGGTTCTGGGCGTCCTCATGTTGACGTCGAAAGGATCGGCCGGCGTCGCCGGGGCGGGATTCGTCACGTTGGCGGCAACGCTCGCAGCGATGGACAAGGTGCCCGTCGCCGGCCTCGTGCTGCTGCTGGGTGTCGACCGCTTCATGGCGGAGGCGCGATCGGTGACGAACACGATCGGCAATGCCGTTGGCGCGGTTGCGGTGGCGGCATGGGAAGGCTGCCTGGACCGGAACAAGCTCGCACTCGCATTAAACGGGAAAGTCGAGATAGAGAGTCTTGAGGAAGATCGAGGCGAACAATATAAAATCGAATCGACGGATTGGGCGCAGTCAAATCAAGCCGCGCCTGCGCGCGGTTAGTTCGACAATCGGGATGACACAACTTTTCGACTTGCAGAATTCTCTGTGCCGACCAGCGCCTGGCGGTTCTCCTCGACGCAAGGCTGAAGGAGATCGTGACGGCATTCGAACAGGCAGAGATGCATCTCACGCCGCGAAGCCGAGCACCGCGCGATCGGCAAATGCCAACACCATGAATAGCGTACTCATGAAGACGATGTACCAAGGCTTCAAGGAAGATGACGGTTGGATCATGATGCCCTCCTCGTTACGCGCGCAGGGACGTCCCGCAAACCCCAGTCCAACAGGTGACGGTCAGCGCGACGGGTGCGACCTGTTGGGCAGCCGATAAGCGAGAAGCCTAATGTGCTCCGGCGCCGCTTCCCTTCACCTTGCGCGTTAGCAAAACGGCGGCAGCGGCGAGAACCAGCACCACGCCGATTACGGCGAAGGTGTCGCTGAATCCCATCACCAGCGCCTGATGCTTCACGGCCTTTCCGAGCGCGATGATCGACTCGCGTGCGGCCGCCGGATCCGGCACGCCGTGCGCCGTGAAATAGCCCGTCATCTGCGCAATCCGGTTGCGGACTTCTTCGCGGCCGAGCGTCACCGACTGGCCGATGATATTGGAGTGGAATTGCTCTCGCTTGGTGATCACGGTGGCGAGCACGGCGGTTCCGATCGCGCCGCCGAGATTGCGGAACATGTTGCTGATGCCCGATGCCGCTGCAACGTCCTGCGGAGCGATGTCGCCCGTCGTCACCGAGGTCAGCGGCGTCAGCACCATCGCCTGGCCGATTGCCCGGACGATATTTGGAATCCAGAGCTGATCGCCGGCGTAGTCGGGCGACATCGCGATGTTCATGAAACAGCTGTAGGCGAAGATCGCGAGCCCAGCGACGGCGATGTAACGGGTGTCAAAGCGCTTCATCAGCTGCGGCACCAGCGGAATCAGGATCAATTGCGGCAGGCCGGTCCACGCCATCACCGAGCCGATCTGCTGGGCATTGTAGCCCTGCGCCTGACCGAGATAGGCCGGCAGGATATAGACCGACCCGAACAGCGCGAAGCCAAGCAGGGTCATCGCGATGGTGCCGAAGCCGAAATTGCGTCCCTTCAGCAGCCGCAGGCGGATCAGCGGCTTTTCGACCGTGAGCTCGATCCAGACGAACAGCGACAGGCTGATCAGCGCGACGGCGGCGAGACGCAGGATGAAGGGCGATGCGAACCAGTCGTCCTTGTTGCCTTCCTCGAGCACGGTCTGCAGTGCAGACAGGCCGATCGCCATAGTGAAGATGCCGGCCCAGTCACCCTCTTTCAACAGACCAAGCTGCATCGGCTTGTGCTCGAGCGTCAGATAGAGCGCGGTCACCATCACGATGGTCGGCAGCACGTTGACGAAGAAGATCGTCTGCCAGCCGTAGTTTTCGGTGAGATAGCCGCCGATGGTGGGGCCGATCGCCGGAGCGAAAGTCACGGACAGGGCAAAGATCGCCAGCCCGACCGGCTGCTGCGCTTTCGGCAGCTTGGTCAGCACCAGGGTGAATGCCATGGGTATCAGCACGCCGCCGGCAAAACCTTGCAGGCCACGCATGGCGATCATCGACGGAAGATCGTGGGTAAATGCGCAGGCGACCGAGAACAGCGCGAACAGCGTCGCGCTCGCCAGCATGTAGCGGCGGAACGAGAACATCCGGCTCAGATAATCGGTCAGCGGTATCACGACGATCTCGCCGATCAGGTATGAGGTCGATATCCACGATCCGTTATCAACACCGGTTCCGATGCCGCCCTCGATGTTGAGCAGCGACGCATTGGTGATCTGGATGTTCAGGATCGCCATGAACGAGCCGATCATAGCGGCGAGGACGGCGACCCAGGTGGTCAGGCTGGCGCGATTGGGATCGACCGCCGCCGGCTCAGATCTGCCGTGCGAGGTCGGAAGCGCGGATATCGAAGCTGGCAGGACTGGATTGGACATGGCAGGATCCTCTGGAAACCTTGTCTGATATCTTGGCCGTCACGGCTGTCTGCCGGTCGTGCGATTGTCCGCGCGTTTCGATGGTGGGGATCACCGACATGCCCGGCCGCAGCTCGACCAGCGCGTTGTTGCCGCCGTCGAGCGCGATCTTCACCGGGATGCGTTGCACCACCTTGGTGAAGTTGCCGGTTGCATTGTCCGGCGGCAGCAGCGCGAATTCCTGGCCGCTTGCGGGCGCGATGCTGTCGACGTGCCCGTGCACGGTATGGCCGGGAAACATATCGACCTCGATATCGACAGCCTGACCCTTGCGGACGTCGGTGAGCTGGGTTTCCTTGAAATTCGCGACGATGTAGGCGCCGCTGACCGGTACCACCGACATCAGTTGCGTCCCGGCCTGCACGAACTGCCCGGTGCGCAACGTCCGATTGCCCACGACGCCATCAACTGGCGCGACGATGGCGGTGTAGCCGAGATTGAGCTGAGCCTGGCTTTGTAGCGCGACCGCACGGGCCCGCGTGGCGGTGGTCTGAACGATCTCGGCCTTGAGCAGGTCCACCTGCTTTTGTGCCGAGATGAGATTCGCAGCGTCGCGCGCCAATACGGCGTTCGCGCTGGCGATACGCGACTGGGCCTGCTGGGCATTCTGCACGCTGCCGGAGCCTGTGGCTGCGAGATCGGTATAGCGCTTGTTGTCCTGCGCAGCGAAGGTCAGCGCGGCCTGGTCGACGTCGATGGTTGCCTTCGCGGCGTTGATCACGGCCTGCTGAACTTCCAGCTGCGCCTGCTTGCTGGCGATGGCCGCCTGCGCAGCGGCGACGTCGGCGTCAGCCTGATCGAGGGCGACCTTGAAATCGCGATCGTCGATCCGCGCCAGGATCTGCCCCGCCTTGACGCGCTCGTTGTCTCCGACCAGCACCTGGTGGAGGTAACCGGAGACTTTGGGTGCGACGGTCGTGTTGTCGGCTTTGACGTAGGCGTCGTCGGTGGAGACCAGATACCGGCCGACGGTCCAGTAGTCCCAGCCATACCATGCCGCACCAGCCACCACCGCCAGGGCGGCACCGGTCATTAAAATCTTGCGGACATTGAGTTTTATCCCGAGCCGCTGGGCCTTAACGGCCTCGCCGACGCCAGCTTCATCGAATGAACCTGGCAGCAGACCGCTGGTGACGTTGCTGGCCGGGACCGGACGCTCAATCTCGAACGAGGCGGGATGGCTGTTCATGGCGCTTGCTCCTGCAGACCTGTGCCTTGTGTGGTTATTTAGGAAACTTGATGTTTTCCAAAATAGGAGCTACCTTGAAGCTGTCAATAGAATGACAGGCATCATCTAAAAGCATGGCTCAGACCGACACCCCAAACCGGCGCTATCGGGGCCGGCCGCAACTTCGCCCCGACGACGAGACGCGCCAGATCATCTACGAAGCCGCCCGGCATGAGTTCGCCGGTAGCGGCTATGCGGCGACCAGCATGGAAACGGTGGCGCGGCGCGCCGGCGTCTCCACGAAAACGCTGTACCGTCTGCTTCCCAACAAGGCCGCGCTGTTTGAGGGCATGGTCTCCGACCGGCTGGACCGTTTCCTTTTCAACGTCAATCTGCACACGTTCGATCACGCGAACATCGAAGATGCGTTGCGTGATGCGCTGATGGCTTGCGCGGATCTTGCGCTCGACGAAGAGGTGGTCGCGCTCCAGCGCATGGTGTTGCAGGAGATCGGTAAATCCTCGGACATCACGGCAACGTTCTACAGAAATGGCATGCAACGCACCGTTGCCGCTCTGGCCGGCTGGCTCAGGGTGCAGCAAGAGCGCGGATTCATCGCGCTCGATGACCTCGATGAGGCGGCCGGGATGCTGCTCGGGATGGTCGCGTCGGCGCCGCAGCGGGCGGCCATCTTCGGCGGGCTGCCGCTCCCGTCCCGGTCGCAGATCGAGGCGCGGGTGCGCACCTGTGCCGCTCTGTTCTTGCGCGGGTGCGAGTCGAAAAGCTCGGCGAAATGAGGGAGGAGCGTTGCTTCGCTCCTCCCCCTTGTTTCACGGCTTGAACGAAAAGTCCGACCCGATCGCGACATCGGCAGGGATCGGCGGCAGATCGGCAAAAAGCTCCGGCTTTTCCTTCATGACTTTCAGGATGTATTTTGGCTCGATGTGCTTGTTCACATCGAACGTCGATTTCAGCATCCCAAGCCTGTTGAGGCGATCTTCAGCGCTCCACAGGGCGCGGTAGTTGTTCGCCGACAGACGCCTGTCAGCCTGCTGGATGTTAAATTGCATTGCCGTTTCTGCGATATCCGCCTTCAGGCCCGGAATCCATCGGGTGGCGATCTGCGACGCCTGCTTCGGATTTTTACGCATCCATTGGTCTGCTTCGGACACGGCAGCGAGAAATTTCTCGGTGGTCTCACTGTTTTTCTCGACCCAAAATCGCAGTGCCACGTTGAAACCAAGATAGGAAATGACGTCGCCGCCGCGGATTACCTCGAACGCGCCCGGCACGTCCTTTGCGGCAACGATTGGCCAAGGATCCCAGTTGGCGAAAGCGTCTATGCCCTTGGCCAGCAGCGCGACGGTCATGTCCGGTGGCGGCGTATTGACCAGCGTGACGTCGTCGGGCTTCAGGCCAGCCTTTTCCAGGATTGCCAGAATGTAGAGGTGGTTGATGGTGCCGAACGACGCCGCGATCTTCTTGCCTTTGAGGCTTGCGAGATCGCCCCTGACGATTCCCGATCCTTCCCGCGCGATCACGGCGACGGTGGCGTCAGACCCAGCCTTGGTGGCGTTGCCGCTATAGTTGCCGAGCGCTACCAGATCCATGCCGCGCAGGGCGTGGCTATCCAGCCCGGAGCAATGGCATTGACGCGAATGCCGTCGGCCGCATAGGCGATCGCCAGCGATTTCGTCAATTGCGCGATGCCGCCCTTGCTCGCCGCATAGGCCGGCACGAGGCCGCCACCAAAGAACGACAGCATCGATGCAAGGTTGACGATCGCGCCGCCCGATCGCGCGAGCAAGGACCGTGCAGCTGCGCACACCCGCATCGTGCCGTTGAGATTGATATCGACCACCGACTGGAAAACGTCCGGGTCGAGTTCGTCGCTGCGCCGGATCACGCCGGCGCAGTTCACCACCACGTCGAGATGTTTCTGTCTGTCCACGAGCGCGCACACGGCTACGCCATCGCGCACGTCGAGAATGCGCGCGTCAGTATGCTTCAGAACCGGATCTGCCGCCGCGGCGGTGATCTCAGTTTCGTTGACGCCGGCGATCGTGCCTGAGATCGTGCCGCTTGGCGACGGCGTGGCCCGATGTTGCCAAATGGTCGAAGCCGTCGCCGAAGGCATTTCGCCTGCGATTTCATTCACGACTGATCACAACAGCGAGCAGTATGCCGGCGATATACCCGCGATCAGATGGTGTGCCGGCTGGCGACGGGCGCAACCCATGATGGCAAAATCGCCGCCATCGATCGTGAAAGCTGGTCCGGCAATCTTCGCGGCGGCAATTCGGAGAATGGGGTCCAACAAACGCTCTTCTCTATGCGGGCGCCTACCGCATGACGGCCCTGCGCCTCGCCAATGCGATCTACAACGCGACTGGCGCTTGCGTGCGGATTATCCGATCACGCTCGACAAGCTCCTGGATCGACTGCCACCAGTTGGGTGAGAGCCGAAGGGGCAACCCGGGGCAGGAGCTGACTGGCTGCACTCCAGGTTCGCCTGAACGGGTTTGGTTGGACGGCCAGCCGGCCTCGAGCGTTATCGCGTCCCTTCATCCTCGGTAGCGCAAGGCATCAACCAGCACCGCGAAGGCGGGGGACGATTGGCGCCGGGTTGGGTAATAGAGGTGATAGCCTGGAAAGGGCGCACACCAGTCATCCAACACGCGGATGAGGCGTCCCTCTGCGATGTGCGCCTGGACGCGATCTTCTGGCAGATAAGCCAGGCCAAACCCGGCAAGGGTCGCATTGAGCCGAAGGGCTATATTGTTAAACACCAATGGCCCTTCGACCCGGACCTTGAGTTCGCGGCCGCCTTTCTCGAACTCCCACGCGTAGAGCCCACCATATGTCGGAAGGCGGAGATTGACACAATCGTGCGCCGTCAGATCCTGCGGCGTCCGTGGTCGTTTCCTGTTTGCAAAGTAGGCAGGCGAGCCGACGACAGCCATTCGCATTTCCGGGCCGATGCGCACTGCAATCATGTCTTTAGCGACCTGCTCACCGAGGCGTATACCGGCGTCGTAGCGCTCTGCAACGATGTCCTTCAGCCCATAATCGATGATGATCTCGACCTTGATGTCCGGGTAGTCCGGCAGTACACGGGCCAGGGAAGGCCAGAGAACCGCAATGGCCGCATGCTCTCCCGCCGTGATGCGGATGGTGCCGGCTGGTTTTTCGCGCAACTCCGTGACGGCCACCAGTTCGGCCTCGATCTCCTCGAAGCGCGGGCCCACGGTCCGAAGCAATCGCTCGCCTGCCTCGGTTGGAGACACACTGCGTGTGGTCCGGGTCAGCAGGCGGATGCCGAGCCGCTCTTCGAGGGCAGCTACCGTGTGACTGAGCGCTGACTGAGATACTCCAAGCTTGGCAGCCGCTTTGGTGAAGCTTCGCTCGCGCGCGACGGCGAGAAAGGCGAGGAGGTCATTGACGTTCGTCCGTTGCATTCATGAATCTCTGTCATAAGTTCATGCGGATTATACCCTCTAATCGACGCGCGCTGCACCCGCTAATTTCACGATCGAGGGCAGGCGCGCCCAAACCAGTCGGAGGCAGAGCGGTCGCGATGGACCGAAGCCAGCCGGTCCGAATTATTTGAGATCAAGGCCGTGTGACCATGCAGGAAACAGCCGAAAAAGCACGTCGCACAGCCGTGCTCATTATCATTCTCATCAGCTATCTGATGATCGTACTCGATATCTCGATCGTCATCACCGGCCTGCCAAAGATCCGCGAAGGCCTCGGCTTCTCGGATGCCGGGCTCTCCTGGGTGCAAAATGCGTACACGCTCCAGAAGCCGCGCTCAAAAAATCTTCTACAAGCGTCGGCGCGATCGTACCTCTCTCGATCCGCAAGATTCGGGCTAACCTATCTGTAAACGCAGATGATGGAAGCTCCACCTAGGATCGTCCGCTCGACGAAACGATGCAGATGACAAGCCCTTCGAGTATGAGACCGAGGGCGGATCGCTCAGCGGAGGGCTTTGCGGGCTTCTCATCGTTATGGCTCAACTGTTTGACGATGCGTAATGATGGCTATGTGGTGTCAGACAATGAGGCCAGGAAAAACAGTTCTCCCAACTCAAGTTTCATTGAGGTAGATTCGCCCTATCGGAAAATATGGAGAGCTAAGTGACCAGCGTCGAAGCCAAGCCGGCCCGTCGGGGCCGTCCCCGATCGGCGGAGACGGAGCGGGCGATCCTGGAAAGCGCCTATTATATTATGGCATCCGAAGGCCTCGCCGCCGCCAGTATCGATGCCGTTGCCAAAGATTCCGGCGTTTCCAAGATGACGATCTACAAATGGTGGCCTTCGAGGGAGGCGCTGCTGATTGACGCATTTCTGCGGCAAGCCTCCTCGATGCTGCCGTTGCCGGACGAGGGCGATTCGTTGGCGCGCCTGAAGAAGCACGCGTCCGCCTACGTCAGGGCATTGAACGGGGATTTCGGCAAGGTGCAACTCGCCGTCATCTCCGAGTGCATCGCCGGCACCGGCTCGGCCAAGATCTTCTCCGAACGCTATCTCGCGATTCGCCGCGATGTTGCCGTGAAGATTATCAGGGCAGGCCAGAAGGACGGAAGCGTCATCGCCTCGGAGGCGGCGGGCGACCTGTATGACCGAATCTACGGGACGTTATTCTATCAGTACGTGTTTGGATTTCGCGCTCTGACAAAAGAATATGCGGAGAAACTGGTCAGTTCGGTGCTGGTAAAAAAATAGCATGCCGGCGCCCGATCTGCGATCTGGCTGTTTGCCAGCGAGGTTTACTCGGCCGCCCCGGTCTGGCGTGCCCGGCGAAACCAGGCCCAGGTCTGCCGCGTGACCGCCCGATAGCCCTGGCCCCGATATGCGATTCGATCGGCGATGATCTCGTTCAGTTTCGGCAGGGCATGGAACGGGACCGAGGGATAGGCGTGGTGCTCGACATGGAACGGCATGTTCCAGGCAAACCACTTCATCAGCTCACCTGTATAGGTCGTTCGTGTATTCTCATAGGCGCTTCTGGTGTGCTCGCAACCGGTGTGCTCGGCGTAGAGATACGGACGCAGAAATAGCTGGCCGACGGCGAGTGGGAGCAGCCACGTCCATAACAGGACCGGGGTAGACAATGCGACCGATGCGATCAGAAGCAGAAAGTAGACGAGAACATAGGCACGCGCTTCCCGGACCACCATGCTGCGCTTGTTCTCCGGAATCCACGGCGCCACCACTCTGCAGGTGATGGCGTGCCGGAACAGAAGCACGATCCGGTTGGTCAGCTGCACGATGCCCGTATAGGCGATCGCGAGCCGAGTATCGGACGCGGGGATGGTGCTGGTCATCAGTTCTGGATCCCGCTTCGGATCCTGCGTGAAGCGGTGGTGGTCCCAATGAAACAGCGCGTAATATTCGTAAGGCAGCGCGATCATGAGCGAAGACAAATGGCCGAGCGCAGAATTCAGGACGCGGGCCTTGAAGACGGTTTTGTGAGCGGCTTCATGCACCGCCATAAACAGAAAGGCGACCAGGTATCCCTGGGCGACTATCAGAGGAACGGCAAACAACGTGCCGTATTTCGCCATGATGAGCCAGATCAGGGTCCCTATCATCGTGATCGCGCCATAGTGGGTGATGGAACGAACGAGTCCGGGCCCGTTCGAGCGCACCGAGAGATCCTTTAGCTGAAGCGGAGTCAGGGAGCGTCCATCGATCTTGCGATCGACATGCATTTCCATCGTCATGGCTAGTCCTCATGAGCTTTCAGAAACGCCGAGATGGTTGCGTTGAGAAACGCACGATCGGCCGGGATGAGGGCAGGGTTGCCGGCCCGGTGCCCGTAAAGCGAAGGGATGGGAGTGAGTTCGGCGGAGCGCGCGTTAGTCAGCAGGCTTAACTCGTCTTCGTTGTCGCGCACCTGAAAGTATCCGTCGGTCTGGCCGGGCATGAGCAGAACGCGCGCCTTGATGGCGGCCAGGGCCTTGCTCGGGTCGCCACCGAATTGCGTGCAGCGGCTGACGTCGCCGTTCTGCCACATCCGTATCTGCGCCAGCAGGTCGTTGGCATCGCGCCGCGAGAAGGCGCCGTCCCATGACCGCGCAAGGAAATCCTCCAGTGAGGTGAAGCCCAACTCACCCCAGGTCTCGTCGCGGTAGAAGCCGTGCGATAATGCCCAGCCGGCATAGACACGCCCCATCGCCCGCAGCCCGGCGGTTGGCTTCGACACGAAGCGGCCGCCGACGAATGCGGGATCTGCCGTCAAGGCAGCTTTCACACCCTCGAGGAACACGAAGTTGAATGGCGAACACCTGGCGCTGCCGCAGACGATGGCGGCGCGTTCCACCATCTCGGGATAGATGGCAGCCCAGTGGTAGGCCTGCATGCCGCCCATCGACCAGCCATAGACGAGCGCGATTTTGGAGACGCCGAAACGCTCGGTCATCAGCCGTTGCTGCACCAAAACGGCATCGTGATAGCTGATGTTCGGAAACGGAGCGCGGCCGAGCATTTCGGAAGAATTCGAAGGCGACGAGGACAATCCGTTGCCGAACAGGTTGGGGATGACGATGAAGTAGCGATCCGGATCCAGCGCGTTGCCGGGGGCAACCAGCCATTCGGTGTCATAGTGCTGTGCGCTGAAGGATGTCGGATAGACGATCACGTTATCCTTGGCGGCGTTGAGGCGGCCAAAGGTCTTGTAAGCCAGGCGCATGCCGGGAAATACGTCGCCCGATTGCAGTGGCACGTCGCCGGCGTCGAACAGCTCGTAATCGTTTGATGCTATCATGCGATCAATTCCCGATAGAGGGCGCCAGCTTCCTCTTCGCCGAATTCTCTCGGATTGGTCGGGCGCGAATGGTCGGCGAGGGCGCCGCGGACGAGATCCGGGATCATATTTTCCAGCACGCCCATCTCGCGCAGGCTCGCGGGCAGCCCGAGGTCAAGGTTGAGTTCCGTTACAGCGTCTTCCAGCGTCTGCTCCGGTGGCAATCCCATGGCTTGCTGCAGGGCGTCGATACGCGCTGCGGTGACAGGCCGGTTGAAGCGCAGGATCGTCGGCAGGATCGCAGCGTTGCAACTGCCATGGTGAAGCACCGGCTCTTTGAGAGCGCCGAGCGGATGGCTGAGGGCATGGACGGCGCCGAGGCCTTTCAGAAATCCGAGGCCGCCCTGGATCGAGGCCATCATCATGTCGGCCCGGGCCTGCAGATCCTGCGGTCGCCGCACCGACGTCCTGATCGCGCTCCAGGCGCGCGCGGCGCCGTCAAGCACGATGGCATCGATCGGCGGGTTGAAGCGGGGTGACAGATACGCTTCGATGCAGTGGCTCAGCGCATCCATCCCGGTCGCCGCCGTGAGCAGCGCCGGAAGGCTGACGGTCAGGGAAGGATCGCAAAGCGCGACCCGCGGCAAAAGGTGCGGGGATGCGATGACAAGCTTCGAGCCTGAGGCCAGAGTGATCAGCGCGCCGCGGCCGACTTCCGATCCGGTGCCGGCCGTCGTCGGAATCGCAATGACGGGCGCGGTCCGGCCGATCAGGTTAGTGCCGCCGTGAATGGCCGCATAGCGCGCCAGCGGCAATTCGTGCGTTGCCAGCAGGGCAACCGCCTTGCCGAAATCGAGCGGCGATCCGCCGCCCAGTGCGATGATCCCGTCGCACCCCTGTTCGATGTAGATGTGCCGAGCCAACAGAACGGCATCCTCGGTCGGATTGGGCGGCACCGAATCATAGAGCGTGACCTCAGAACCCGCGAGAGTGCGGACGCGATCGGCGAGCCCCGCCGCAACCAGGCCCCGGTCGGTGACGAGCATCGGACGTCCAATGCCAGCGGCCGCAAGCTCCTGCGGCAGCTTCTCGATGGCGCCGAGCCCAAACTCGACGCGGTTCAGAAAGATCATTTGACTGATGGTCACGTCGTTATCCGGATGTCGGTCTCTTGTCGCTGATTTAAGTGTACATTCTGTACAATAAATAAAGCGGCGTGCCAATCTCGATTTTTCATCGCGGCGCCTCAATCGAAGGCAACGGGTTGCTATTTCTTTGCGCTGGCCGCTTCTTCAAGTTAGTGAACAAAAAGTACAATTAAATAAATTTTGAACCTCGTTCACCCATTTCGCTGCGGCATGAGGGCATGTTTCCCTCCCATTCGCGCCGCTGCCGGACCATTCCCATAGCCAACAACCTGCGTTCAGGAGTGAAGACCATGGGAATGATGATGAGCAATGGCTGGCCGCTAAGTGCCGACGATTGGGACAGTCAGATGCTGTTCTTTTCGCTCAAGGCTGCCGGGTGATCGCGCATGACAGCCGCGGCCACGGGCGCTCGATGCAGACTGCGACCGGCAACGAGACGGATACAGATGCTGGCGACGTTGCGGCGCTCGTGGTTGATCCGCAACGACCAGGGCAGGGGTGATTCGATGACGAGAGAGCCGAAATAATCGGCTGCAAACCAAATGCCGAGCCGCTCGAAGCCGGTGCGACTTCGTCGAAGGTCGCTGCAACCAACGACCGATATAGAGCAAGTTCCGCTTGCGACAGACTAGTATGGGATACGCTTGTTACAGAGCGTGCCGATAGCACCGTAGAATCCACGAAACGGTATGTAGACGTCGCCGTGCCACCCAAATGGACCGAACGGTCGGCAGTCATTGTGGGCCCAACGCTGATGATAGCGGTGGATTTTGTGGGAGCGGGACATTCCGTCACGTTCAGGAATCAACAAGGAAGCTGCAAGCGCCGGTACGGCTGTCAGCATCACGATCATAACAATGAGAGAACGCATCATGGGACGATCCTCTGGGGGCTGGTACCCCGTGATCGTCGAGCATTTCCAATGAGGTCGTCAAGCCCGCAATTTCACAAAGAACGTTATCTCATTGGATGGCGGCTCGGATGCCATCGATGCGTAAAATCGGAGGCTTCCCGCGGATCAGGCGCCGCGCAGCTGCATTTGCTCCAGCACCTCTCGGCCGAGGAGGGCATAGGGACTGGCGAAGGTTTCCATCATTTCGAAATGATTGTAGTTCTCGTTGATGAAATACTTCACGGGCTTGTTGGCGGCCTGCAACGCAGCTGCGAAGTCGCGGGTCTGGCGCTGAAATTCCGGTGTTTCGTAGGTACCATGAGCCAGAACCAGCGGCGTTCGGATCTTCGCAAGATGCCGTTGCGTGCTGAGCGCTTCTTCGACCTCGTCTGAAATGTTGACATATTTCGAACGCGCCGACAGGCGCACAGCCTTGAGATCGTATAACCCGCTCGACAGCACCGCGCCCTTGATGACGTCGTCGGGCAAATCGAAATCCTTCTTCCAGTCCGTCAGCAGCGCTACTCCTGCCAGGTGCGAGCCGGATGAGAATCCGGACAGATAGACGCGTGACGGATCGCCACCGAAGCTATGGGCGTTGCGGACGGTCCAGGCAATCGAGCGGCGGACCTGTTCGATCATCGGCATCAGGTCACCTTTCGATTCATCAACCGAGATGAAGTCCGGGACCACGTAATGCGCGCCGGCGTGCATCAGCATTTCCGCGGGAAAGGCATACTCCGTCGCGGGACGTTGGCGCCAGGCGCCGCCGTGAATGTGAATATGGATCGGTGCGCTGGATTGCTTCGGTGAGTAAATCTCAAGCTTCTCAATGGCGGTGGTGCCGTAGCTTGCGCGCCCTGGCTCGCCGAGGCGCGCCCGCATCGCTGCACTATTGGATGCATAGCGTTTCATGACCTGCACGATATTCGGTGCGAATTTCGGCTGGTCGTAGGCGTCATCCAGCTCCTTTTGGTCCATGTCGAGCCATACCTTGGGGCCTTTCTCCGGCACAGCCGTTGATGGCTGGGCAGAAGCGCTGTTCGTCGAACTCGCGATGATACCTGCCGCCATGCCGGCGAGCAGGGTGCGGCGATTGACGTTATCATTCGGTTTCGCTGGTTCGGTCACAACGCTCTCCTGGCATGCAGCTATCGCTGCGATCGTACAAGCAAGAACGCGGCCACACTACGTGGTCGCCTCCCATACGCCATCGCGGACCTGCTTGCGGCCGAGGTCGCACAGCATCTCGTAAAAACGCTCGGCGGCAACGCCGAGCGAGCGAGTCTTTGGGCGCGCCACCATCCAGGTAATGGACAGATCTGCAATTGGGCTGGCGGAGATCTGGCCTTGCTTGAGCAGCGCGCGGACGCCGCAGACGGGAAGAACCGTATAGCCAAGTCCCGCGATCACGAGATCGGTCATCAAGGGGAGGGTGTTGGCTTCGAATCTGACATTCGCCTGCAGGCCATGAAGCCCCAGACCGGTCTCCACTGTCAGCCGCAGGCTGTTCGGGCGCATTGTCAAAATCAGAGGCAGGCCTGCCAGCGATTTGATCGGCGTCTCCTTGCGCATCGACAGCTTTGCACTCGCCGGGCCGACGAGCAGCATTCGCTCGCGTCCGAGATGCTGCGAGGCAATACCGTGTAAGGGTTCATTGGTGTTGGTGATGGCGACGTCGAGCATGCCATTGGCGACAAGATCGCGCAGCTGGCCGCTGGTTTCCTCGACGATGCGGACTACGATCCGCGGATATGCCGCGTTGAAGCTTTTCACCAGCGGCACTGCGATCAGGCCTCGCGGCGAGGGCGGAATGCCGAATGCGACTTCGCCCGATGGTTCAAGTGAAACTGCGGCCACATCGTTCTTGAGCAGCCGCATCTGCCGCTCGATGCTTTGCAGCCCTTCGTGCAATTGCCGGCCCGCCTCGGTCAGCAACATGCCGCGGCCGCCGCGCACGAACAGTGGTGTTCGAAACTGTTCCTCGATCGCCTGGATTTGCCGGCTCAACGTCGGCTGCGACACCCTCAACGATTGGGCGGCGCTGCTGAGGTTGCCATGCTCGATGACCGAGAAGAAGTACTGAATTTTGCGCTGATCCATCGTGCCTCCGGTCTTCATGGTATACGGTTTTCGTATGGAGTGTATGGCAAAAATTCGATTGATGCATGTACTCGCCGTTGCTAGGCTTGATGTCGCTGGGATCCGATCGACTGCACCGGAGCTGAACCAATGCGACCATTTCTCCGCCTGAGTGCGATGCTTGCGAGCATCATGTTGGCGACGACCATGACAGCGCGTGCGCAGGAGCCGATCCGGATCGGTGTGCTGCTGCCATTCACGGGGCCGCTCGCCAAGAACGGCATCGAGAACTGGGAGGCAATGCAGATCGCTCGCGACATGATCAACGAGCGCGGTGGCGTTAACGGGCGCAAGATCGAATATCTGCAGGGTGACGCGACGACGCCGAACGCGGCGATCAGCGAGACCGAGCGGCTGATCACCAAGGATGGCATCAAGATCACGACCGGTTCGTTTGCGTCCCCGATCGCGATCGCCGTCAGCCAGGCCGCCGAACGTCACAGCGTCTTTCACTGGGAAACGACGGGCGCTGCCGAAGTCATCACTCACCGCGGGTTCAAGTACACCTTCCAGGTTGGCGCGCCGGCCCGCAAGTACGGCCAGGCCGCCGTCGATTTCGTATTTGGCGACCTGGCCAAGCGGCTGAACAAGCCGGTCACCGAGCTGAAAATCGCGCTGCTGTGGGAAAACCGTGCCTTCGGCAAGTCCGTCGGCGATGGGATCCGTGCCTATTCCCAGACCAAGGGCATCAAGCTCGTCTATGACGAGGGATACGATCAGACGGCCACCGACATGACGCCGATCGTGCAGAAGCTGAAGGATGTGACGCCCGATATCCTGATCGCGATCTCGTTTCCCAACGACGCCATCCTGTTTCAGCGCAAGGCGAAGGAGCTCGACTTCAACGTCAATGCATTCATTGGCGTCAGTGCCGGTTATTCATCGCCGGATCTGCGGGATTCGATTGGAGATTCCGTGGTTGGCATTTTTGTTGCCGACTTCCCGCCGAAGGTGAATGCCAATGTGCTGAAGCCTGACATCAAGAAGGTCGCCGAGGAATTCTACAAGCGTTACGAGGCCAAGATGAAACGCGCTCCGGCCGGGCATGCGGCGGCGGGCTTCTCGGCGATCTGGGCCTTGTTCACCGAGGTCTTGCCGAAGGCCAAGACCTATGAACCCGACGAGTTGCGGGACATCGCCTTGAAGCTGGATCTGCCCGAAGGCTCGCTGGTCAACGGCAGCGGCATCAAGTTCACCAATCTCGACGTGCCGGATGATCCGAAGGGTGCCGGAGAGAACCTGCGCGCGTCGATCGGCGTCTGGCAGTGGACCAAGGCCGGCAACGAACAAGTCTATCCGCCGGAACTGGCGACCCACGAGGCGGCGATGGTGCCAATGCCGAAGTGGAGCAACCGTTGAGCCGGACCGCGCGGGGCATAGCGTCCCGCGCGTCCGCTCGGCAACTGCCATGAGCACACTGATCCAGCTCGTTCTGTCCGGTATTCTCATCGGGAGCGTCTATGCGCTGATGAGCATCGGCCTGACGCTGATCTTTGGCGTCTTGCGCATCGTCAATTTTGCCCATGGCGAATTTCTGATGATCGCGATGTACGGTGCGTGGGCCTTCTCGAATCTGTTCGGACTGAACCCCTACATGGCGGCCACTGCGATCGTCCCTGCCATGTTCTTGTTTGGTGCGGTGGTCTACTGGCTGGTGATCAGTCCCGCACTCGACAAGCCGCATCTGGTCGTGGTCTTCGCAACCATGGCGCTGTCGATCTTCCTGCAGAACGCTGCACTGATGGCAATGACTGCGGATCTGCGCGACATTCCGCCGATCTTCAACCGTTCGATCACGATCGGCTCGATCTTCCTCAAGGTTGAGCTGTTGCTTGGCTTCCTGATCACGATCCTCTGTACCGTTGGCCTGCAGTGGATGATCAAGAAGACTTATCTCGGCAAGGCCATCCGCGCGACCGTGCAGGATGGTGAAGCCGCCATGCTGATGGGCATTCCGGTGCCGCGTATTTTCCTGATCACTTTTGCGGGCGGGTCCGCGCTCGTCGGTCTCGCTGCTTGCGTGATGGTGCCATTATTCTCGGTATTTCCTTCCGTCGGGCTGAACTTCGTGCTGATCGCTTTCGTTATTGTGGTGCTGGGCGGCATGGGCAGCATCGAGGGCGCGCTGCTGGGCGGCATCTGCGTCGGCGTGATGCAGTCGCTAAGTGGCTATTACATAGCACCTGCTTTCGGGCAGATGTTCTTCTTCGTGCTGTTCCTGCTGGTGATGATCTTCCGGCCCAATGGCCTTCTCGGCCAGAAGGGTGCCGCGATGATCGGCATGAACGAGTAGTATCCGATGTCGATCGCCATCCCAGCCCCCATATCCAGCAGACGCATTCCGGTGCTGCCGAAGCGCGGCCGGATTTCCTGGTTCGAAATCGTATTATTGGCGATTTCTCTCGGGTTGGTGGTCTCCGGCATCGCGCCCAGCCTGCAGGATGTCATTCTGCTCAGTTTCCTGTTCGCGGGGCTCGCACTCGCATGGAACATCGCCGGGGGATATGCTGGTCTGATTTCCTTCGGTCATTCGGCCTTCTTCGGCGTCGGCGCCTATACCTCCACGATCCTGCTGCTGCGCTACGATATTTCGCCGTGGATTGGAATCTGGGTTGGCGCACTGATCGCCGCGGTATTTGGCTCGGTATTGGCGCTGATCTGCGCGCGGTTGCGCGGGCCGTTCTTCATCCTTTCGACGCTCGCTTTCGCCGAGGTCGTCCGGATCGGCGCGCTGAACTGGTCGTCGCTCACCGGCGGCCCGGAAGGGCTGTCGATCCCGCCTATGGCGAGCCTGGCGGGCATGGTGTTCGCATCGAAGGCGACCTACGCGGCGCTGATGCTGGGCTACCTCGTCTTCGTCTACGGCATCACCAAGGGGCTCGAGGCCTCGCGCTTCGGCTATTACCTGTTTGCCATTCGCGACAACGACGACGCGGCGAGCGCGGCGGGCGTCAATCCGCTGTTTGGACGCACGGCCGCGATGGCTCTGAGCGCGGCCCTGACGGGCGTCGGGGGCTCGCTGTTTGCGCAATATTTCCTGTACCTTGATCCGACTTATGTGATCTCGCCGGAGCTATCGTTCCAGTTCGCGTTGCTGCCGGCCGTCGGCGGTTTGGGAACGGCGATCGGGCCGGTGCTGGGCTCCTTCCTGATTACACCGCTGTCCGAATTGTTGCGCTCGCATCTCGGCAACGCCGCGGCCGGTCTGCATCTGGTGATCTACAGCTTCGGGCTGATCGTGGTGATGTTGTATTTTCCGGCGGGTCTCGCAGGCGCTCTCAACAAGCTGACGCGATGGAAGCCGTTTTCATGAGTGCACTTCTCGAAGTCCGCCATGTCAGCCGGTCGTTTCACACGACGACTGCTGTCGATGACGTTTCGTTTGCCGTACAGCCCGGTGAACTGCTCGGCCTGATCGGGCCGAACGGTGCCGGCAAGAGCACGCTGTTCAACCTGATCGCCGGTGTCCTTCCGCCATCCTCGGGCCAGATATTGTTCGATGGCAAGACCGTGACCGGCTGGAAGTCTCACGACATCGCCCGAATTGGCATAGCCCGGACGTTCCAGATTCCGAAGCCTTACCGGCAATTGTCGGTCGTCGAGAATGTGATGCTGAGCGCATTCCTGCGCGAAAAATCCCTCGCCGGGGCGCGCAAACTGGCCGAGGCGACGCTCGCCGACGTCGGGCTGGCGGATTATTCAGGTGCGCCAGCGAATTCCTTGACGGTTGGGTTTCTGAAACGGCTCGAAGTCGCGCGCGCGCTGGCGATGCGGCCGAAGCTCGTGCTGTTCGACGAAATCATGGCGGGGCTGACACCTACCGAAGTCGGCGTCATGACCGGGTTTGTCGCCGGATTGCCGGCGCGGGGCATCACGGTGATCTGGGTCGAGCATGTGCTCTATGCGATCATGAAGACCGCGACGCGAATGGTGGTGATCAATCGCGGCAGGCTGATTGCCGAAGGCGCACCGGCCGTGATGGCCCGCGATCCTGCCGTCGTGAAGGCCTATCTCGGCGAGGAGATGGTCCTTGCTTGAGGTCAAACATCTCGATGCCTTCTACGGCGCGGTGCAGGTCCTTCACGACGTGAACCTGTTCGTCGGAGCGGGTGAGATCGTTGGTCTGGTCGGCGCCAACGCCGCGGGCAAGAGTTCGTTGATGTTTACCCTCGCGGGGCTGCGGACGACCCATCAGGGAGACGTGCTGCTGGAGGGCGTCGCGATCGACAAGGTGCCTGCCTATGAGCGACCGGCCCGGGGCCTGGTGCTGGTGCCGGAACGGCGCCGGCTGTTTCCATTCATGACGGTGCTCGAGAATCTCGAGATCGGCGCCTATGCGGCCGCGGCACGCACCGTCGCGCGCCAAACCCTCGATGAAGTGTTTGCGTTGCTCCCGGTGTTGGCTGATCGGCGCAAGCAAGTGGCGGGATCGATGAGCGGCGGCGAGCAGCAGATGCTCGCGATCGGCCGGGCCCTGATGGCCAAACCGCGCGTGCTGCTGCTGGACGAGCCCACCGAGGGACTTGCGCCGATCTACGTCAAACTGCTGTTCGATCTGATCGTCGATCTGCGCGCCAAGGGCCTGACCGTAATGATCGTCGAGCAGAATGTGCATCACGTCCTGCATACGGCCGATCGCGCCTACGTGCTGGAGAACGGCCGGATCGTCATGGAGGGCCAGGGCAAAACACTCCTGAATGACGAACGGCTGAAGACGGCTTACTTGGGACTTTGACGATGATCACCGACATTCACTGCCATTTCGTGCCGGACGAGTTCTTTCGCTTCGCGCAGACGCGCGACGAATTTGCCATCAAGATCAAGCGCCGGGAAGGCAACGCTGTCGATCTCGATATTCGCGGCATGCATTTTGGCCTCAACACCACCTTCTTCGAGATGCCCAGGCAGGTGGAGCGCATGCAGCGCGATGGCGTGGAACGCACCATCCTGTCGCTGGCGACGCCGTTCATCGATTATCATCTCGATGCCGGGATCGCGATCGAGGCGGCGCGGGTTTTCAATGACTCGCTGGCATCCGCAATTGCATCTGATCGGGCGCATTTCGGTGGATGGGCGCTGCTTCCGATGCAGGATCCGCAGGCAGCGGCGCTGGAACTGCGTCGTTGTGTTAGAGATCACGGATTTGTCGGCGGCCATATCGCCTCCAACGTCCGAGGCGTTTATCTGCATGATCAGCAGTTCGAGCCCATTTTCCAGGCCGCCATCGATCTGAATGTGCCGCTGTTCGTGCATCCGGCCGATCCGCTCGGCAAGGATCGCACCAGGGAATACGAACTGACCATCGTGGCGGGCTATCTGTTCGATAATACGATCAATATCCTGAAGATGATCTGTTCGGGTTTTCTGGATCGATGGCCGACCTTGAAGCTGGTCTGTGCCCATGCCGGCGCCTTCAGTCCGATCCTGCGCGCACGGATGCAGCGCGAGGTCGATACCAACCCACAGCTGTCCAGCACGCTGAAGATGCCGGTCGGCGAGTATCTTCGCCGCTTGTACTTTGACACTATTTGCTTCGAGCCGGCGATCCTGCGCTATGTGGCGGATGTGGTGCCCGTGGAGCATCTGCTGCTGGGCAGCGACGCGCCGTTTCCGCTCGGCGAGCCCGATCCGGTGAATTTCGTCCGCAACGCGTTGCCGGCGGATCAGGTCGAGCTGATCCTGAGCCGCAACTTCGACCGCATGCTGGGGGTCTGAATGGACATTCGAAGGCTGACACTGGTCAAGGACGTAGTCTATGCTGAGGGTGGACTGCCCGCAAATACGCCGGTGACACGCGTGGCCGCCTGCGCGGTGATCGCGAACCCGCTGGCGGGGCGCGCGCAGGACGACGTTGACGAACTGGTCGCGTTCGGTGCCGAACTCGGCGAGTTGCTGGTTCGGGAAGCCCTGACGATGCTGCCGCGGCCGGCGATCTCCTATGGCAAGGCCGCGATCGTCGGCACCTCCGGTGATATCGAGCATGCGGCGGCCATTCTGCATCCGCGGATGGGAAAACCCATTCGGGCCGCGATCGGCGGCGGGCAGGCGATCATCCCGTCCAATGTCAAGATCGGCGCTGTCGGCTGCAGCATCGACATCCCGCTGGGCGACAAGGACGATGTCTGGGCGTTCGATCAGTTCGACACGCTCAGCGTGATGATTGCGAATGCGCCGCGGCCCGATGAGATTGTCGTCATTGTTGCGCTGGCGGATGGCGGGCGGCCGCGCCCGCGCGTGAGGAAGCCGTCATGAAGATGCGAAGCATCATCGTCAACGAACTCACCGTGACCGATCCGGTGAAGTACAAGACATATCAGGATCAGGTGCCGGCAACGCTCGCACTGTTCGGCGGCCAGTACGTCGCGCGCGGCGCACCGGAACCCGTGCTTGGCGATGCACCGAGCCCGCGCGTTGTCGTTCTGGAATTTCCGAGCCGGGAACGGGCTCTGGCCTGGTTTCATTCGCCCGAATTTCAGCAAATTCTGGCCATCCGAAATGAAGCTTCCACGTCGCGGGTCTATTTCCTCGAAGGTGAATAGATCAGATGCAGACCAAGACCGGCGGGTCATCGTGGAGCACGACATGAAAGACAGTCCCGACCTTGAGCATGTCCGGCTGACGGTGAACGGAACGCTGTTCGAACGCGACGTCGAACCGCGTCGTCATCTCGGCGACTTCCTGCGGCACGATCTGCAACTCACTGGAACGCATATCGGCTGCGAACACGGCGTTTGCGGCGCGTGCACGGTCATTGTAAATGACGTGGCGGTGCGGTCGTGTCTGATGTTTGCCGGGCAGGCTGATGGCGCGACGGTGCAAACGGTAGAGGGGCTGGCCGAGCCGGGTGGTCAGTTGCATCCGATCCAGCGGGCGTTCTGGAACCGGCATGGATTGCAGTGCGGGTTCTGTACGCCGGGCATGATGATGACTCTCACGGCCTTGCTGTCCGAAAATCCACATACCGACGAAACCGAGATTCGCGATGCGATCTCCGGAAATATCTGTCGCTGTACGGGTTACGAGACCATCGTCGATGCCGCGCTGGATGCCGCGCGCGCGCTCCGCGGAGAAGCCTGATGGGTGTGCGCTATTTCGGCGCCGAGGTGCGCCGCATCGAGGATCCCAGACTGATTACCGGGCAGGGCCGCTATCTCGACGACCTCAAGATTGCCGGCGTGCTGCACGCGGCCTTCGTGCGCTCCGGCCATGCTCATGCACGCATCCTCGGCATCGACTGCGCCGCAGCGCGACAAATGCCCGGCGTCGTCGCGGTTTACGCCGCGGCTGATCTTGGGAGCATCGCAAGCAAGCCGATGCCCTTCACCGTCCCGGTGGGCAACATCAAGCAGCCGCTGAACTACCAGCCGCTGGCCGATCGCGAGGTCTGCCACGTCGGTGTGCCGATCGTCGTTGTCATCGCCGAGAGCAGATCGATGGCGGAGGACGCCGCGGCGATGGTCGAGGTGGACTATGAGGTGCTGGAGGCGGTGGTCGATTGGCGCAAGGCGCTCGATCCGAACTCGCCGCGGGCCCATGCAGAGGCGCCCGACAATCTGGTTGCCTCGTTGCATGGTCGTTTCGGCGAAGTGGAAGCGATCTTCGCAAACGCGCCGCATGTCTTTGCCGAGACATTTGAAACCCATCGCGGTGGCTGTCATTCCATGGAATGCCGCGGCGTCGTGGCCATGCCCGACCCGATGGGCGAAGGCCTAACGGTCTGGACCTCGACGCAAATGCCGCACATGGTCCGGCGGCTGATCGCTGATCACCTCGGCCGTGAAGAGCGCACGGTGCGAGTCATCGCACCTGACGTCGGCGGCGGCTTTGGTCCCAAGGGCGTGTTTTACCCGGAGGAGGTCGTGCTTCCGCTGGTGGCGCTGAAACTACAGCGGCCGATCAAATGGGTCGAGGATCGCAGCGAGCATTTCGTGGCTACCGCGCAGCAGCGCGACCAGGCATGGTCGCTCGAAGTTGCGGCCGATCGGGATGGTCGTCTGCTGGGCGTGCGCGGCCGTTGCCTGCATGACAATGGTGGCTATGTCCCCTATGGGCTGGTCGCAGCCGTAACATCGCTTGCCGCTTTCCCGGGGCCTTACGCGCTGCAGGCGGTCGATGTCCGGATCGACATCGTTTTCACAAATCTTGTCCCTAACACGCCGGTGCGTGGCGCCGGGCGCCCGACCACATGTTTCGTGCTGGAGCGGCTTGCCGACCGCGTCGCCCGCGAACTGTCGATCGATCCCGCCGAGGTGCGGCGGCGCAGTTTTGTGCGCAAGGAGCAATTTCCCTATCTCACTGGCATGAAGGCGCGCGACGGCTCGCCGATCAGCTATGACAGCGGTGACTATCACGCCTGCCTCGAGGCCGTGATCGTTCGCGCCGGCGACGATTTTGCCGAGCGGCAGAAAACTGCGTTGGCGCAGGGTCGCTATCTCGGTCGCGGCATCGCCAGTTACACCGAGGACACCGGGCTTGCACCGTTTGAGGGGGCCGCAATTCGGGTCGAGCCCAGCGGCAAGGTGGTGATCGCGACCGGCGCCGCCAGCCAGGGCCAGGGTCATGCGACCATCTTTGCGCAGATTTGCGCGGATATCCTTGGCGTTGGGATCGAAGACATCGTCGTCGAATCGGCCGATACCAACGCGTTCCCACTTGGCATTGGCGCCATTGCCAGCCGCACGGCGGTGACGGCCGGCTCATCGGTGCATCAAGCCGCGGTTGCCGTGCGTGCCAAGGCCATCAAGGTCGCGAGTGAGATGCTCGAGGCATCGGAAGCCGATCTGGTGTTGGAAGATGGTGCCGTGCGCGTGGTCGGCGTCGCCGGCATGAACGTGCCGCTCGGCCAGATCGCATCGCGCCTCAACGGCATGTCGGGAATTCCAATGTTCGCTGGCCTCGAGCCGGGACTCTCGGCCACGGCCTTCTATGAAGCCCGGAAAACCACTTTCGCCAACGGGACGCATCTTGTGGAGGTGGAAGTGGACGTTGATACCGGCCGTGTCGAGATTATGCGCTACGTCGTTGGCCACGATTGCGGGTTGCTGATCAATCCCATGCTGGTCGATGGCCAGGTCCGCGGCGGCGTCGTGCACGGCATCGGCAACGCGCTGTTCGAGCGCATGATCCATGACGAAAACGGTCAGCCTGTCACGACAAACTATGCCGACTATCTGCTACCGACCGCGCCCGAAGTACCCCGTATCGAAATCATCCACATCCAGTCGCCGTCGCCGTTGAATCCGATCGGCGTGAAGGGGGCAGGCGAGGGCGGCACGATTCCCGCTGCTGCTTGCATCATCTCGGCGATCGAAGACGCGTTGCGGCCATTCGGCGTGCGCGTCACCGAGCATCCGGTCTCGCCGGCGCGGATTCGCCAGTTGATCAAGGCGGGTTTACAAGCGTCTCCGCCGAGCGGTTGACACCCCCTCGTTGGAGCGCAAGTCTTCAATATCGATTATCCGGTTCGGAGCTAAAAGAGATGACCAGCAAACCAGCGTTTCAGGCCTCGCCCACCAATCCGAACATCAAGGAAATCCAGACCATTCCGGAGCGGCGGCCCGACATGCCCTACGCGCCGGCTATTCGGGTCGAGAGCCCCTGCGGGCTGTTGTTCATCTCCGGTGCGACGCCGTCGCCATTGTATCACAAGCATCCGCACGACATCAGCGAACATGATCATCCCAACCGGATCGAGGATCAGACCAGGCGTGCGATGGAGACGATCAAGAGCATTCTCGATCATGAGGGTCTAGCATGGACTGATATCGTCAAGGTGACTAAATATCTTACCGACGTCCGCGATCAGGATGGCATGGTGGCCGTCCTGAAGGAATATTTCGGAACCTGGACACCCGCGAGCACGACGATCTGCATCAATCAGCTGTCGACGCCGGGTGCACGTATCGAGCTTGACATGATCGCTGCATTCCCTTCGGCAAAATAGAGCGATCTGCAAAAGCGTTCTTTTCATGGGAGCCTCTTTCTCTTTCCACGAGAGGCTTGAAGGGTACCCTCGCAGAACAGAGCGGAGCGTGAAGCGCGCGTACATCCATCGGACGCAATGCGGATCTTCGGGATGCGCGCTTACACAAGCGCTTTAATTCGGTCCTGGGCGGTTGGATATAGCGCCGGGATTTCCTAATGTCCGCTACCGAATCATAAGGAGCCACCATGGCCAAGATGACGAAAACCCAATTGATCGATGCTATTTCAGAAGCAAGCCAAGTGTCCAAGAATGACGTAAGGGCCGTCATCGAGCACATGGCCACCGTTGGGTATAAAGAACTGAATGAATCCGGCGAGTTTGTAATCCCCGGATTTGCGAAGATGTCGGTCGTCAATAAGCCCGCAACTGAAGCTCGCAGCGGCATTAATCCTTTTACGAAAGAGCCGATGGAATTCGCGGCCAAACCGGCCAGCAAAACCGTCAAGGCCTCGCCGTTGAAAGTCGCCAAAGACGCTGTTTAAGCGGGCCGCCAAAGCGCAGACCGGCTATACCGTTTTGTATTGAGAGGCCTTCGTAACCCACAGGTCGAATGCCTGGCCTATAGAAGATCGGCATTACAGCTTGAAGCATATGCGAAGGTACTCGGGGGAAAACGGTGCAATACCTGTCGCGAAGGGCGGCGCCGGGCGCGCCCGATTTGCGAGGGTATGATGGACGCTGCTGGCTCCGGAGAAAACGCGGTTTCGAGCCCTGACTGGCCGCTCGATATCTACAAGACCCTGAAGAAGTTCGAGGTTGCTCAGGTATGTTACGTGCCTGACGCCGGGCACTCGCGCTTGATTACGCTGTCGCACGAGGATGCTGAAATTCAGACGACCGTCTTGACCACCGAAGAAGAGGGTATTGCACTCTGCGCCGGTGCCTGGCTCGGCGGCGACCGCGCCGTACTGCTGATGCAGTCGAGCGGGGTCGGCAATTGCGTCAACATGCTGTCTTTGATGAATTCGTGCCGGCTGCCGTTGCTGACGATCGTCACGATGCGCGGCGAATGGGCCGAATTCAATCCCTGGCAGATCCCGATGGGCCGTGCGACGACAGGTGCGTTCGAGCTGATGGGAGTGACGGTTCTTCGAATTAACAGTCCGGAGGAGGCCGAGGAAGTCGTGTCGGCAGCCGCTAACCTTGCTTTTGACGGAGACCAACAGGTCGCGGTCCTGATCTCGCAACGCATGTTGGGGCGAAAGAAGTGGGTGGGAGAAAAGTGATGGCTGCGACGTTTGGAACGATGGACCGCCGCGATGCGGTCAAGACCCTTCTCATGGATCGAAAAAAACTGCTGGTAGTGACCGGCTTGGGGTCGCCGTCATACGATGTCATCGCTGCAGGCGAGCATGACGGGAATTTCTATTTGTGGGGCGCGATGGGAGGTGCGGTAATGGTCGGGCTTGGTCTTGCGCTCGCTCAGCCGCAGCGGCCGGTTGTTGTCATCACCGGTGACGGCGAGGCATTGATGGGTCTTGGCAGCTTGCTGTCGGTCGCCGTCAAGAAGCCCCTCAATTTGACGATTGCCGTTCTCGACAACGGTCACTATGGCGAGACGGGCATGCAACTCAGCCATTCCGGGCTCGGCTCACGACTGGAAGTCATCGCCGAGGGCGCGGGCTTCGACTCCGTCACGCAGATAACGGACCTCAAGGGCGTCGCCGGGTTCCGCGCCAACCTGCACGACATCGGCCATGGGCCGCGTTTCGCGCGGATCAAGATCGCACCCGGCAATCCGGAGCGCGCATTGCCCCCGCGAGATGGCACGTTCATCAAGAACCGGCTTCGGCAGCATCTTGGTTTTGCGGTGTCCTGATTAGGAGCCGGCTTCGGCGCCTCCCGACATTCGGATGTTCCAAAGTCCCTCGTTGGAGAGGCTCTCGATTTCCTTACGTATCAGAACGGATATGGTCGTGGTGGCGACAGAGGGCTGTCGATCCGCTGGGGAAGCGAGGATGAGCTCCCGCGTGATCGCAGGTCGTGAGATCGGAACAGCCTCAAGCCGGCCTTCCGCGACTTCGTTGCGAACGGCAGATGGCGGCAACAGGGTAAACCCGATTCCTTCCTCGACAATACTTGTGAGGACTCGAAAGGAGTCCGCCTCCATGAGGACCTGGAGCGACAGATTTTTGCGTGCCGCGGCGCGTTCGATAAGTGCGCGCAAGCCGTGAGAATGGCTTGGAAGAACGAGCTTCTGTTCGGCAAGCCAGCCGATATCGACTTCACCTTTTTCTTTCAATCCGCTGCCACGCGGCCCAACTACGACCACATCATCTCTGCCGAGCGTCTCAACTGTGAGATGCAGGTCGATGGACGGGCCGTAGATGATGGCCAGGTCCATTTCGCCGCGATGAAGCCATTCGACGAGATGACCGCCGTAGCTTTCAACGATCAAAAGCGAAACATCGGGCAAGGTTTCGATGATGCGGCGTGCGAAGCGAGCCGAGAGCACGCAACTTACTGTCGGGACCAATCCCAGCACGACCCGGCCGGACGGTTTACCCCCGACCGATTGCAGGTCGTCGCGGACCTGCTCGATCTGCCGGACCAGGCCGGTGGTTCGGTCTAACAGCAATTGTCCGGCACTTGTGAGTACCATGCCGCGGCCGTTGCGGGTAAACAGCTCGACCCTGAGTTCGTGCTCCAGCAACTTGATCTGCCGGCTGAGCGCAGGCTGCGCGACGCGCAGCCGGTCGGAGGCTTTGCTGAGACTTCCTAACTCCGCGACAGACCGAAATGTACGAAGTTGACGTAAATCCATTTAATGCCTTGCAGATTCGATGAATCTGCGCCGACTGTTATAACATTTTGGTAAGTTGTGCCACGGGCTTCAAAGCTGGTGATTGAGGCTTGGACGCTACTTTGTGTATCGCCATAAATCGGTATTGCCGCCCCGAAATCGTGCGTCTGCGCAGACGGCAATAGGATCTGGTCAAAATTGGGAGTTACGGGATGGCTCCGCCGGCTACCGTTCCCAGCAGGCAAAAGTAATCCGGTCAAGCGGCGGATGGCGGTTACAGGGTTGATACTGCCTCGCTGCGAAAGACGAACTCGATAAGAATGCCGGTGGGTGTCTGGACGAAGATACGTCACTATTTGGCAAGGACCTGGAAAACAAGAACCATAGATCCGGCATTTCCCGATCAAGATTTGAAAGGCGACAAACAGAACAATCTGCCGTCTTTCGTTCAAGAAACCTCACTTCTGACCCGCTAGACCACGCACGAATGATCTTCGTCGTCGTGACGATCGTCGCGACGATCAGATTCCAGGCGATGCGGTCCGCGTCGCCTGATCAAACTGCATCGACGTCGTCAAGACGTTGCGCAGGATTTCTATGGTTCTGTTGTTGTTGAGCTGAGTGAGAGACATCATGGCGACGATCATGGTCAAGGATGGCACGGAAATCCATTACAAGGATTGGGGCGCCGGGCAGCCATTGGCATTTTCTCACGCCTTCTCGATCTCGTCCGACTCTTGGGATTCTCAGATGATTTACTTCGGTGAGCGCGGCTACCGCGCTATCGCCTATGACCGCCGTTGTCACGGTCGCTCAATTTCTGGTTGCAGCGCATGATGGCTGGCCAAAAGAGGTTGCTCCACGAAATCAAGGCTTTCTCGGAGATTTACTTCACTGAGGATCTGAAGAAAATTGATGTGCCGACGCTGATCGCGCGTCGTGATGACGACCAGTTGGCGCCGATCATCGCATCCGCCATGTTGTCATCGAATATCGCAAAGGGCTCGACTCTGAAAATCTATGCCGGCGCGCCGCATGGTTTAAACACCACACATGCTGATCAGTTCAACGCTGATCTGCTGACCTTCATCAAAGGCTGACGAAGCATTCGCCCGTCGGCACAGCGATGTAACAACAAGCCCACCCAAAACCGCATCACGGAGATAACGTATGTCTAACCTCGAAATGTTGACCCCCCAGAACAGCGCGATCGCTTTGATTGACTATCAGCCGGCTATGTATCAGGGCGTGCAGTCGCACGACCGCATCGTAACGTTCAACAACATCCAGATTCTGGCGAAAGCAGCCAAGCTGTTCAAGATTCCCACGGTCATTTCGACGGTCGCCAAGGACTCGTTCTCGGGACCGTTCATGCCCGAAGTCACCGAGCTCTTTCCGGAGCACGATATCATCGACCGCACCTCGATGAATTCCTGGCTGGACGCAAATTTCCGGAAAGCCATTCACGCAACCGGCCGCAAGAAAATCGTCATCGCGGGCCTCTGGACGGAAGCCTGCGTGATGTTTCCGACGATCGACATGCTGAGGGAAGGTTTCGAGATTTACATCCCCGCGGATGCGTGTGGTGATCTTTCGCTCGAGGCCCACAACCGTTCGATGGACCGGGCCGTGCAGGCCGGCGCAGTGCCGATCACGTCTTGCCAATATGTCTTCGAGCTTCAGCAGGACTGGGCCCGGACTGAAACCTACGAAGGCGTGATGGATATCCTGCGGGCCCACACGCCCTACGGCATCCAGGTGCGGTTCTCGAAATGGGCGCTTGGCGAGCACGCTTCCGAATCCGGTCCCGCCAAGTAAAACGGACCCACGTAACGACAGCATCGGAGGCTTCCATGAAGGTTTATCTCCTCTCCCTCGGCGCCGGGGTGCTCGTCGGGACAATCTACGCGCTTTTGAACGTCCGCTCACCGGCGCCCCCGATCGTGGCGCTGGTGGGCCTCTTCGGCATCCTGGTTGGTGAGCAAATACCTCCGCTTGCCCAACAGATATGGAAAGGGGAGTCGATCCGACTTTCGTGGGTCGGGCAGATCCAGCCTCACGTGTTCGGCCATCTTCCGAAGGGAACGCGTCCACCTGCCTCCGGCGGTGAGTTGCCGGCGGAGCCAGGCCGGCCATCCTGACCCGATCAGGACGGGCCTCCAATCTTCAAGCGATAAAGGAAGCAAGCAATGCCTGACAACACGGCTCCGGACCTTATCCTGCATCGTGGCCTGTTCACGACGCTGGATCGCTCCAATCCGACAGCGAGCGCGGTGGCGATCAAGGATGGACGCTTCAGTCATGTCGGGCGCGAAGAGGACATCATGGCGCTTGCCGGACCGCAGACGAAGCTGATCGATCTCAAGGGCCATCGCGTATTGCCAGGTCTGATCGACAATCATCTCCACATCATCCGCGGCGGACTGAATTTCAATATGGAACTGCGCTGGGACGGCGTGCGCAGCCTGTCGGACGCGATGAACATGCTGAAGCGGCAGGTCGCGGTGACGCCACCGCCGCAATGGGTCCGCGTCGTCGGCGGTTTCACCGAGCATCAATTCGTCGAGAAGCGGTTGCCAACCATCGAAGAGCTGAACGCGGTGGCGCCGGATACGCCGGTGTTCCTGTTACATCTCTATGACCGCGCGCTGCTGAACGGCGCAGCTTTGCGCGCCGTCGGCTATACCAGGGACACACCCGCGCCTCCCGGGGGCGAGATCGTCCGTGACGCCAACGGCAATCCGTCCGGCCTGCTGCTGGCCAAGCCGAACGCGGCGATTCTCTATGCAACGCTGGCCAAGGGTCCAAAGCTGCCGTTCGACTATCAGGTCAACTCGACGCGGCATTTCATGCGCGAGCTCAACCGGCTCGGCGTCACCGGTGCGATCGACGCCGGCGGCGGATTCCAGAACTACCCCGACGACTACGCCGTGATTCAGAAGCTGGACAGCGAAGGCCAGCTCACGATCCGTCTCGCCTATAATCTCTTCACGCAGAAGCCGAAGGGCGAGAAAGAGGATTTCCTGAACTGGACGCAGACCTCAAAGTACAAGCAGGGCAACGACTACTTCCGTCACAACGGTGCCGGCGAAATGCTAGTGTTCTCCGCCGCTGATTTCGAGGATTTCCGGCAGCCCCGGCCGGATATGCCGGCCGAAATGGAAGGCGATCTTGATGGTGTGGTTCGCCTGCTCGTTGAGAATCGTTGGCCTTGGCGGATGCACGCGACCTATGATGAAACCATCTCCCGTGCCCTCGACGTGTTCGAACGCGTCAACCAGGACATTCCGCTGGCAGGGCTGAACTGGTTCTTCGATCATGCCGAGACAATTTCGGATCAGTCGATTGACCGGATTGCCGCGCTTGGCGGCGGCATTGCCGTGCAGCACCGCATGGCCTATCAGGGCGAATATTTTGTCGAACGCTATGGTCACGGCGCCGCTGAGGCGACGCCACCGGTGGCGAAGATGTTGTCCAAGGGCGTCAAGGTCTCTGCCGGGACCGACGCGACGCGCGTGGCGTCCTACAATCCATGGGTCTCGTTGTCTTGGCTGGTGACCGGCAAAACCGTCGGGGGCATGCAGCTCTATCCGCAGCGCAATTGTCTCGACCGCGAGACCGCGTTGCGGATGTGGACCGAAAACGTCACGTGGTTTTCCAATGAAGAAGGCAAGAAGGGACGCATCGAGGCCGGGCAGCTTGCCGACCTGATCGTGCCGGACCGCGACTTCTTCTCGTGCCGCGAAGACGAAATTTCTGACATGACGTCCGACCTCACCGTCGTCGGCGGCAGGATCGTGTACGGCGCGGGCGACTTCGCGCGTTTCGACGACAACGTGCCACCGCCGGCGATGCCGGACTGGTCGCCGGTGCGGACTTTCGGTGGCTATGCCGCCTGGGGCGAACCCGCCGCGCAGCCGGCGCTGGCGCAGAAGATGTCGATGAGTTGCGGGTGCGCCAACCAATGCACCGTCCACGGCCATGCGCATGCGACGGCCTGGTCGAGCAAGCTGCCGATTGCGGACCTCAAGAGTTTTTGGGGCGCCCTCGGCTGCGCATGTTGGGCCGTATGATGGAGCTATTGATCGTCGTCAATGCCAGGATGTCCGCGTGGGCGCGGCCGGTGTTGGGATCTCCGTTCATTCGCTGGTTCGCATTGCTAGGCATTTGCGCGGCCTACCTGCAGGGAGGGCTGACCAAGGCGTTCGACTTTCCCAGCGCGATCATGGAGATGAATCATTTAGGGCTCTCTCCAGCGGCGCCACTCGCGGCAGCGGTCATTGCTCTCGAAATCGGAGCGTCGATACTGATCCTGAGCGGCTTCTACCGGTGGCTCGGCGCGCTCGCGCTGGCGGCCTTCACTCTGTTCGCCACGTTCCTGGCCAATCGGTTCTGGGACGTTGCCCCGCCGGCGCGCTTCATGGCCGAAAACTCCTTCTTCGAGCATCTTGGGTTGGTTGGTGGCTTCCTGCTTGTTGCCTGGCAGGATTTGCGCGAAGCCGGTCCATCCTCGGAAAAGCGATAGCCGTGAACAAGGAATATCCCATGCGACTGATCCGTTCTGTTGTCATCGTAGCTGTGTTGTCTCTGGCCGCGGCGCCGGTAACCGCGCGCGTCGCGGCAAAGCCCCAGCAATTCGCGGTGGGCGCGCAGTATGACACGACGCATGTCTATGTGGCGCCGGACGATGTGGATCGGCTGGCTACCAGCTTTCTGGCGACGTTCGGCGGCAAAAGCTCGAAGCAGGTGGTCGTGACGGTCACGCCGACGCCGAGCACAACCAGTTCGCAGCTATTGATCACGCCGGTGGGCCTGGTATCTCTGTTCGGGTTCAAGACTCCGATTCCGTATCCGTTCGGCCTGGAGCGCACCGGTTATCTGGTGACCGACATGGACGCTGCCGTGCTGGCCGCGAAGAAGGCTGGCGCTTCGGTCATCGTCTCAACATTCCCGGATCCGATCGGTCGCGACGCGGTGATCCAGTGGCCGGGCGGCGTCAATATGCAGATCTACTGGCACACGACCGCTCCATCCTATCCCGATCTGCAATTTGTTCCGGAGAACCGCGTTTATGTGGCGCCGGACCGCGCCGATGAATTCGTTCGGAGTTTCATCCGGTTTTCTCGGGGCAAGGTCGTTTCGGACGATGTGAAGGCCCCGGGCATTGAGATCGGGCGGCCCGCTGATACCTATCGCCGCGTCTTGATCGAATCGGTTTTCGGAAAGATGTCGGTGCTGGTGACCGACGGCCATCTGCCATACCCTTATGGCCACGAACTCACGGGGTACGAAGTGGCCGCGGTGGGAGAGACGTTGATCAAGGCCAAGGCGGCGGGTGTCACTGTTCTGGTTGAACCCTACAAGGTTGGGCGGCGCGAAGCAGCCATCGTTCAGTTTCCCGGGGGTTATGTTGCTGAGATCCATTCGTCCATCAGCAAGTAGATGCCGCGCGCTGATCGTCGCGATGGCGTTGCCCTGGTCCTCCGTGGCCGCGGCTGACGATCAGCTTGCGAAGGTACCAGCAAAGCCGCAGCGGCCAGAGATCCTAACGAATCGCTGGCAAGAGGACTGGTCAGCCTTGGCTGATCCGTCGCTGCGTACCGAACCGTTTGATAGCGTCAAATACATTCCGCTCTTCGTAACCGATCCCAAGAGCTACGTTTCGCTGGGCGCGACGCTGCGCGAGCGCTTCGAATCCAACAATGCGCCGGGTTTCGGCGTCGGTAAGGTCGCGGGGGATTCCTATCTGTTGCAGCGGCTGCAGATCCACGCCGATGTTCGTCTCGACGAGCACTGGCAGATTTTTGCTCAACTCGAGGACGCAAGGGCCTTTGACAAGGCGGCGATTTCGTCGGTCGACCAGAACCAGCTCGATCTTCGGCTGGCCTTCATCGCCTATACCAACACGATCGCGGACGGAACCTTCAAGGCACGCGTCGGGCGCCAGGATTTTGCATTCGACCTGCAGCGCTTTGTGTCGTCGCGCGACGGGCCCAACGTCCGACAGTCTTTCGACGCGGCGTGGGCCGATTGGGAGAGCGGCCCCTGGCGCTTCATCGGTTTCGTCAGTCAACCCGTGCAATATCGCTTTGGCGACGTTTTCGATGATTTTTCCGACAAGACGTTTCGATTCAGTACGCTGCGGGTCGAGCGTCAGGTCCTCGGCACCAACGAACTGTCGGGCTACTATTCGCTTTATGAACGCAGCAACGCAAACTACCTCGACGCTGTCGGCGCAGAGCACCGCCATATTCTGGATGTCCGCTTTGCGGGCCGATCAAAGGATGTCGACTGGGATCTCGAGGCGATGGGGCAGGGCGGCGATGTCGGCGCGAAGCAGATTCGTGCCTGGGCGCTCGGTGGCCGCACCGGATATACGTTTTCGGACGCCGCCTGGGCACCGAGGATCGGGTTGCAGGCCGACGCGGCTTCTGGAGATGCGCATCCCGGCGACGGTCAGCTCGGAACGTTCAATCCACTGTTTCCCAACGGCTACTACTTCTCGCTCGCGGGCTATACCGGGTATGCCAACCTGATTCATCTCAAGCCGTCCATCACCGTGAAGCCGTCGCCGACGCTGACGGTGATGGCAGCCGTCGGTCTTCAATGGCGACAGACCGCGGCAGACGCGGTCTATGTCCAACCCAACGTCGCGGTCGCTGGCACCGCTGGAAAGGGCAGCCGTTGGACAGGCGTGTACTCCCAGCTTCGCGTGGACTACATCTTCAACGCCAATCTCACCGGCGCGATCGAGGCCGTGCACTATCAGATTGGCGATGCCGTTCGGCAAGCGGGTGGACACGACAGCGACTATATCGGCATCGAACTGAAGGCGGGGCTTTGATGGGCCGGTCGGCCAGCAAGGTGCGCAGGCGTGGCTGAGAATGCACCCGCGCCCGTTACCTCGTCGAGCAGCGCATTTGCGCCCCTTGGCCAGAAGCTCTTTGCCGTTCTCTGGATCGCAACGATCCTCGGCAACGTCGGAAGCTTCATGCGCGACGTCGCCAGCGCATGGCTCGTCACCGACCTGTCGTCTTCGCCACTGGCTGTTTCGACCATTCAGGCGGCCGCAACCCTTCCCGCATTTCTGCTGGCCATCCCTGCCGGTGTTTTGTCCGACATCCTGGACCGGCGTCATCTTCTGATCGGGGTACTGCTTGGATTGGCCTCGGTGAGCGCGTCCCTCTCAGCGCTCTCGGCGACAGGAACGGTTTCCGTAGAGGCGCTGGTCGCTTTGACCTTTCTGGGCGGAATTGGTGCCGCATTGGCGGCGCCAAGTTGGCAGGCGATCGTGCCCGAGCTGGTCTCTCGTTCCGATCTCAAATCTGCCGTAGCGCTCAACTCCCTGGGCTTCAATATCGCGCGTGCCATAGGCCCCGCTGTGGGCGGCCTGATTGTCGCTGCATTGGGAGCGGCGACCACGTATCTCTTCGACGTTACGAGCGATCTACTGGTCGTTGCCGTTCTGCTTTGGTGGAAGCGTAACGACGTCGGCGACGATACGCTGCGTGAACATTTTGGCGGTGCGCTGCGGGCGGGGCTGCGGTATGCCCGCGCCAACACGCAGCTTCGCGGTGTGCTTAAGCGCGCGTTCCTCTTTTTTCTCTTCGCGAGCGCCATTTGGGCCCTGCTGCCGATCGTGGCGCGGCACGAGCTCGGCGGTGGCCCGGGACTTTATGGCCTTTTACTCGGTTTGGTCGGGGTGGGGGCCGCGAGCGGAGCCTTGATCATGCCAAAGTTACGGGCCCGCCTCGGGCAGGATGGCATCGTATCGAGCGCAACGATCTTGACCGTCGCCGTCTTCGTGACCGTTGCGATGGCAGGGGTGGTGTGGGCGACTGCCATCGCGACGCTGTTGCTGGGTATCGCCTGGATTGCGGTTCTGACTACACTCAATGGCACCGTTCAGGCGATTTTGCCGAATTGGGTGCGCGGCAGGGCGCTTGCCATCTACATCACCGTTCAAAGCGGCGCGATGACTCTGGGCAGTTTAATCTGGGGAACGGTTGCCGACCGGATTGGGACGATGGGAGCTCTGCTCGTCGCAGCGACATGCCTCGCGCTGTTGACTTTATGGTGGGGAACGCGTGCTGCAAAGCTTCCAACCGGCGAGGAAGATCTATCCCCATCCGGAGCGTGGGCCGAACCGGGCCTTGCTGGGCCTGTAGAGCATGACCGCGGGCCGGTGATTGTCACCATTGCCTATCAGGTTGCAGCGCCTGACAGGGCTGCGTTCCTGGAGGCTCTTTATGGCTTTTCGCAACAACGCCGGCGCGACGGCGCCTATGTCTGGGGTGTATCGGAAGATGCGGAGAACCCGGAGCGACTCGTCGAATGGTTTTTCGTCGAGTCGTGGGCCGAGCATCTGCGCCAGCACCGCCGCATCTCGAAATCCGACGCCGACGTGCAATCCAATCTCTTGCGTTACCATGCATCTTCGAGCCCGCCTGTGGTGACGCATTTGATCTCTCTCGACGCTCCAAAGTCGTCCACGTCCTTCTGAACATCATGGGTGCTTCGTCGCAACCGTATGTGCGAGGCGCCTTTACGGTACTTTGGCTTTGCGCGGCTTGAAGCAGATCCAAGAGAGCCGATCGTCGTCCCCTAGGCCGCAACCCCGGCACATGCTTGACTGGCGCCAGCCAGATTCGTGTCGGGAGCCAATGCGAACAGATCCGAAAAAGACTACCCTGACGGACCGAGGCGCTTCTCGACCCGCACTGATTGTCGCGGCGCTCTGCGCGAGTTACGCGGTTGCTTTTGTGGATCGTGCGCTTGTCGGCGTCGCCGGGGGGCCGATTAAATCCAGCCTGGCGCTGAGCGATAGTCAGTTCGGCTTGGTACATGGCGCGGCCTTTGTTGCCCTCTACTGCCTGTGTGGCATCCCGATGGGGTGGATGGCGGATCGTCTCGACCGAAGGCTGATGATCGCGGCAGGGCTGCTGTTTTGGTCCGCAATGACCGCATTCTGCGGGATGGCAGGATCATTTGCCGCATTCTTTGTCTTTCGCATCGGCGTCGGATTGGGTGAAGCCGTCCTTGTCCCGGCCGGTATGTCGCTTCTCTCAAGTGCAATAACCAGGGAGAAGATGGCGAGATCCGTCGCCATCTTCCTGATGGGAGCCACGATCGGCAACGCCATTGCTCTGCTAGGGGGTGGCTTCTTGCTCAACCGGTTGGGTCCCATGGACCTGGGCATTCCGCTCGTGGGTCATCTGGCGCCTTGGCAAATGCTGTTTCTCATCGCTTCCGTGCCAGGTGTGGTCCTCGCGCTTCTGGTCGCGCGAATCCGCGAGCCCCGCCGTACGAACATCGTCGGCGGACGGACTGGATTTCGGCAAAGTGTCTCGGCAGCGCTTCTGCATATACGGGGCTTCAAAGGGGCCTATGGCTTCCTGACGGCGGCGACTGCATGCAGCATCATCCTTTCGCAGGCTCAAGCTGCCTGGGTGCCTCTGCTTTATGTCCGAAAATTCGGACTTTCGCCTGGAGATAGCGCTATTGCGGTCGGTATCATGTTTCTGATTTCGGCGCCGGCGGGGCAGTGGACTGGAGGGGTTCTGATCGACCGCCTGCTGGCACGGGGCGTTGCCGCGCCGTCAAATGTCGTTCTCGCTGTTTGCGCGGTCGTGGCAATACCGGCGGCATTTCTGTTTTGTCTGAGCGACCAAATCGGGATATCGCGATCGGCTTATGTCGTCTTCAATTATGTGGTGTTCGCCGCGACGCCTGCGGGGCTTACCGGCTGGCAGCTGCTGACGCCCGAGCGCAATAGCGGGATGACGATCGCAATCCTGGTATCCGTCGTTACCTTGATCGGCGTGGGTTTCGGACCTGTAGTTGTGGGATGGCTGAACGACTATGTTTTCCGCGACGAGGCAGCCCTCGGTAAATCATTATTTCTGGTGATCCTTGTGTCAGGGGCAGCCTGCTGCGGTGTGGCGCTTGCAGGCCGGCGTGCCTACGCAAAAGCTATCGGAGAAAGGGTTTGCAGCCACGGGTTGTCCTAGCCCGGATCAGCGCATCAAATGGAATGATAAAGCAGTCACTTTGAAACAAACGGCGGGTGGCGACACACCATCGTCATTCTATATTCCTCGGGGCACGGTGTCCTGCTGAGCGACGAGGCCGAGATGGAACGACGATGGTTTGGTGACCCAATTGCGCGCAGTCTGGGGTTGAACAATGCGCCGTCGGTTGTGGCGCGGTCGCTGCGAAATTCACAGGTGGTGGCGACGCGAATTTCATGCGGCCTCGAGCAGATCGGTAAAACGCCCCAGGTACCGGCGGAAGACACGTTCATTGTCGCGATGTATCTCACGAAGCTCGAAAAACACCAGCTTTTCAGCCGGAACCGCCCGTATCTCACACAGGGTTACGACGCCAATTCAATGCGCATCGTGAATCTCCGCGGGGAATTTTCAGCATTGATAGCTCAGCCGCACGAAAGCCTGAACTTTCATATCCCGCGCTTCGCGTTGGAGGAGATTGCCGAGACCGGTCGTGGGCGCTGGCGGTCCGACCTGATTTACGCGCCAGGGACTATCGATGCCGTGATGGTAAACCTGGCCGCGGCGCTCTTGCCTGCTTTCCAACGGCCGAAGGAAGCGAACCCTTTGTTCGTCGATTCCCTCATACTCGCGGTCTGTTCGCATCTGATCAGCACATATGGCGGAGGCCAATCTTTACCCCCTCGAAAGGGCGGCCTTACTCCTGCTCAGACGGCTCGCGCAAAAGAAATGTTAGTCGAAAATATTGATGGAGACCTTCTCCTTGCGGATATCGCAACGGAATGCGGCCTGTCGAGACAGCATTTTTCGAGATCGTTCAAGGCCACAACAGGCGTCGCACCGCATCGTTGGCTTCAACAACATCGTGTGAAATTGGCCGCCAAACTCCTTGCCACAACCAGGCGTTCGATTGCTGACATTGCCCTTGAATGCGGCTTCGCCGATCAAAGTCATTTCACCAGAGTCTTCACTTCGCTTTTGGGCCAAAGTCCTGCACTCTGGCGTCGGCAGAATGCGGGCTTTAACGAATCTCATTCGAGAGCACCTTACCTTTAAGAGCGGGCAACGCGCGTTCAAAGAAGAAGCGATGTCAGTCTCAAACTGAGGCTCTCCAATATCGTTCGGCCAAATCCAAGCGCTCCACGCTTGGTAACTGGCAGTTCATCAGCAACATGGAGCGAGTTGGTAATGGTCTTCGACTGCGCGATCGAGCGTCGATAGTGCCGCAGCGAGCGCGCCGTTCGACGCCATGCCGGATCGCATTTGCGCGAGGACTTCGTGGCGGATCTCCGGCAAATCGATGCCCGTGACACGATGGTCCCTGACGATGGTTTGACCGCCGACAATCAGTTCGCGAATATGCTTGGCTGTGGCGCGAGAAAATAGCAGGTTGACCGGATCGACGCCGCCTCGCAGGGCGTCGTCATCCAGCATCGCCCAGTCGAGCATCAGCATGTCGGCTGGCGCGCCCGCGCGGATATCTCCGTTGTCGCTGACATTGGTAACCGCGAAGCGGCCATTGTTGACGGCCGTCCGGAGGGCCTCGTTCCGTGTTGTGATGAGGTCAAATCCGGTTCCGGCGTGGAACAGGTAGGAGAGCCTCAATTCGCGAAGAGAATCATCGTCGTCGTCCAGCGCCTTGCTGTCGATTCCAAGTGCGACCTTGCAGCCGGCTTTGTGCATTTGCGCCATTGGCGCAACGCCGGAATGCAAATGCAGATTCGAGCTTGTATTGACGGAGATGATGACACCACGTTCGGCCAGCAAATCAAGTTCGTCCGGCCGGGCCCAGACGCAATGCGCCAATGTCAGCCGCGAAGAGAGCAGGCCGATAGTATCCAGCATGCGCACGACCCCGCCGGGGTAGTTGGCATCGGCCCACTGGCGCTGATATTTCGTCTCCAGCAGATGCATGTGAACGCGCCGGCCGGTGCGCTGCGATGCTTCCGCGATGGCCTGCAGCAACGCGTCGCTGCACCATTGCACGCCGTTGGGCCCATATTGCACATTGAACTGGGGGCCGTCGGCTGCGGCAGCCACTTCGTCCACGAGAGTCATGTAGTCGTGCGGCGAAAGCGGCTTTCGCAGCAGGCGCTGCCCGATTTCCTGGCGCGCGGCCGGCGGAAGCGCCGCCAGTAGCGGCTCGGACGGACCGTAGACCAGCGGGTTACGATCTTTCATCGAGACAGCGAAGCCCGCTCGCACGCCAACGTCGCGGGCGGCGCGAGCGACCTCGGCAGCTTCGGTAGGAAGGTCAGTGAATCCCTGCGCGCGGGTGTAGTGATTCATCACCGTGCCGGCGCCGCCGAGCGCGCTGTTGGCGAAAGCCATGGCGGCCGCGAGATATGGATCCACCGACGGAAACAGCGCGAGATAATGCAGCCACGATTCCAGCGGCTTGGCATCGGCGCCGATCGAACTGGTGCGGACGGCGCGGCCGTGGTCGTGCGCGTTGACCAGCGCCGGAAGGGCCAGCAGCTTTTCCGCCGTTGTGTTTGTCGCAGGTTCGACGGAGGCGATGCGTCCGCCCGCCATCGAAATGAACTGCGCGCCAGCCATCGGCCCATCGGGGCCGATAACGTGCGCGCAGGCGATGGTGCGTGTGGCGTCGTTCATCAAGGCGCGACCGTCGGCGGAATGCGGTCGGCCTTGGGCGGCAGGAACGAGCGATTGAACACGTCGCCGGGTGCCGGTATGCGCGGCAGTTCGAACGAAGCGGCAATGGTTGCTGTCGCGGAAGTCAGCCGTGTGTCGCTGACGTCACCGAGGCCGAGTTCACGTACCTCGGGCGTATCGATCAGGTTGGTGTAGACGTAGAGCAGGCGGCGCTTTTCAAGGTCCTTCTTGATCAGGGGCTCCTCCGCGGCAAGCACGTCGATGGCGGCATCCGGATTTTGGACCGTCTCCTTCAGCGAGCGGTTGAGCGCGCGCAACAGGCCCTTGACCGCTTCGGGATGATCTTTCACTAGCTTCGGCGACACCATAATGCCGTTCGAGTACAGATCGAGGCCGAGATCCGAATAATACATCCAGCGGAAATCCTTGTCCGGATCGAGCTTGAGCGAGACCAAATTCAAGTAACTGGTGGCCGAGAAGACGGCGACGGAATCGACCTGTCCTTGCAGTAGCATCTGTTCCTGCAAAGCGGGGGATACCTGAGTCACGTTGATCTTGCTGTAATCGACGCCGTTCTGCTTCGCGAGCAATGGCAGCAACTTGAAAGAGGCGCCGCCTGCGGGCGAGCCAAGTTTGGAACCTTCCAGATCCTTCAGACTCTTGATCGGGCCATTCGCCTTGGCCAGCAGCGCGAACGGAGCCTTGTTGTAGATCATGTAGACCATCACAGGCGCTTCGCCGGGCTTGGCCGCGGCGTTCTGGATAATGGCGTTGATGTCGCCGAAGCCGGCGTCGTAAGCGCCCGACATCACCCGCGTGACCGCAGCAGCGGATCCCTCACCCTGATCGATGGTGACGTCGAGGTTCTCGGCAGTGAAATAGCCCTTGGCCTTGGCCCAATAGTACCAGGCATGCAGGCCCTGGATTTTCCAGTCGAGTGTGAACTTGATCTTCACCGGCTCAGCGGCGCGAGCGGCGAAAGGGATAGCAAGGCTGCTTGCGAGCACGAGGGATGTCAGGAGGCGGCGCATGGGCGAATTCTCCGGGAGTTGATGATGCATCAAAAGATCAGCGCCGCGTGTGATGTGCCGGTGTTGGGAAGAACGGCCATTGCGGGTGTCCGGCTGCAGGGAAGCTTCAGGGTTTCGAGTGCCGCGTTCAACCGCTAAGATTTTGACGCTCCGGTGCCAAAATGGCATCACCCGCATCGCGCCAAAACCAGTGTCCTGGACGACGGTGCTAAAGCCATTTCGGCACGTCGGTCCGTTGGAAGGTGCGCAGCTTTTCGATCAGCAGGGGTGGCTTCGCGTCGACGCAGATCGAGTGCCGGTGAGCCGCGGGAAGAAATTTGGTCTCGACCATGTGGTCGATGAAAGCCAGGAACGGCGTGAAGAAGCCAGCGATGTCGAGCAGCCCGACCGGCTTGTCGATCTCCGACAGCTGATTCATGGTCCAGACTTCCATCATCTCCTCCATCGTGCCGATGCCGCCTGGCAGGGCGATGAAGGCGTCGGCGAGCTCCGTCATCCGCTCCTTGCGGTTGCGCAGTGTGCCGACGATTTCGCTCCGGCTGAGATCGTGATGCGAATGCCCGCGCTGATGCAGCCGGTCAGTGATCACGCCATGCACGATGCCGCCAGCATTCAGCACGGCGTCGGCGACGACGCCCATCAGACCCTTGGTGGTGCCGCCGTAGATCAGTGTGATGCCGGCGCCTGCCAGTTCCGCGCCGAGTTGACGCGCACCGTCTGCATAGACCTCGGAGTTGCCGAAATTCGAGCCGCAGAACACCGCGAGGCTCGTGATTGGACGCTGCTGCATGGCCATTCCCGCTTCTTGGAGGTTTAGCGCTTCGATTGATTCAGAAGTGCATGCTGCATCATCACGTGGATGCCCTTGCTGCGATTGACCAGCTGGGTAACGCGCAGGTCGGCGGCCAGACTGCACAGGCGATACGCATCCTCGGCTGTTAGCGTGGTCCGTGCTACAATCAGCGCGATCATCCGTCGCAGCGCGACCCGCGCGGCCTCGTCGAGATCCTCGTCGAACGCCATCGCGATCAGATGGGTTTTGGTTTCGGCATAGGGCGCGTCCAGCTTCGCGCCCTTGATGAGGTCGATTTTGAAGGTACCGGTCAGGCCGGTTTCGATCGCGGTGAGGCAGACCTCGCCATCGCCCTGCGCCGCATGGCCATCACCACAGGAGAACAGCGCGCTCTCGACCGCGACCGGGAGATAGAGCACCGCTCCGGCGCCAAGCTCCTTGTTGTCGACGTTGCCGCCGAACGTGGAGGGCATCACCGAACTGACGCGGCCGACCTCAAGCGCCGGTGCTGCGCCCATCACGCCGAAGAACGGATGTGCGGGAATCTCCATGCCCCAAGGCGTGTGCACCACGCCGCGGGCGCGGTCGATGCCGAGATGGACCCGGCGCTCATAGGGAAAATCGTCGGGCAGCGCGCCCATCCCGGGCTTGAAAATGTTGAAGCCCCAGTCGTCGGCGAGTTGCACATCGAGAATCTCGACACGTAGCGCGTCGCCCGGCATGGCGCCACGCACCGCGACCGGTCCGGTGAGGATATGTGGCCCCAGCTCCGGCGCGACGGCAGCGTGGATCGCCGTCAGTTCCGGACGCACGGTCATGCCGTCTTGCATCGGCACGTCGTCGCGCGCACCGCTGACGCTGTTGATCACCACGGTGTCGCCGGGATCGATGGTAGCGACAGGCTTCAGCGTTGCGTCGAAATAGCCCCAGTGAACGCTTGTCGGAGTCGGGAGAACTGTTTGGGTCATGTCTTGCCTTGTGCTCAGCCGCCGGCCGCAAAACTGTCGCTGCGCACTGCCCAGCCAGTGACACGCGCCTCGATCAGCGAGAACACAATATACAGTCCGACGCCAAGCGCCGCCAGAATGAACAGACCGGCGAACACCAGCGGCACGTCGAAGCTGGAACTGGCGATCATCATCAGATTGCCAATACCCCGATTGGAGGCGACTGTTTCTGAGATCACGGTGCCAACGAAGGCCAATGTTGCCGCCACTTTCAGCGAGGCAAAGAAATACGGCATGGTGCGCGGCAAGCCGATGTTCCAAAGGATTTCCAGCTTCGTCGCCCGCAGTGTCTTCATCACGTCCTGCAACTCCGGCTCGGTGGCCGCAAGTCCGGTGGCGACATTCACGACGATTGGGAAGATGCACATGATCATCGCCGTGAGAATCGCAGGCACGGTACCGGCGCCGAACCAAAGCACGAAGATTGGCACGACGGCCACTTTCGGGATCGAAGAGAACCCGACCAGCATCGGATAGGCCACGTCATAGGCCAGTCGAGATGAGCCGATCAGCATGCCCAGCAAGATGCCGATCACGATACCGAAGCCGAAGCCGACCATAGTGGTGTAAAGCGTCTGCAGCGCATGCGGCCAGATCGCTGGAAAGCGCGTCCACAGCGTGACCAGCACCTGGCTTGGCCGCGGCAGTACGATGTCGGAGACATGAAACGCGAGGCACAAAAGCTCCCAGGCGACGAAGAAGCCGATGATGCAAACCGTGGACAGTACGCGGCGACGGACGAGTTCGCTCATGAGACGGCTTCCTGAATAGCGCGGGCGGCGACGATGCGTTCGCGCAGGCGCTGGGTCAGCGACACGAAGTCCGGCTCAAAAGAGACATCGATGGTGCGGGGGCGCGCAAACGGCACGACGCTGTCGTCGACGATGCGGCCGGGCCGTGCCTGCATCACGCAGATGCGAGACGCCAGATAAGCGGCTTCCTTGAGGTCATGGGTGACCAGCAGCACCGTCGGCTGCTTCTCTATCCAGAGATTCTGCATGATCTCCCACAGCTCCTCCCGGGTGAACTGGTCGAGCGCGCCGAACGGCTCGTCGAGCAGCAGCAGCGTGGGATCGTGGATCAGGGCCCGGCACAGCGAGGCGCGCTGCTGCATGCCGCCGGAGAGTTGCCAGGGAAACTTGTCGCCAAAGCCTTTGAGGCCGACCTGCGCCAGCGAGGCCTCGACACGGTCGCGGTATTCGGTCTTTCGCTTGGCGGCAAAATCCTGCTTGAACGGCGGCACGATCTTCAGCGGCAGCATGACGTTGTCGCGGATGTTCAGCCACGGCAGCAGTGTCGGGTTCTGAAACGCCATGCCGATCCGGACTGCATTCGCGCCGATCTCGCGGCCGGCGACGAACACATGGCCCTGCGAGGCGTTGAGCGTGCCCGCCACCAGCTTCAGGATCGTCGACTTGCCGCAGCCGGAGGGACCGACCAGCGCGACAAATTCGCCATGGTTGATGCGCAGCGACGTCTCTTCCAGCGCGGTCACCGCGTGCTTCGAATCCCCGAAGGTGACCCGGACCTTTTCCAGCTCGATCACATTGTCCGTGCGGGGCTTTTGTTGGACGAGCCGTGCGTTCATCGGGTCAGGCTTTCTGCACGGAGGTGATCGCGGCCATGGTCGTCCCCACATTACGTGGCACGGGCGTCGGCATCTGCTGGATTGCATGCACCGAGCGGCCGGTGCCGCGGGCATCCTCTTGCAAGATCCGGTCCTTCATCACGAAGCGTCCGCGCACGATGGTGTGAATCGGCAAGGCCGTGGCTTGGCGTCCGTGCCACGGCGATATTTTTGAGCGCGACTGGATCAAGGCGTCGTCGATGGTCCAGCTGCGGTTGAGATCGACGATGGCGATATCGGCGTCGGAGCCGACGGTCAGCGTGCCCTTGCGCGGATACAGGCCCCAGATCTTGGCCGGGCTCTCCGCGCTCCAGCGCACGTAATCCTGGATCGTGGCGCGGCCGCGGCTGATCTCGGTCAGCATCAGCGGCATCTGGGTCTCGACCCCCGGAAAACCGCAGTCGACGGTCCAGATGTCCGGCCGGGTCTTTTCATCGGGCGCATGCGGCGCGTGGTCGGTCGCGATCATGTCGATGGTGCCGTCCATTAGCGCATCCCACAGCGGTTGCTGGTTGGTAGCCTCGCGCACCGGCGGATTGACTCGGGCCACACCGCCGAACTTGTCGTAGTCGACCTCCGACAGCAGCAGATATTGCGGACAGGTTTCGCCGGTGATATCGACGCCACGCGCCTTGGCTTCGGCCAGCGGACGCAGCTCGGCGGCCGACGAAATGTGCAGCACGTGGATGCGGGCGCCGGTCCATTCGGCGAGGATCGCCGCGCGCGCCACCGCCTCGACCGCGACCACCGCGGGACGCGCTGCGAGATGTGCGATTGGCTCGATCCGGCCGGCGGCGCGCAGCCGCGATTCGCGGCGCTCCATGATGCTGTTGGTCTCGGCATGCAGCGAGACACGCTTGCCGGTCGGGGCGACCACTTCGAACGCCTCGAGCATCGCGCCGGTGGAGGGCGAGGGGATGCGGCCGAAGGTGTTGCCCATATAGAGCTTGAAGCCGATGATGCCGCCGTCGATCAGCGCATCGACGTGCTCGATGCTGTCGTCGCCGAGCACCGCATAGAGTCCATAGTCGACATAGGCTTTCGCGGAGGCGATCCGGTGCTTGTCGGCGAGCGCCTCGGCGGTGCCGATGGTCGGCAGCGTGTTCGGCATGTCGAACACGGTGGTGACGCCGCCGAACGCGGCCGCTGCGGTGCCGCTGGCGAAGTCTTCCTTCTGCGGATAGCCGGGATCGCGGAAATGCACGTGGACGTCGATGGCGCCGGGCAGGATGTGGAGTCCGGTGGCGTCCAGCGTCTCTTTCGCCGCAGGCATAGCGTCGGCTGCGCCGATTGCGAGAATCACGCCGTCCTTGATGGCGATGCTGGCTTGATATGCCGCGTTCGGCGACACGATGGTGCCGCCATGAATGACCAGATCTGCTGTCTCTGAACCTGTCATGGCGCTGCTCACAGTGCTGCCCAGCCGCCGTCGACCGGCAGATCGACGCCAGTGATCTGGCGCGACACGTCGCTGGCGAGGAACAGGCAGGCATTGGCGACATCGGCGTCCACCGTCACGCGGCGCAGCGCGTAATCGGCGGCGTGGCGCTCGGCTGCTTCTTCCTCGGAGATGCCGAGCTTCTGCGCCATGTCGCGGCAGACCTTGTCGCGAAAGCGGGGACCGTCGACCATGCCCGGTGCGACGCAGTTGACGTTGATGTTGTGCGGCCCAACCTCGAGCGCGAAGCTCTTGGTGATGCCGCGCAGGCCCCACTTCGAGGCCGAATAGGCCATGCGGCCAGCGCGGCCTTTCATGCCGAAGGTGCCGCCGACATTGACGATCTTGCCGTAGCGCTGGTCGATCATCGTCGGCAGCGCGGCGCGCATCGTATGGAAGCAGCCGTTCATGTTGAGGGTGACGATTTCGTCGAATTCTTCCGGTGTAGTTTGCACGCCGGTCTTGCCGATCGGGCCGGAGCCGCCGGCGACATTGACGAGAATGTCGATGCGGCCGCCGAAGGCCCCGCTTGGTTTTTTCGACCGCCGTTTCGCATTGCGCGGATTGCGTGAGATCGCAGGGGATCACAATCGCCTGGCCGCCTGCGGCTTCCACCTCCGCAGCGACTGGCGCAATCGCCGCGGTATCGCGACCAAGGAGCGCCAGCTTGCAACCCTCGGCGGCGAAAGCATGGGTGATCGAGGCGCCCATCCCCTTGGCGGGACCCGTGATCATCACGACGCGGTTTTCAAGCGATAGCTTCATGGTGTTGTCTTTCCGTGGTGCTGGGATATGCCGGGCGGCGAAGCGCCCGATCCACATGGCAGGCTCGCGTCACATCGCGGCCTTGATTGCGGTCGGCCGATCGCTTAGCGGCGGCATGAAGCTGCGATCGAACACTTCGCCCACCTTCGGCATGCGCGGCAGTTCCTTGGCGTTGACCAGGATGTCGATTGCCTTCGCCATGCGCTCGTCGCTGATATCGCCATGGCCGATCTTGGCGATTTCGGGGGCGTTCATTTCGTCCGAAAGCGTTGCATCGAGGCGCGCACGCTCGACATCCGGCTTGATCAGCGGCTCGCGCTTCAGCACGGCCTCGATGGCGGCCTTCGGGTCGGCCATCGCATCCTTGACGCCGCGGTTGAGGGCCTTCAGGAAGCCCTTCACGGCGTCCGGATTTTCCTTGGCGAACTTGCGCGAGACGATGATGGCGTTGGAATAGAGATCCATGCCGTAATCGCCGTATTTGATGAAGCGGATTTCCTTGTCGGGGTCGACGCCGATCAGTTTGGCGCTGAAGCGAATGGTCGTGATGTAACCGAACACGCCATCGACCTGGTCCTTCATCAGCATCTGCTCACGCAGGTTCGGCTGCATGTTGCTGATCTCGACCTTGGCGCAATCGATCTTGGCGGTCGCGCACAGCGCCGGGAACAGCTTCAGCGCGCCATCATTGGCGGCGCCACCGAGCTTGCGCCCGACGAAGTCCGCGGGCGTCTTGATCGGGCTGTCGGCCTTCACCGCCACGGTGAAGGGCGGGCGGTTGTACATCATGTAGACGCCGATCGGCGCCTCATCCGGCTTCTTGGCGGCAAGTTCGATCAGCGCGTTGATGTCGCCGAAGCCCATGTCATAGGCGCCGTTGGCGACCTGCGGAACGGCGGCACCGGAGCCGTTGCCCTGGTCGAATGTGATGTCGAGACCTTCCTGCTTGAAGTAGCCGCGATCTTGCGCCAGGAAGAACATTCCCTGCGGGCCCTCATACTTCCAGTTCAGGATCAGCTTGATCTTGGTGTCGGCATGGGCGGTGGCGAGCGAGCCAGCGGTGACAGCGAGCGCGAGCGCAAGCGTCCGCAACCCACGAAATGCATGGTGTCCGGTCATTGGTGTTTTCCTGTTGCAGTATGCGACACGTCCGGCCGGTGGCGATGTCTCGCCCTGCGGCCGCCCTCGGCAGCAAACTTAGCTCTATTCGAGTGACCTTATCTGCTGCTATCTTTTCGCAAGAGCGGTGCAAAAAAGGCTTCACTCGGGAAACCCATGAGACATCTGAAATTGCTGACCCATGTGGTCGAAGTGGCACGAACCGGCTCGATCCGCCGTGCCGCGGAGTTGCTCAATCTCACGCCGTCGGCGATGAACCGCCGGATTCAGGATCTCGAAGTCGAAGTAGGCACGCCCCTGTTTGAGCGCCGGCCGCGCGGCGTCAAGCTCACCACTGCGGGCGAGATGTTTGTGCGCTATGCGCGCAGCCAGATCGCCGATGCCCAGCGCATGAAATCGCAGGTCGAGGATTTGCGCGGGCTGCGGCGAGGACCGGTGCAGATCGCCTGCAGCCAGGCGCTGGCGCATGATTTTCTGGCACTGCGGGTCGCTGCTTTCCAAAAAAAGCATCCGAAGGTGGTGTTTGATCTCAAGGTGATGGATCATGATCGCGCGCTTGCCGCGCTCGCGGCTTATGATGTCGACCTCGCCCTTGTCCATCGCCCGGCGATGTGGCCGTCGCTGCGCGTTATCGCTAGCATCCCGCAACGCCTCGTGGTTATCGTCCGCTCGGATCATCCGCTGGCTGGCAAGAAGCTTATTCGTCTTTCCGATTGCGTCGACTATCCCGCGGCGCTGCCGGATCGCACCTTGAGCGGGCGCCAGATTCTCGATGAAGTCACCACGCGGCGCGATCTGCGCCTTAATATGCTCGCTGAATCCAATTCGTTCGAAATGCTGCGCGGCCTGGTGTTTCGCTGCGACATGATCTCGTTCCAGATCGAGATCGGCGCGCCCACTGGCGATCCTGGCATGGGCTTGGTCGGAATCCCTATCGACACCCGCGACGTGCCGACTGCCGATCTGGTGCTATGCCAGCTTCGTGGCCGCAACCTCCCCGTTGCCGCCGCCACCTTTGCCGAAATTCTGGTGAAAAGTTTAAACGACTTGCGACCAAGAGTGTAGCTAAGTACCGGGTTGCATGGGCCAGTCCGGGACTCGACTTTGAGTCGGATGTTGTTATTTGAGCAAAGCGGACCTGAGCTCCGATGCGATTTTTCGACCAAGATGCTTACTTGAGCGATAAGTATCGCGAGCAAGAGCTAGGCTTAAGGTCGAAAACACGATCTCTTCTCCACCCTTCTTGTCCAGCCTTGGAGTAAGCGCGCTTGGTTTGTCTTTACCCAGACCAGCGGTGCAGCGAAGACGCGTAATCGTTCGGGCAGCTCTACACGATGACCGTTTGAGTTCCATTGTGCTCCAGGATTTCCCCGCGTTGTTGCCGAAACGTGACAGTTGCAAATCGGCGGTGTGGTATCGTCCGGGCAGTTCTAGCCGTACGGATCGTACGATCTCATGGTTCGTGCCGGTTGGTTCGCGGGGGGACTACGCAATGAACCAGGGCTTCCGGCCGCTGTCTTGTTTGCTCACCTTGGCTGCGCTCGCCGCATTTTCGACTGACGCCGCAGCGCGGACCAGCCACAAGCCTCAGCATGCCAAGAAATCAAATGAGAAATCGCATGAGGTGACCGGGGGGCGGCATCACCGCAATGCTGCGCTCAAGAAGACTGGGCATGCAAAGCGTGTCGCGGCGGCGCAACCCAAGTCGGTGCGATCCAGCGATGCCCCGCCTCCGAGTGCGGCCGCTCCTCCGCTCTCGGGCGATCTTGCGGCGGTAAAGGACGCGATCGCTCTCGCGCGCAAGGCCAAGACAAGCGAGGCGACCGCCCTAAAGAATACGATCGGTGACCCGGCGGTCCTGAAACTCGTGGAATGGTTCATCCTGCGTCATTCGGAGACTGACGCGAAGTTCAGCCGATATGCAGCGTTCATTGCCGAAAACCCGGGCTGGCCGAGCATGGCCCTCATGCGCCGGCGGGCGGAAGCACGTCTGTGGCAGGAGCGCAGCGACTCGGCCACGGTTCGCAGCTTCGTAGGCGATCAGCCGACAAGCGCCAAGGGCAGGTTCGCGCTCGCGCGGGTGCTGCTTGCCGAAGGCGATCGTAACGGCGCCGGAAGCCTGGTGCGCCAGGCCTGGCGGTCGGATGAATTGTCGGAGCGCTCTGAGGCCGATGCGTTCGAGATGTTCCGCGATCTGCTCACGCGCGAGGACCATCGGGCGCGCATGGACAAGCGCATCGGGGCCAAGGATTTCTCGGGCGCCAAGCGCGCCGCGCAACGCCTTGGCAACGACGAGCTTTCGATCGTGAAGGCCTGTGCGGCGGTCAACGCGAACGCGGACAAGGCACTCGACCTGCTCGACGCGGTTGCGACCGACGCCCGCACCGATCTGGGCTACACGCTTTGCCGCATAAAATGGATGGCGCGTCACGACCGGATTGACGACGCCGCCCGCCTGATGCTGGCGGCAGCGCCGGAGAACATGGCGCTTCAGGAAACCGATGAATGGTGGCGCGAGCGGCGTAGTCTCGCCCGCAAGCTGCTCGATCAGGGCAAGTTCCAACTCGCCTACCAGGTCGCTCGCGACGCCGCATTGCCGGCCAGCGAAACTTACCGGGCGGATTTTCATTTCATGTCCGGCTGGATCGCCTTGCGCTACCTCAACGATCCCGTTACCGCGCGCGAGCGTTTCGCCCATATCGACGATGGCTCGGCCAATCCGATCGTGCTGGCGCGGGCGAACTACTGGCGCGGCCGCGTTGCCGAGACGATCGGCGAGCAAAACGAGACGCGCGCCAGCTATGAAGCTGCTGCTCGCTATCCCACCGCCTATTACGGACAGCTCGCGCGCGCCAAACTCGGCCTTGACAGAATTGAGCTGCGGGCGCCGCTGCTGGCCGATCCCGTCCATGGTGCTGCGCTTGCGGACGAACGCGTGCACGCCGCAGACATGCTCTATGCGCTCGGGGAGCGCGACGTCGTGCTGTACTTTGTGGCTGATCTCGCCGAACAAAGCACTGACGTCGCCGTGCTGGTCGCGCTCGGCGACCTCGCTCTCCGCCGCAACGACGCGCGCACCATGCTGCAGATTGGAAAGCCGGCGCTCGCCCGCGGCCTCGCGCTCGACCATTGCGCCTTCCCGACCATCGGAATCCCGCAACACAGCCCGATTGGTCCCGAAATCGACCGCAGCGTTATCTATTCGGTGGCGCGTACCGAAAGTGCGTTCGACCAGCGCGATAAGTCGCCGGCAAATGCAGTCGGCCTGATGCAGGTCACGCCGGAAGCTGCGCGCGACACCGCCAAGAGGTTCGGCGTCGCCTACGATTGGGAGCGCATGGTCTCTGATCCGGTCTATAACACACAAATAGGCGCGGCCGAACTCAGCGCGCTGTTAAAGGAATATAGCGGCTCTCACATCATGACCTTCGCCGGCTATAATGCTGGTCGGGGCCGCGTTCGGGAATGGGTTAAGCAATACGGCGATCCGCGCGATCCCAATGTGGATGCCATCGATTGGGTGGAACGCATTCCGTTTTCCGAAACGCGCAACTATGTCCAGCGCGTAATGGAGAATTTGCAAGTCTATCGTGTCCGTTTTGATGCTGGCGCTTCGGCGATGACGAAATTCGATCGCCATCCCGAGGCTTCGCAGGAAGCTAACTTGGCGCCGTTTTCGTTGGCCCCGTCGGCTTCCCGGTGAGGTTCTTGTTGCTCAGGCCGCTCACTCGCGCAGCGCGACGTCTGGGCGCTGGTCAAAAGTCCGACATTCGTGGCGTTTGCGGCACCGAATTTGTCTAGATCCCAATGCCCGCTTTTGGCAACCCAAGGCGGACATAAGCGAGAGGCGATTTGCCAGCTGTCGAAGCCACCTGCGTCGCGCAGCGCAAAAGCGCACTCTCGATCGAATATCGGCATGAGTTTAGCTCTCGGTAAGTAGTTCGTAGCGGTGACAAAGAAGGTTCTGCACGGTCGTCGCGGCTCGATTGGCGGTGTGAACCTGCGTGCTTCCGCAATCGATAATCTCGATATTCCAATTGCTGTTGGTGTGCGCGTTCGTGTCCTCTCGAATTTCGATATCCACTACGCTGGCGCAACCTGGCTCCTGGCGAATTGCAGCGAGTGCTCGCACACGCAAACCTTCTTTCGGAAGCGAAGTTCTAGACATGGCGCACCTCATACACAGATTTGGGCCGAGAATATCAGCCAAACTGAAAGACGACGTGTCAGTATAGCGTCACGAGTCAGTCAGCAGATTGTATTGCTGCATCAGCTTTACGGAGACGAGCGCTACAGCCTCTCCTGGGTGCGTAATGGTCGTGGCGTCTCCAAAATTGACCGTGCAAATTCGCCAATTGCCGTCTACGCCGCAGGGAACGTATTCGATTTCGATCGCGACAATATCTTCACATCCTCGCCGGTTTTGGAGTTCTGCAAGGGCGATGCTCTCCAGAGTATGTTTGGAAATGCGTTCCTTGATCATGGCATAACACCAAGTTCAAATGGGTGGCTGCGTCTCCTTCCTGGTGGCCTTGGATCAAAAACCGAAAAGAAGCATTTTGGTTCCAAACCGACGAGTTGGCTGCGTCGGCGAAGAGCGGGGGCATTAACGCTGAGATCTTCCTCCATGGCGGTGCCGTGCTGACAGGGCTCTGGAGTCAATTACCGGCGACGGCAAGGATGTGTGCCCTACGGAGGCCCCTGGAACGCGCATCAGCACGCGCCACGGGCGCCGTGGGAAGCGCTCCCTGATGGAACCCGACGCCGATGCTAGTCCTCCAACAATTCGTATTGCGGTCGCAATTCTATCGTCAGAGCCCCCACTATTCGTGCGCACTGAACATACGCAAGGCTGTCGGCCGAATCTGTAACCGCAGTCCAGCCGAGACCTTCGGAAGTTTTAATCCGCTTGATCTCGACGCGCATATCTGGAGGGCACTCCGGAAAGTCGCTCATTCGGCGCCGAATAATTTTGGCCAAATCCGCCTTGGAGATAGGAGTTTTGGACATAGCCCCCTCCCGGGAGGCGCGGACTATAGCATTGAACCGCGGGCCGTGCGTCCTCCGTCTTGTGTCGAGTGGCCTCCGGCTACCGCCGGATATGCTTTGTGAATATCCGAACGACGGAGCCCTTGACGGTCCGGGCGTCGTCGAACAGGTCGGAAGCAATTCGTTCAATAGCGTCGCGCTGGTCCAAAAACTGGGCCTGCCTCGCGGTGCTTGGCGAACCTCTTACGCCTGTAAGCTCATCCATCGCCGCGTCGCTGATCTGACATTCGACTGTTTCGCCGGCGTTCAGCATCGTAAAACCAAACGCCAGCCGCTCGTCGTCGTATCCCACGATTCGGCCCCGCGTCAGCGGCATCGGAAACTCCCCTTAACGCCACCTCCAAGAGTGCTTCGCTATGGCGGCGTTGTCGAGAGGGTGGTGCCGTGAACCCGAAATACGCGAGAGCATCAGAATTTCACCTTGATCTCAATAACGCCGTCCTTGTTCGGCGGCGTTCTTGACGCCATGTCTCCAATCATAGGCCAGTTCGCATTGAAGAGATCCATAACCTCACTGGCTGCCGTACGAGTCATCGTGACTGTTGCATGCCGCTTTTGGCTGCCCTCCCAAAAATCAAACTCGACCGCATTCTTGGTGACGTCATAGTGGGGCTTGCTGGCGAGATGCGGCACGGTCGTCTTCATCATAGTTCAGCTCCGTTGAATCCGCGCATAACGTCCTCCGACTTTGGCGAGAGAGAGGCGTTGGCTGCACAGGAAAAGGAATGGGCCGCATGATCCAAGCATCGGCAGTAAACCTCCTGGTCGAGGTGGGAGCTGCCACCGGCAGAAATCAAGGCGCGGAACGATTCCGCCGCTGCTGAAAATGCAGAGCATGTGGCAGCCGGTGAACTCCGTCCCCAAGCAAAGAAGGTGAGATTGCTACTCGTTGCGAAAGCGTTTCGCCCAAGTGCCTCTGGGGCGTCTGCCGTTGGATGGATTTCCCTGGCCAGTGTGCGAATCGCAGCCACCACGGCGTCGCACTCGATCGCTGTGACCGGGTTACGGCTTCCAAGATACTCAGACTGTCGTGCCAGATCTTGCAACAGCTTTATAGCCACCTTCCTACTCGATATTCTCGCTTGTACTGCGCTTCAAGAAACGCACGGTCACTCATGATATCCTCAACTGAAATATTGATAATATCTTCAACTGAAATACTGAGGCATTAACTCCTTGCTACGAAATAGGTTTCCCATAACCGTCACAAAATGATGGGCTCCCGCCGCGCGGGGAGTTATGGCTTGATTGTCACGACAGTCACCCCAGTTCACCGACATTTAATTCAGATTAAATTCTGCATATACTTATTAAATGCTGCCGAATATAACTTTCCGGAGCCGGACAGAACCAGGGTTCATGCAGCGCCTGCTCGGTCACTTCGCGAGAGACCTGCTTTGAACCGGAGTGCGGGTCTTGCATTTGGAAAGACGAGCGTTTGATGGGAGGTCTTCATGTTCAAGCGGGTTCCAATTACCGCCGGTGATCTAATTGATCATGAGACGGGCACCGATGACAGTTTGATTGGCGTCGTGAACTCAACAAACTTTCTTTTCGGCGATGCGGGGCGGGACATACTCGACCATGCGGTCGGCGGGAACGACACCTTTATCGGCGGCGCGAATTCCACCAACAGCTTCTTTGGCGACGCGGGTCGAGACATGCGCGATCACGCCCTCGGCGGGAATGACAGTTTCAAGGATGGTGGTTTTATCAACAGCACTTTCTACGGTGACGCCGGCGGAAACATGTCCGGTCACGCGCGGGGCGGCGACGATACCGGTGAAGCCACCGCTGCCCCCAGCGCCATTTTACCGCATATCACTTTCTACGGAGATGCCGGGGGCAACATGTCGGACAGTGCCCACGGCGGCAATGACAGTTTCAGCGCCACTGGGGCGCGTTCTGATTTGGTATTCTACGGCGATGCCGGCGGCGACATGTCGGGCTCTGCCACGGGCGGCAATGATGCTTTCACGACGGGCGGCCTTGAGAACAACAATTTTTTCTACGGCGACGCAGGAGGTAGCATGTCCGGCCACGGGGCGGGCGGCAATGATACATTCGTTGTGAGCGGCGTTAACCCCTTCAATTTTTTCTACGGCGACGCCGGCGTCGACATGTCGGGCTATGCTCAAGGCGGCAATGACACTCTCACGACAGCCGGTTTCGCGGCTGATTTCGTGAATACCTTCTACGGTGATACTGGCGGCAACATGTTTGGTTATACCACAGGGGGAAATGATATTCTAACGAGCGGTGGCGGTAGAAACATCTTCTACGGTGACGCCGGCGGAACGATGTTCGATTATGCCCAGGGCGGCGATGATACCTTCATAGGCGGTGCGCCAGCAGGCACACGCGGCATAAATTTAGCCTACGGCGACGCGCTCGTGATATCCGGTCGCGCTCATGGCGGCAATGATACGCTCATCGGAGGTGATGATGCGAGCCCGCAACCGGCTGGCACATACGACAACACGCTCATCGGCGATGCGCAGACCATGTCCGGAAGGGCTTGCGGTGGGAATGACAAGCTGATCAGCGGCACTGGAAACGATGACATGTGGGGTGACGCGCAGGTCATTCTTGGCAAAGCTCAAGGCGGCAACGATACGTTCGTTTTCAATTTTAACAACGGTCACGACAAGATCGAGGACTTTGCTCAGGGCGTTCAAGGTGGAACAGGATCAAATTGGGGAATCGACCACATCGATGTTGTTGCCTTGGGCATCGAAGACTTCAGCCAGCTCAGCATCTCGGCCTTCGATCCAGCAACTCATGAAAGCACGATCACCTTTAGTCCGGGAAATGACGTTGTTGTGCATAGTCAAATCGCACTCACGTCGAGCGATTTCTTTTTTGCATGAGCTTTGTGTGGTCGCCGTATCCTCGGCCGAACTTGTACGGTCCTCGTGACGACGATCCAGGTTCGCGGGTGCCGCTGGAAGTTCGCAGCGGTCTCCTGGCCCACCTTCTGCTCCAGCAAAGCTCCAAACCCGTCGATCGCACGAACAAGAGTTGTCAATTTAGAAGGGAAATTAAATTAAATAAAATGTTATTTGACTTATTAAAAATTTAAATCGATCGTGGCGTCGGTTAATGTGGCTTGGTCGTCATGGCGACCATTTAAAGGAATGCTTCCATGCCCAATCCAGAGAACGGAGCCGCTTCCACTGCTGGCCGTCGAGAATTCTTGGCGGCCTGCGGAAAGTTCGCGATAGTAACACCGCCAGCGATTACACTGCTGTTGTCGACGTCGTTAAATTCCACCGCCATCGCGCATTCTGGCGGCAAGGGTAACAACGGCTGGGGAAATGACGGAGGTGACGGAAGTCCCAACGGCAAAGACGATCGAGACCGGTAACACGGCGCTCGACGTCAGTCGCGGTGATTGGTGTGATTGTCGCCAGCATCCACATCTATGCGCCGAACGGAACCAGGACCGAAGTTTGATTACCGGCCGGCTTGACTAAAGCGCTGCATCATCACGGAGCGAAGCTTCTCAAAGGCAATGCACCGGCCATGGTCGCCGGCGATTTCAACGTGGCGCCGATCCCGACGCGTTGCCGCATTCGGACGATCCGATCGATATGCAATTTCTGGCCATGCTAGCGAAATCGGCATGAACACGATGCAGGACTCTATATCGATCACTTGCTTCTCAGCCCTGCGCTCCCTCCGCGGCTAAAGAGCGCTGGCGCTGAATTGAAGTCGGCTTTATTTTTTTATTTTCAACTTACAAATAAATCAAAATTTTGAACAAGAATTTGATGATATGCTCATAGATGACTCCGAGGTAGTGCCAACACCAACTCAATATCGGTTGACGGCGTCTACCATCGCAATACGAACTGATGCTGATACCGATCCCACCACCGCAGCGTCACTTTCCTTAATCGCTGCCGTTTGGATTGAGTTGGACGAAGATCAAGAATGGCTGAGTGCGGTTTGGTGGTGCTAGGTCAGAGCAGTGACTACCGGCCGCCCTCACGCTATGTCGATGGCCCGCATTTTCGCAATCCGGCGGTCAACCTTTTCGGTGGTTTGGATTAAATTGGGTGCGACAGGTTTTGCTCGATCTCAATTCAAAAGGACCGTTGCCGCTACTTGGCACCTTTCGGTGTTTCCACCGTGCCGCAGAATGAAGCGAAGTGCGCTTCGCCTGCTGTTCAGTTATACGTACTTCGTCTCGAAGCTGCTGCAACTCGACCAGGCGCTGCTTGATTGTCGCGCTGGAGGTTCGAAGTTTTTGCAGCGAGTCATTTGAGCTTGATGAGTTTGGGTAATTCATTTGTGACACCAGCAATGGTTGGTAGTTCAAATGAGCCGCCGAGCCGGATTGCAAGCCGACGGTCTCGCCTCGCTCCAGATGGGCAACATCCGGCTGAGTTGAGGCTACCGATCTGCCGCTCTGGTGCAAGGAAACTCCGTTGTTAAGATTGATGCCTGGCGATCAGGTTATATCTGGAACAGTTCCGCGATAATGCTGCGAGGGCTGATCGAACAGCCACCATCGATCCCTACAAAACTGCGAATGATGTTTGGGGCGCGCTCGTCAAAGCGCCAGCGGTACACTCACACCCACCGCAGCAAAGGCACCTTTATTCAATCATCTCGGCGGCGAGCGAGAGAGCACCCACCAAGATAAGGCTGATGGCCCAGGTCGCATCCAGATTGACCCAGCCCCGCGACAGGAATCTGAGACCAAGATAGCGATAGACCAGCCACGCGGAGATTCCGCCAGTCGTGATCATCGCGGCAGAGTGGACGGCGGAGACCAGCACCGCCATGTCGAAGTTGGTGTTGAAAAGGACCGCTGCCGCCGCATGGCCCCTGTCTGTGTCGGTGGTTCGGCAGAGCCCCAGGTAGATCGGTACCAGCATCAATCCCGCGCCGTGAGCGATCGCCACAGCGAAAGACCATAGCCCCAGTTGTGTCGGTGGTATTCGCGCCAGCACCCGTGGATGGCGGTGGTTGACGAGCCGGAAGATACCAAACCCGATGACCAGGAAGCTGGCGCCGATCTGGATCTGCCGCTGCAATTCGACGACGGTGACTAGTAGCGCGAAAGGAAGGATCACAACGAGCATCGCCAGCAGGTGGCCGACCGTTAGCGGCCAAAGCGCCAGCACGAGCGCACGCGAACTCCTTTCCATCAGCCCAGCTGAGACCGCGAGCGGCCATCCCATTCCCGGATTCACCCCGTGATAGAGACCGCTCGCGATGACAGCCAGCCAGAGCCCGGCAGGTGTCCAATCCATCCCGCTCAAGTTCAAACCGACGGATAGCAGAACGAATCCGTCGAGCAGTCGCCACCCTCAAGCCGGATCTGATGCGCCCGGTATCCGTCGGGGAAGCTCACCCAGTAATTCTTGGCCAGTTCGATGCCGCCGCTGGGGTTCGCATGGGCCATGACCTCAGCGCCCGGTATGCCTTCGGGGTAGAATTGGTCGTCCCATGTCGAGTAGAGCGAGTTCGTCCAGTACACCCGTTTGCCGTCGCGGCTGATCTCGACCATCTGCGGACCGCCCGCATACGTATTGCCGCTCGGGTGGGGTGTGCGTCGTACAATGCCGCCGATATGCACCGAACCAGCAAGCTTGGGCTTTCTCGGGTCGGTGACATCGTATTGACGCATCTCGCCGGTCCCCCAGCAGGAGACGTAGAGAAACTTGTCGTCCATGGACAAGTCGATGTCGCTCACCAGCGGCGGCACGGCGCCAAACCCCTGTAGTAGCGGTGGCAGTTTCTCCTTCGGCGCCGGCTCGGCTGGAATCGTCGCCGTCTTCTCGATGTGAAACTTGCCGCCCTCGCGCCACCAGGTCCAGATCGAGCCTTCGAGGTTGGTGGTGTCGACCACCACGCCCAGGAAGCCATATTCGCGGACGGGATCGTGAGCGGGGCGAACTTCCAATGCCATTTGATGGTTGGCGCCGAGATCGATGGTCTGGATGTTTCGCCGAGCCCGGAGATCCCAGAAGTGGATCCGATGGCCATACTTATTCGAAAGAAGGTCTTCCGGCACAATCCCGTTCTCGAACTGTGGCGGCAGCGCCCACTCGCTCGTCACCATGTAATCGCGTGGCAAGTTCCACCAGAAGTCATAATGCAGGGTCTGAGGGCCACGATCGATTTCCCAGCGTCCGAGAACATCGAATGTCTCGCAGTCCATGATGAAGACGCCGGGAGGCCCATCGGTGCCATCTTTGCCGCCGCCGCCGAGTGTGCTGACGTAAATGCCTTCCGGCCCGCAGTGGACTGTGTGTGGCCGCGAGTAGCCGGTCTTTTTAAAGATCTCCTCTGGCTCGATGATCTTGTGAATCTTCGCCTTGGTGGGATCAGGTTTTGTATCCACGATATAAATGCGAGAGGACCGTATGCCGGGGATTAACAGGTAGCGCCGCTCGAGGAACGCGTGGCCGGTGAGCGGCGACAATGCCGACGAACAAGCGTTCCAGCCGAAATGGTGGAACTCGTCGCCCTTGTTGGGCATTGTCACGGTATGGACGACCTGGCTGAAGGTCGGCGAACCGGGCTTCACATCAATCACGGCGAGCGCGTCGGGCTTTGAGAAATCCGGGCTGAGCAACAAGGTGTAGGCGAAGTTTTCCGGTGGAGCTTCCATCGCGAGTTTCGGTGACGCGTAGAAGGTCGGGTCTGGCCTCATTGTCATCGGAGTGCCTCCCTGGTTGAGTTGAGGTGCACCGCGGCCTTCTGTCGATTGGGCTCGTGTGCGCCTTTTTCGAGTGGCTCGAACTTATCAGAACGGAGGGCAAAAATCAGACTGAATAAAAATTAAACTCGATCTGTCCGATGTTGTCGTCAGGCGAGAAACCGACCGGTCAAAGGCGGCCTGCACTTGAAGTAAGCTCGGCCGACTTGCGTTCGATCGCCACGCGATTTTCGGTCTCGCGCTTCTGGTCGTGCCCTCGCAGTTGGCAGCGTTTACGGAGTAAGCCTGACGCCCGCCACGGAGGCGACGGCCGTGTCGCCGGCTCAGCTATCCTCGCATTCGCCATCGTTTTTTGGGGCACCTGCAATGAAAACGGAGCGGGAGCATCGAAGGCCGTGATGGTAGCCGGTTTCGCCGTCAATGGCTTCGACTGTTTGGTTCTGCTACACGCGACCGCGTCCGGCCTTTGAACCCATACGGCCGAACTCAGGCCGCGACCAACGTTTTCCGGCGCTTGGGTTTGCCCGTTTTATACTCGGCAAACGGTAAAAGCGTCCGATGCTTCGCCTGTTTTGGGCGCGTTATGCCAGTGTATGAACGATCACCGGCCCGGCTATCGCTGTGGCTGGTCCGATGAGCAGAGGCGAGAGATTCTCCTCGATCCACACGATTCCGCGTCTGTTTGACTCCTCGGCTCCCGCATAATTGTTGAAGATGCTGATCGCCGTCACAGTATCATCTGGCGCATAGACCACGTAGTAGGCCATGAAACCTTCGACGTCACTGATGATCGGAATGGCACCCTCTTTGATCCTGCGTGCCAGCTCTTCGGCCATGCCGGTCTTTGCCTTGCCCTGACGAATGGCGGCGTACATAGAAACCTCCTTCACCGGTAAGCTGCCCAAGATCGCGACTGCTGCGATGATGCATCATACACGCGCATCATAGACGGGATGAGCAGGAGCCCCGCATGCTGAACCGTACGCCATCCCGCATGATTGCGCCATCTAACGTCTCGCCCCCGATGCCCGTTCCGGATCAATCGCACCATTTTTGCGATGCCCGCGACAGGTCCTGTCTGCCTCTCCAATATCATTCGGGCGGCTGCGTTGGCATCATCAGGACTTTGCCTGAACCCGACCCCATGCATTCGGCGTTGAAGAGTCGGGCCGAAACTCATGACAGGTCGATGCCGATTCGAGTTCTCACAAAGTGTGGTGCAGGTGCTGTGGAGGCACCTGCATCACAGTAGCGTTGCAACTCAGCGGATCACTTCGCCGTTGGCATCGCGAATTCCGGTCCGTTCATCGTGCTTTCGGGCCAACGCTGCATGATCGACTTTTGCCGGGTGTAAAAACGCACGCCCTCTTCGCCGTAAGCGTGGGTATCGCCGAACAGGCTGCGCTTCCAGCCGCCGAAACCGTGCCACGCCATCGGTACGGGGATCGGCACGTTGATGCCAACCATGCCGACAAGGATGCGGCGGGAGAATTCGCGCGCGACGTTACCGTCACGGGTGTAGCAGGATACGCCATTTCCGTATTCGTGGTCATTGATCAGCTGGACCGCTTCGGCGAAATCCTTGACGCGCACGCAAGACAGCACAGGTCCGAAGATTTCTTCCTTGTAGATTCGCATCGACGGCGAGACGTGGTCAAACAGCGTGCCGCCGGTGAAAAAACCCTCCTCGTGGCCGCTGACCTTGTGGCCGCGCCCGTCAACGAGCAGCTTGGCGCCCTCGTCGACTCCGATCCCGACATAGCCTTCGATTCGGTCGAGAGCCTGTTTGGTGACAACGGGACCCATTTCCGCGTCGCTTTCCATGCCGTTGCTGATCCGCAGTTTCTTGACGCGCTCGGCCAGCATCGGGACGATCTTGTCGCCGACGTCGCCGACCAGCACGGCCACACTGATCGCCATGCAGCGCTCGCCGGCGGAGCCATACCCGGCACCGATCAGCGCATCGACGGCCTGCGACAAGTCCGCGTCCGGCATCACGACCATGTGGTTCTTTGCGCCGCCCAGGGCCTGTACCCGCTTTCCAAATTGCGAACCCTGCTGATGGACATAATGGGCGATGGGCGTTGAGCCGACGAAGCTGACGGCCTGAACGTCCGGATGCTGAAGCAGCGCATCGACAGCTGTCTTGTCGCCCTGCACGACATTGAAGACGCCTTTGGGCAGTCCGGCCTCTGTCAGCAGTTCGGCCATCAGCAGGGACGGGGAGGGGTCGCGCTCGCTCGGCTTCAGAATGAAGCAGTTACCGGCGGCGATCGCGACCGGGAACATCCAGCAGGGGACCATCACAGGAAAGTTGAACGGCGTGACGCCGGCCACGACGCCGAGCGGCTGGCGCATGGTCCAGTTGTCGAGGCCGGTGCTCACCTGATCGGTAAAATCGCCCTTGAGGAGTTGCGGGATCCCGCATGCGAATTCAATGATGTCGATGCCGCGTGCGACTTCGCCTTGCGCGTCGCTGAACACCTTGCCGTGCTCCGCCGTAATCATCGCGGCGAATGTGTCGGTGTGCTCGTTCATCAGCTGCAGAAACTTGTTCATGACGCGGGCGCGCCGGATTGGCGGTGTATCAGCCCATGCGGGGAATGCGCGCTTGGCGCTTTTGACCGCGGCATCGACGTCATTGACCGACCCAAGTGCGACGTGGCGCGCCACCCTGCCCAGAGCCGGGTTGAAGACCGGCTGGCGAACGGTGCCGGAGCTCGGCACCCGTTTTCCATCGATGAAATGCGTGACGTCGTCGCTGGCGGTGAATGGCTGAACGGTCATGTTCATCTCCTGAGGCTGGCCGGGATGTCCTCAGTAACGGTTTCGACCGTCCCGCTATATGCCAATTTGTTGGACTTACTGTTCAAAATATCGAACAATAAAACCATGAAAACGAAGAAGGTTGATGACCTCTGGTCGCATGTGCATTGGCTTGGCGTGCTTTCCGATATGGGAAGCTTCACCGCGGCTGCCGAGCGGCTCGGCGTAAGCAAGGCCGCGATGAGTCACCGTGTCAGCGAGCTGGAACAGGCCGCTGGCGTCCCGCTCGTACGGCGGACGACGCGAAGCATGCGCCTGACCGAAGCCGGCCAGCGTCTGGTGGATACCACGCGCTCGTCCTTCGCGGAGATCGAACGGAATTTCGCGTCGGTGAGGGATCTTGCTGGTGTGCCGCAAGGGCTGCTGCGCATCACCGCTCCGGTCGCATTGGGCCGGCAGCAGATCGTACCGCTGATCCCGGATTTCTTGCGCTTGTACCCTGGCATTCGCATCGAACTCGAACTGTCCGACCACTTAAGCTCGTTGGCGAGGGAGGGGTTCGACCTCGCGGTGCGGCACGTCGCCAGCGTTCCGGATACGCACGTTGCCTGGCGGCTGTGTCCGACAGATTCCCTGCTGGTGGCCAGTCGTAGCTATCTTCGCCGACGCGGGACACCCACCGCGCCGGGTGATCTCGGCAGCCACGACTGTCTGCACTATTTGCGCGGCAGTGTCGTGCCGACGTGGACGCTTGCGCCAAAAAAAGGCAAGGGCGACCGCGTAACCCTGCAGATAGCGGGCAGCTTTGCGGCCAACAACAGCGAAGCGCTGCGCGAAGCCGCGCTGGGAGGACTCGGCATCGCTTTGGTGCCGGATTTCAGCGCGCAGAGCGACATCCGCACTGGCAAGCTGCAGATTGTGCTGCCGGAGTGGCGCGTGGCAGGCGCGTTCGGCGACCAGTTGTTTGCGATCCGGCCCTATGCGCCCCACGTGCCGCGCACCGTGCAGATGTTCGTCACGTTCCTGCGCAAAAGTCTCAGCAAAGGATTTCAGTGAAGGACGGTCTGCGCGCCTGAAAGCGTCGGCGCGTCAGGCTGCGCGTGTTTTCGTGCCTTCGAACAGAAAATTGCCGACCGCTTCCAGAAAGGCCCTCAGGGGCCTGCAATTGAGGAACGTGAGCGCAGCCCTTCAGGACGGTCAAGCGTGAGTTGGACAAGCTCGCGTTCAGCTCTTCCGACATTGGCGGCGGGGTGGCTTCGTCTTGATCGCCGACCAGAACCAGCACGGGCACCGTGACCTTCGACAGTTCGGGGCGTAGATCGAGCTGCGCCAGCGACATGCAGGCCGCGTGAAAAACATCGACGTCAGTACGGAGAAAGGCGGCCTGGCGTTCGCGCATCAGGTCCGGGTGCGCGTCCTGGAATTCAGGCGCAAAGAGCCGTCGCATGGCGACCGGCGTGATCGCTTCGAGGCCCTTGGCGCGCGCAGCGGATGCCATGCCGCGAAAGGCATCGCGGCCCGGCTCCGAAAACGCAGCGCCGCAGTCCGCCAGAATCAACCGCTTGGCGATGCCGGGATGGCGGATCGCCATCTGTAGCGCGATGAAACCGCCATATCCGTTCCCGAGAACGATGACGTCCTGTCCGGCAGCCGCCTCGCTTACGAGCATAGCCATGCGGTCAGCGACCCCGGCAAGGCCTCCTTCGACGGCGCGTGACGATCCGAAACCGGGCAATTCGGGAACAATGACGCGGAAGCTTGCAGCGAGGTTGGGGACGATGCGGTCGAAGCTTGTGCGGTCGGACAGCAGCGAATGGAAGAGAACCAGCGGCGGTCCCTCGCCGAGTATTTCGGCGTTGACGGTGCCGTCGGCAAAAATCTGGTTCATCGAATCCTCGTTCGTTTCGGGCGCACAATCCAGTGATACGGAGATTTCTACCGAGTTCAAGCTTTTTTCGGATTGACCTGATATTTCACGTGTGCAAGAAATTGCTAGGAAATTCGAGGCTGATCCATGCTTTTGCGCGATAATGTCTATGATTCACTGCGGGATGATATCCTGACATGTCGGTTGGCGCCGGGAGATGATATGCGGGAGCAAGAACTCGCCGAGCGTTATGCGGTCAGCCGTCAACCGGTTCGCGAAGCTTTGCTGCGGCTGGAGCGCGAGCATCTGGTGACGGTTCAGCCGCGGCAGGGATACCGGGTCAATCCGATTTCGCTGGGGGACGCGCGCGACCTGCTGCGCTTTCGTCTTGCGCTAGAGCCGGCCTGCGTGGCCGAGGCGATCGAGCATGCTTCAGCTGAGGTTCTGTTGGCGCTCAACGAGTTCCGGTCGTTCTCCGGCAACCGCGAAGAGTTCATCGCCTACAATCGCGCCTTCCATTCGGCGCTGGCCCATGCTTCCGGAAATCGGCGCATGGCCGTCGCCGCCTGCGATCTGATCGAGCAGGCCGATCGTCTGGTTCGCGTCAGCCTTGCGAACGTCAAGGGCCACGATCCCGCACAGCTCGTTGCCGAACATGCCGACCTGATCGATGCGATGCAGCGCCGCGACGGGCGCGGCGCCGGCCGGATCATCCGGGCTCACATCCAAAAAACCGAAAAGCGCGTCCTGCCTGCCTTGGCCAGGAACGCGGTCATTATCTAAGGGAGGCCAGTATGAACAGTCCCGCAACCCCCGCGGTTTCAGACGTTGAAACGCATGGTAATTTCGTCGATGGACGGCAGATCGAGGCTGGCGACGGAACGTTGCTCGACGTGCGCAATCCGGCAACCGGCGAGATCATCGCGCGGATCCCCAATTCGACTGCCGCAGACATTGATCGTGCGATGAAGAGCGCCCGCGCGGCGTTCGAGGGGCGTGAATGGGGCGGCATGGATATCCGCAGCCGTGCCCGCCTGGTGAACCGGCTGGCCGACGCGTTCCAGGCCAATCTCGATACGCTCTATCGCCTCGAGACATTGAACAACGGTCGCCCCCTGAACGAGACCCGCGCCCAGCTCGGCAGGTTGCCGGATTTCTTCCGCTACTTTGCGGGTCTGGCGCTGGCACGCCGTGACTCCGTGATCCCGGTCGAAGGCGACTATCTGAACTACACCTTGCGCACGCCGATCGGCGTCGTCGCCAACTGCACGCCGTTCAATCATCCGCTGATGATCATGTGCAAGTCGCTCGCCGCCGTGCTGGCATCGGGCTGCACCACAGTCGTCAAGCCGTCGGAATATACCCCGCTGACCACGCTGAAGCTGGCGCAGATCTTCACCGAGGCCGGCCTGCCGCCCGGGGTGTTCAACGTCGTTCTCGGCCTCGGCCAGAGCGCCGGCAAGATGCTGGCCGAGCATCCCGATATCAACAAGCTGGTGCTGACCGGCGGCACCGAAGCCGGCCGCATCGCCGGCGGCGCTGCCGCAAAGGTGTTTGCGCATCAGACCATGGAGCTCGGCGGCAAGACGCCCGTGATGGTTTTCGACGATTTCGACATCGATCAGGCCGTCAACTATGCCGCTTTCGGCGCCTTCATTGGCGCTGGACAAACCTGCGTCTGCGCCTCGCGGCACATCGTGCAGGCTACGATCTACGACGAATTCGTCGAGAAGCTGAAGCGCAAGACCGAGTCCATCCGGATCGGTGATCCGTTCGATCCAGCGACCCAGCTTGGCCCGGTGATTTCGGCCAAACAGCGCGATCGCGTGCTGACCTATTCCCGATTTGGCCACGAGGATGGTGCGCGGCTCGTCACCGGCGGCGTCGCGGCCGATGTGCCCGGTCATGAGGGTGGCTATTTCGTCAAGCCGACCGTGTTTGCGGATGTCCGCTCCGACATGCGGATCTTCCAGGAGGAAGTGTTTGGGCCGTTCACATCGGTGACGCCGTTCAAGGACGAGGCGGACGCCCTGCGGCTGGCCAACGACTCGCCGTTCGGCCTTGCCGCCGCGATCCGCACCTGCGACGTGGGACGCGCACACCGCGTGGCATCACGTGTCAGGGCTGGCATCGTCTGGGTCAACGACCATCACCGTCTCGATCCGGCATCGCCGTGGGGCGGCGTTGATGACAGCGGCATCGGCAGCGAATTCGGCACAGAAAGTTTCGACGATCACTTCAATACCAAGAGCGTGATGGTCGCGACCGCCGAAAAGGATTTTGACTGGTATCGGGACACGGCCGGTCAAAAACGATTGAACTAAACGCGAAGGCGGGCGGCTGCCAAAGGTCCATAGAGACGCAGCCGCACGAGCAATGACGACCAACAAAGGGGAGAACGCTTATGCCAACTTCAGTAAACGCCGGAGGCCGCCTCGATCGGCTTCCGATCGGGCCATTTCACTACCGGATCATGCTGCTGATCGGCATTGGAATGTTTTTCGACGGCTTTGATATCTACCTCGCTGGCACGGTGCTGGGCGTGACCTTGAAGACCGGATTCTCCACCCTCGGACAAAATGCGATCTTCATCTCGGCAACCTTCGTCGGCATGATGGTGGGCTCGTTCGGGACCGGCTTTCTCGGCGACCGCTTCGGCCGCCGCTTCACCTATCAGTTCAATCTGCTGCTGTTCGGCATTTCGTCGTTGGCGGCGGCGTTCGCACCCAACATGACCATTCTCATCGCCTGCCGCTTCGTGATGGGCATTGGCCTGGGCGCCGAGAATGTGGTGGGCTATTCCACCATGACCGAATTCGTGCCGGCAAAATCGCGCGGCAAGTGGCTCGGCATGATGGCGGTATGCGTGGTCACCGGCCTTCCGGCCGCACTGCTGGTGGCGTCATTCGTGGTCCCGATATTCGGCTGGCGCGCGATGTTCGTCATCGGTGGCGTCGGCGGACTGGTCGTCTGGTATCTGCGCAAGAATTTGCCGGAATCGCCGCGCTGGTTGGAAGCTGTCGGTCGCAAGGAAGAAGCTGAAGCGCTGATGCAAAGCATCGAGCGCGAAGCTGCACAGGGCCAGACATTGCCGGCGCCAGCGATTGCGCCCACCGTTGCTCCGTCCGGCGATCTTGCAACGCTGTTCACACAACCGTTGCTCTCGCGGATGATTGTTGGTTCGGTCTGCCTGATTACCATCAACACGCTGTTGTACGGTTTCGTGACCTGGCTGCCGGTATTCTTCATCAAGCAGGGACTGAGCGTGGCAACGTCGTTCAGCTATGCGCTGCTGATGGCATTGGGCGCTCCAGTCGGCTCGGCCATCGGCGCCGTGACGGCGGATCGCTGGGGCCGCAAGCCGACCATCGTCGGTTCGTCGCTGACCGCCGTAGTTCTCGGGATCATCTATCCGATGATCTCGGATCCGATCATGCTGCCGGCCGTTGGCTTCTTGTTGACGATCCCGATCTATATTCTGGTGGCGCTCCTGTTCGGCGTTTACATTCCCGAACTGTTTCCGACCGAAGTACGGCTGCGTGCTTCAGGCATCGTCAACACTTTGGGGCGCGGCGCGACGATCGTAACGCCGTTCCTTGTCGTCATTTTGTTCGAGGCCCGCGGCGTTGCCGGTGTGATGGCCCTGATGATCGGGCTTCTCGTTGTTCAGATTATCACCGTCGCAGCGCTGGGAATTGAAACACGCCACCGTCGGCTTGAAGAGCTGAAGGGCGAAGAAGCGGCGCTAGCGGCGCTAAAGCAGGTATCGTGAAATAAAGCTAGCAAGTGTTACCTTCGATTGCTCTGGATGGGCGGCCTCGACGTTGCCCATCCAGAGCCCGTTTGTGGCGGAAGCCGTGGTCATCGATCACGGCACCGGAGGCGCCTCACATCACGAGATGCGCGCCCGCATCCATCCTGACGATTTCGCCGGTCATATTGCTCGATTGCGGCGTTGCCAGAAAACAAACGACGCCTGCAATGTCTTCCGCGGTCGATGCGACTTTCAGCGCGACCTTTGCGATCGTCGCATCGCGCACTTTGGCCGCCGCCTCGGCACCTCGGCCCTTCGTGAACCATGGCGTGTCGATGTATCCCGGGCAGACGGTGTTGACCCGTATCAGTGGCGCAAGGGCGCGGGCGAGGGACTTCGTCATCGTGTTGAGGGCGCCCTTGCTGGCCGCATAGGCGACCGACGAACCGCCGCCATGAAACGCCGAAGCAGAAGACGTATTGACCACCGCCGATGCGCGCCCGGATGCTTTCGCACCGGCCTCCAGCATGACTCTTGCCGCGCGAACCATCTGGTATGGTCCGATCGTGTTCACCGCAAAAATGTGCTGAAAATCCTCGAAAGACAGCCCGTCCATATCCCCATGGGCTACATGTTTGGTGGTGCCGGCGTTGTTGATCAGCGCGTCGAGCTGGCCCCACGGCGCGGCGGCGGCGACAATCCGCTTGCAATCCTCGTCGCGGGACACGTCACCCTGAACCACGACGACCTCGGCACCCGCGGCCCGGCACAGGTCGGCGGTCTGCTCGGCTTCTTTGTGGCTGGACGAATAGTTCACGACAATGCGCGCGCCGCCTTTGGCGAGACTGGCGGCCGTCGCCGCGCCGAGACCCGACGCCGACCCCGTGATGATCACACACATACCGTCTTTAGACATTGGGAATTCCCTCGTTTTTCATTTAGCGGATTGCGTTATGCCTGCCGGCGATTACGTTCCGGCCTGGTTCAGCTTCGAGAACTGGTCTGCAAGCGTGCCGTGGTCGGTGAGCCAGGTCGTGGCCTGATGCTGCCTGGCGATGTTCAGCGACCTGGCGAATTCGATCGCGCCGAACGGTCGGCCGAACACATGGGCATGGACCGTCAGGTCGAGACAAAACGGCTTGCGAGGAATTGCCGCGCCATTTTCGAGAATGCGCTGCAAAATCCGTGTGAACGCTTCGGGCTCATTGCCGTAGCGGATGTAGAGCGGCATATCATTCACTTCCATCGTGAATGGCACGGCCGTCAGCGGCCCGGACGGTGTCTGCATCCGATAGGGGAGGTCGGTATCGAACACGTCGCCATGCCACGCGAAACCTGCTTCGGCGAGCAACTCGGACGTGCTCTGACTTGGCGTGCATCGCGGGCTGATCCAGCCGCGCGGCCGGGTGCCCGAAGCGGTCTGCAGCGCCGAAATGCAGCGCTGCAGATCGGCCTTTTCTTCAGCCTTGCTTTGATAGGCGGGAACGATGTTCTGTCCCCAACTATGCGCAGCGACCTCATGGCCGGTCGCAACGATCGCCTTCAACAGATCAGGATATTTCTCTGCGAGAATGCCGCTGACATAGAATACGGCTTTCACACCAGTCGCTTCCAGCGTGTCAAGCAGCCGCCATGCGCCGACCTGCGGGCCATACGCCGCCCAGGATTGTCCTTGCAGATCGAGCACGCCGGCTTTCAGCGGATTGCCCATCGGCCCGATCCCGGGCGCGCTGTCGTCGGTCCAGCCTTCGAGCATGACGCTGACAGATAGAGCGATCTGCCGATCGTGTGGCCAGCCCGATGGTAGCTTCGATTCTTTCATGGAGATCTCTTAGAAGTTGGGAGTGCGCGATGGCGAAACAGGAATGAACTAGACCACCCGATTTTCCAGCGTGCCGATGCCCTCGATCTGGCACGTGACGACGTCGCCGATCTTGAGCAGGTTCGGCGGGTCCATCGCATAACCGACACCGGACGGCGTGCCGGTCGCGATGATATCGCCGGTTTCCAGCGTCAGCCCCTGCGACAATTCGCTGATGATGCGCGGGATCGAAAAAATCATGTGCTTCGTGTTCGATCGCTGCCGGACCTCGTTGTTGACGCGCAATTCGATGTTCAGCGACTGGGCGTCCGGGATGTCGGCACGAAGAACAACCCAGGGGCCCATCGGACAAGTGCCGTCTAGCCCCTTGCCCTTGAACCATTGGTCATGACGCCGCTGCAGATCGCGTGCGGTGACATCGTTGAGGATGGTGTAGCCGAAGATATGGTCGAACGCCTTTTCCTCCGGAATGTCGCGCCCGCCACGTCCGATGATCAGCGCGAGTTCGATCTCATAGTCGAGCTTTTCGGTCAGGCCGGCGTGTCGTGGAATGGAAGCGCCATGGGCGATGACCGCGGTCGGCGGCTTGGTGAAGAACTGCGGATATTCCGGCAACTTGATTTCCGCGCCACGCGCCCGGTATCCCTCGTTGACATGATCCACATAGTTGCGCCCGACGCAAAACACGTTCTTTAGCGGCCGCGGGATCGGTGCTAGGATGGTCACGTCGGAAATCTTGTACGTCGCGCCTGTGACACTGCCAGCCTGGGCAAGTTTGACCAGCTCCCTGGCTGTCTGAATGCCGGCTTCGCCAGCATTGATCAAGGATATCAGGCTCTCGAACGCCGACGAAGATACCGCCGTCAGATGATCTGCGCCGGGGAGGGCGTGTTGCAGATCGAGGATTGTGTCGGTCCCGACCAGCGCGCCCAGTCGCGCGGATCCGTCCCGTTGGAATGTCACGAATTTCATGATCGGTCTCTGTCAGATGTTGCGGGAGGTGGATTGCGTGTGGATGGTGGACGGCTGTTCGGCGCGACGTCAAGCGTCGCCTAGCTCTCCTTCATTCCGAGCATGCGGGCGGCGTTGCCGCCGAGGATTGCGGCTTTCTGCTGATCGTCCAGGCTATCGGTGGCGAAGACGTGATCGACAGGGTGATCCTCCCACGGTATCGGATGGTCGGTGCCCAGCATGATCTGGCTGGCGCCGACCTGGGCCACGAGGTGACGCAGCGCTTCCGGTGTGAACACCAGCGAATCGAAGTACAGCTGGTTGAGATATTCGGTGGGTTTTTTCTTCAGTTGGATGTCCGGATTGCAGTTTTGCGGCGACACGAAACAGGCGTGGTCCGAGCGCGGCGCGTAGGAGCCGAGATAGCCGCCGCCATGCGCGGCGAGCACCTTCAGCTTGGGAAATTTGTCCAGCGTTCCTTCGAAGATCAGGTGCTGCAGCGCGATCGTGGTGTCGAGCGGATTGCCGATCGTATTGCCCAGCCAGCCATTGCCCTTGAATCGCGCTGCCAATTCCACCGTGCCCTGCGGATGGATGAAGAGCACCGCGCCAAGTTCTTCCGCCTTCGCCCACACCGGGTGAAACTTCGGATCGGAGAAATCCGTTCCCGCCACGTTGCCGCCGATCGCGGCGCCGCGCATTCCCTGCTTTTTCACGGCGTCCTCGAGTTGCTGAACGGCGAGATCGGGATATTGCAGCGAGAGCGACGCAAAGGCCGCGAAACGATCCGGTTTCGAGGCACAGAGCTCCGCGAGTTTCTCGTTCTGGATCTTGACGATCTGCGCGGCGAGGTCGCGTTCCTTGCGATACCAGAACGGGTTGATGGACAAAACCTCCATATCGATGCCCATCGCATCCATGGCCTTGAGGCGATTTTCCACGACGATGAAATGCTCGTGCTGTCCCTTCGTCGGGGGCAGGATGCGCGGCACGTCGTCGCCCATCAGGTCGAGCGCCTCGCGAATGATGCAATGGGCGTGCACGTCGATGGTCTTGATGCGCTTGCCCTTGACCATGACCGGCAGGCGGCGGAAGTGCGGCTGCTGCGCGTGGGCCGCGTCGAGCATGCCGCAGCTGCAGAAGGCGAGGCCGGTCGCTGCGCCTTTGAGGAAATTCCGACGTGTCGTCATGTTGGTCGCTCTCCCTGTCATTGAGTCGACGGCGAACTGTGAGCAGCCGCCAGCCGCTTTTTTATTTGGTCGGTTCAACAAAACGTCGATCGAACCAGCGCCATTTGCAGCCGAATGCCGTGCAAGCGAACCCGTTCACGTGATCGTTTGCGCCCAATCTGCTCTTGACACCATCCGAACGAACGACTTATTGAAACGAACGTTTGTATTAGTCAAGGGATACCGCGGCATTGCTCAAGTCTTCAGCTCTGGAAACGTCGTTGGACGATGGCTCGGCGAGCAAGCCGTCAGCGCGGCAGCGCTTGATGGATGCGTCCGAGCAATTGTTTGCAGAGCACGGCTGGAATGCCGTGAGCATCCGCACCATTGTTGCCGCGGCCGGCGTCAATCTCGCTGCGTTGCACTATCATTTCGGCTCCAAGGAGCAGTTGCTTTCCGAAATTTTCGCGGCGCGGGCAAAGCCGATCGCCCTGGAGCGCATACGGTTGCTGTCTGCGATCGACCTGGAAAACGATCCGTCGTTGGAGCAAATTCTGGAAGCCTTCCTGCGTCCGGCTCTGACGATCGGATCAGACGTTCGGTTTGGCGGGCGTGCCTTCGTCAAGCTTCGCGCCCGGTTGGCGACCGAACCCGAAGCGGTCAGCCGCAGAATCCTGGCCAATGCCTTCGACGAATCGAGCGGCGAGTTTCTGCACGCGCTTGCGCGGGCCTTGCCGGAGATTCCGCAAGCCGAGCTGGAATGGCGCTTCCATTTCATGCTGGGCACAATGTTCTACACGATGGCCGATGCCGGGCGCATTCAGTCGCTGACCAATGGGCGCTGCGACCCCGGCCGCGTCGAGGATGCGTTGGCGCACATCATTCCGTTTCTGGCTGCCGGTTTTCGATCCAAGCCGGAATTAAAATCAACAATAAAATCGAGGAGACGTCCCAAATGAGTGATGCGTTACACGGCCCGGCGAAGGTTACGAAGAAAGACATCGAGGCCGCGGCCGAACGATTGAAGAACTGGGGCAAGTGGGGTCCGGACGATCATATCGGCACGATGAATTATACGCAGCCCGCCGATATCGTGCGCGCCGCTGGACTGGTGCGCAAAGGCCAGGTCATCTCGCTCGCGCTGAACTATGACAACAAGGGGCCGCAAGGCGGCAAGACCAAGTTTCCGCCGGTTGGACGCTTCAATCCGGTGCATACGATGCTGCGCACCGGCACCGACGCCTATTCGGGTGTGCTCGACAAACGCGGCATCCGCTCGGCTGACGATATCGTGCTGTTTCCGCTGCAGGCTGGCACGCATTGGGATGGGCTTGGCCACATCTTCTATGAAAACAACATGTGGAACGGCTATGACTGCCGCAACGTTTCATCGTTCGGCGCGGAGAAGGCCGGCATCGAACATGCCAAGGAAAAAATGGTTGGCCGTGGCGTGTTGCTGGATATCGCCAAGCACCAGGGCATGGACTGGCTTCCCGAAGGTTTCGCCATCACCAATGATATCCTGGATGGTTGCGCCAAGGCACAGAACGTCGAGGTCGGCCGCGGCGATCACCTGCTGATCCGTACCGGCCAGATGGAAGAGAAGCTCGCCGCCGGCAACTGGGATGGCTATCCCGGCGGCGACGCACCGGGCCTCGCCTTCGAGACGCTGGACTGGCTGCAGGACAAGCAGGTCGCGGCAGTGGCGACGGACACCTGGGGTGTCGAAGTGCGTCCGAACAATTGCGACGACGCCAACCAGCCCTGGCATTGGATCTGTATTCCGATCATGGGCCTGACGATGGGCGAGATCTTTAAGCTCGACGAACTGGCAAAGGCTTGCCACGCCGACAAGGTCTACGACTTCATGTTCGTCGGCCCGGCGTTGCCGATTACGGGCGCCGTCGGATCTCCGATCAATCCGGTCGCGATCCGCTAAAGATCTAAAAGAGACCTCGCGACGACTTCGGTTGTCGCGAGACGGCCAAAAATATTCGCGCAGACGAAGGCCTCAAGAATAACGCGGTGCAAGCAAGCACTGCCCAGGGAGAAATGCCATGTTGAAGAAGAGCCCAGCTGTTCTGTCGCGCCGCGACATGTTGCGCGCAACGGCTTTCACGCTCGGCGCCGCAGCTACGGGCCTCCGGCCGGAAAGCGCCGGCGCTGCGAGCTATCCCACCCGAGCCGTCAAGATCATCGTGCCATTCGCGCCGGCCGGCCCGACCGACATCATGGCACGCATCGTCAGCGCGCATCTCGGCGATGCCATCGGCGGTTCGGTGATTGTCGATAACCGGGCCGGAGCGGGCGGCAATATCGGGATTGGCGTTGCGTCCCACGCCGAGCCGGACGGTTACACGCTGCTGATCACGTCGAGCGCCTATGTCGTCAATCCCGGCCTCTACGCCAAAATTCCCTACGATCCCTACAAGGATTTTGCGCCGATCGCCGAACTCGGCACATCGCCGAATGTGATCCTGATCGACCCGAAGATGGGCATCAATTCGATCCCGGAACTGATTGCCCGCGCCAAGGCCGAACCCAATCTGCTGAACTACGCCAGTCCCGGTATCGGGACCACGCCGCATCTTTCTGGCGAGCTGTTGAAGATCGTCAGCGGCATCCAGATGACGCATGTGCCGTTTCCCGGGGCCGGACCGGCGATCCAGGCCATTCTCAGCGGCACGGTGCAGGTCTGTTCGGCGGCGCTGCCGCCGGCGCATCCGCATATCGAGAGCGGCGCCTTGAAGGCATTGGCCGTCACCGGCGCGCATCGTTGGTTCGATCTGCCGGATGTGCCCACCATGGTCGATCTTGGCTACACGGATTTCATCGCCGACACATTTCAGGGATTCCTGGCCCCGGTCAAAACCCCGCCGGAGATCGTGCAGTTGCTGGCAACGAAGTCGATCGAAATCCTGAAGGACCCCAAGATCGCGGATCAATTGCGCAGCAATGGTTTCGAGGTCCTCGCCAACGGTCCCGAGGGCATGCAGAAGCGCATCGTCGATGAAGTGCCGAAGTGGCGCGATATCGTCGCAAAGGCCGGCATCAAACCCGTCTGATCGATCGGAATCAACTTGCGTATCACCGGCATCTTCGAGAAGGCCGTTCCCGTCGCATCGACGATGCGGAACGCTGCGTTCGATTTCTCCGAAATGACCACGTCGGTTGTCGCCGTCGTGACCGATGTGATGCGTCACGGCAAGCCGATCGTGGGCTACGCTTTCAATTCCACCGGTCGCTACGCCTGCGGCGCGGCGATGCGGGCGCGTTTTGTGCCGCGAATTCTGTCGGCAGCACCAGAGGAATTGGCGGACGATGCGGGTCTGATTGATCCCGAGAAGATTTTTCAGCGCATGATGCTGCGGGAAAAGCCGGGCGGCGACGCCGAGCGCTCTGTGCCGATCGGGACTATCGAAACAGCGGTCTGGGACGCGCTGGCGAAAATACTGGACCGTCCACTGTGGCATGTGCTCGCAGAGCGCTTTGGCGACGGCACGACGGCTGCGACGGTTCCCTGCTATGTCGGCGGTGGATGGTACAGGCCGGAAGGCGACCTGACGGCGTTGTCCGACGAGGTCAAACGCCATCTCGGGGCCGGATATACCCACATCAAGATCAAGGTGGGCGGCGCGTCGATCAAGGATGATGTCGCGCGCATCGAGACCGCCATTGGCCTGATGGCCGGTGCCGACCATCTCGCTGTTGACGCCAACGCGGCATTGTCCAAGCCACGTATGCGAGACTATGCCATCGCGCTCACGCCCTATGGGCTGCGCTGGTTCGAAGAACCCTGCGCGCCGCTCGACTACGGATCCTTCGCCGGATTGGCCGAGACATACCGGCCGCCGCTGGCCACCGGGGAAAACTTGTTCTGCCTGCAGGACGTCGAAAACCTGTTCAGCTTTGGCGGCTTTCGCCGAGATCGTGACATCCTTCAGGTCGATCCGCCGCAGGCTTACGGCGTCGGCGCCTATGCGCAAATTGTTGCGCGCGTTGAAGCGCTCGGCGGATCGCGAAAGCGGATCTTTCCCCATGGCGGCAACATGATGTCGTTCGCGCTCGTCGCCGGACTGGGGCTGGGCGGCTGTGAATCCTATCCCGGCGTCTTCGCTGCCTTCGGCGGTTTCGCCGACGGCATGGAGGTGCGCGACGGACACATTGCTTTGCCGGACCATCCGGGAATCGGATTCGAGGCGCAGCCTGCGCTGTATCAACTCATGCGGGAACTCGCTGATGCATAGCGAACGCACCATCATCTGGCGCCAATCATGATCCCTGACAGCAAACGTGACTACTATGCCGGTGCACTGATCGCATTGATCGGTGCCGGTGCCGCCTATGAGGGCAGCAAATACGGCATTGGTTCCCTCGCGCAAATGGAGTCCGGGTTTTTTCCGGCCGTGCTCGGCGGCGGCATGATCTTGGTCGGTGCGGCGATCGCGGTGTCCGGTTCAGGCGCCGCCGGGCCGACGACGACCGGTCTCGAAGATCCGCATCATGCGACGCCGTCGTCGATGGATTGGCGTGGCTGGGTCGCGATCATCGCCGGCGTCTGCCTGTTCATGCTGTTTTCCGAGTATCTCGGCCTTCTGCCGGCAATCTTCGCTTGCGTGTTTGTCTCGGCGATGGGCTCGCGAACGACGACAGTGAAGGAGGCGCTGGTGCTGGCCGCTTGCGTCACCGTGTTCGGTATCGCGCTGTTTGCCTATGGGCTGAAGATTCAAATTCCGATTCTGCGGGGAATGTAAGATGGTCACAACCGGTTTTGTCGACCTCATGCATGGCTTCAGCATTGCGCTTGAACCACATAATCTCATGTGGTGCTTTCTTGGTGTGTTGATCGGCAATCTCGTCGGCGTCTTGCCCGGAATGGGCGTGCTGTCGACGATTTCGATCCTGCTGCCTCTGACCTTTGCGATGAAGCCTGTCGCGGCGCTCTTGATGCTGTCGGGCATCTACTATGGCGCGCAATATGGTGGCGCGATCTGCTCGATCCTGCTCAACCTGCCATGCCACCCGCCGCACGCGGTCACATGCCTCGATGGTTTTCCGATGACCAAGCAGGGCCGCGGCGGCGTCGCGCTCGGCATCACCATGCTGGCCGCGATTTTCGGCGCCGCCTTCGGCATTTTGCAGATGGTCTTCATGGCGCCGTTCATCGCGAGGATCGCCTTTCAGTTCGGTCCCACCGAGATCTGTTCGCTGATGCTGCTCGGGCTTCTGGCGGGATCGACGCTGGCGAAGGGATCGCCGCTCAAAGGCGTCGCGATGACGCTGCTCGGCATTCTCCTGAGCCTGATCGGCACCGACGTGAACACTGGCAGCGAGCGTTTTACGTTCGGGCTGATCGATCTCGCCGACGGTATCGAACTCGTTGCGGTCTCGCTCGGTCTGTTCGGAATCGCCGAGTTCCTGAAGAGCGTCAACAACACCGTGCCGATCAATGCAACCTATACCAAGCTGGGCTTTCGCGATCTGCGACCGTCTGGCGCGGACGTGAAACGGGCGGCATTTCCCATCGTCCGGGGGACGCTGATCGGCTCGCTGTGCTCGCTGATCCCCGGCACCGGTCCGACCATCGCGTCGTTCGTGGCCTATGCTGCCGAGAAGAAAGTGTCGAAGACGCCGGAACGTTTTGGGCATGGTGCGGTCGAGGGTGTTGCCAGTCCAGAGGCATCAACGCATTCCGCCGTGCAGGGCGACTTCATTCCGACGATGAGCCTGGGGATCCCCGGCGACGCCGTGATGGCGTTGCTGATGGGCGCCTTGATGATCCAGGGCATCACGCCGGGACCTCGCCTGATTGTCGAGCATCCCGACATCTTCTGGGGACTGATCGCCAGCTTCTGGATCGGCAACATCATCCTGGTGTTTCTGAACGTGCCGATGATCGGCGTCTGGGTGAAGCTGCTGACCGCACCCTATCGCTATCTCTACCCTACCGCATTGTTCTTCGTTTGCATCGGCGTCTATGCCGCGCGCAATGACATGTTCGACGTCGGCTCGACGCTGATCTGCGGAATGTTCGGTTATCTTCTGATTCAGCTCCGCTTCGAGCCCGCTCCGATCCTGCTTGGCTTTGTCCTTGGACCGCGGCTAGAGGAAAACTTCCGCCGTTCGCTGCTGATCTCCCGCGGCAGCTTGCGGATCTTCATCGATCATCCGATCAGCGCGACATTCCTGGCGTTGTCGCTGTTTCTGATCCTGGCACAGGTCTATGCCCGCATCCGCAAGTTCAGACCGCCGACGGCAATTCCTTCTGCTGCTTTCGATTGAAACAATTCTGGACTGGAGCGGCACTGTGCAAGCTGAGCTGAACGTATCATTTGATCGCCTGACGGCCTTTATCCGCGAGGCCCTGACCGTATTGGGCTTGCCCGCCGCGGATGCGAAGACCGTGGCAACGCTGATGGCCCAGGCGGATCTGCAGGGATCCGATGGACACGGCGTAACCCGGCTGCCGCAATATGCCCGCCGTATCAAGGCCGGCGGCTTCAATGTGTCACCGAATATCAGAGTCGTACGCGACCATCCGGGTACAGCCTTGATTGATGGCGACAATGGCATGGGCCATCTCGTGATGAAGCGAGCGGCGGAGATCGCCATTGAAAAGGCCCGCATCACCGGGATTGCGTGGGTCAGTTCGCAATTCAGCAATCACGCCGGGCCGGCATCGCTCTATGCGAGCATGCCCCTGGCCCACGACATGATCGGTCTGTATTTCGCCGTCGGTAATGCCAATCATCTGCCGCCCTGGGGTGGACTCGACATGTTGCTGTCGACCAATCCAATCGCCGCAGCGATACCGGCCGGGCGCGAGCAAGCCATTGTGCTCGATATGGCGACGACGGTTGCGGCCTATGGCAAGGTCAAGACCAAGGCGTTGCGCGGCGAGACCATGCCGGAAGGCTGGATGATCGATCGCGAAGGCAAGCCGCTCACCGATCCCAAGCGTGCCGAGGAGGGCATGCTATTGCCGCTCGGCGGCATGGAAGCCGGCTACAAGGGATATGGACTTGCCTTGATCATCGGCCTGCTGGCGGGAACGTTGGGCGGTGCCGCGATGGGAAAGGACGTCATCGATTTCAATCATGACGACGGCAGCGTCACCAATACCGGTCAGGCCATCGCTGCGATCAATATCGCGGCCTTCGGCGAGGTCGATGTTTTCAAGTCGAGCGTCGACCGACTGATCGGCGATCTGCGTGGCAGCGCACGGATACCCGGCGTTGACCGTATTCATGTTCCCGGCGAACGCAGCCACGAAATACGCAAGCGCCGGTCCAGCGTTGGAATCCCGATCGCCCCGGCGCTGCGGCAGGGGCTCGACAAGCTCGCCGGCGAACTTGGAATTGCGAAACTCATTTAGGAGATACCAGCATGCATTTTCGTCGCTCGTCAGTCTCTGCGCTCGCAGTTTGTCTCTTTGCCCATTCGGCCTTTGCGCAGGCAACCTATCCCGACCGGCCGATCCGGATGATCATTCCGCTAGCGGCGGCAAGCGCGGTAGATGTTGCGGCGCGTATCGTCACGCAGAAGATGTCGCAAAACATGGGCCAGCAGTTCGTCATCATGAATCAGCCGGGCGCGGCTGGCGTCATCGGGGCCGAGCAGGTGGCAAGGGCGACGCCGGACGGCTACACGATCGGGGGCTTCAACGACAGCATCATGACCATGGTGCCTGCCTTGCAGCCCAAATTGCGTTGGGATGTGTTGAAGGATTTCGAGCCGATCTCACTGGTCGCGACTGTCGAGTGGGGATTGATCACCCACGAGCGATCCGGATTCAAGACCGCGGCCGACCTGATTGCTGCCGCAAAAGCCTCGCCGGGCAAAATCGATTATGGTTCGGGCGGCGTGGGGAGCCCGCAGCATCTGGCGATGGCGATGTTCGCATCCGGCGCCGGCATCTCGCTGACCCATGTGCCCTACAAGGGCGCAACCCAGGCCGCGACCGATGTTGCCGCGGGTCAGATCCCGGTCGCCTTCCAGGGTCTTGGAACGGTGACGGCACTGGTGCGGGGCGACCAGGTCAAGCTGATTGGCGTCACGACCCAGGCCCGCCTGGCGCAATTTCCCGATGTGCCCACAGTATCCGAATCCGGCCTTCCCGGATTTCTGTTCAATTCGTGGTTCGCCATCGTGGCTCCGGCCGGCACTCCAAAGGACATCGTGACAAGGCTCAATCAGGAAGTGCTCAAGGCACTTGCTGATCCGGAGACGCGCCGAAAGCTCGATGAGCAGGGACTTGCGATCAGGGGCAGTTCGCCTGAGGAGCTGCGTGTGCTGACACGCGATCAGCTCGCCAGATACGGCAAGCTGATTGAGGAGATGGGTATCGCGGCCAAATGAAACAGCAGGTTTCACACCCGCAGAACAGGGCGTTAGGTTCGCTCCGAGTCGACCGAGCGCGTCTCGCCAGTCGCCACGATCGTGCGCGTCGCATCTATCGATGCGTAGGTCCAGAAGATCCGCATTCTTTCGGTCTTCGATGCGTTGATGAACCGGTGGGGAACGTTGGCTGGGACCCACGTCGTGTCTGTTGCGTTCATGCGATGCTGGGTGCCGTCGAGTTCAGCGATCGCTTCGCCTTCCAGCACCATGACGCTCTCTTCGCAATTATGCGTGTGCAGCGGAATCGCCGCGCCGGGACCGAATTCGGTGATGCCGTTGAGAAGGCTGGTCGACCCAATGCCGCGAGTCACCAGCGGCGTCGTGCGGGCGCCGCCGCCGCGCTCGTGCGGCGTGATCTCGCTGGGGCGCATGATGCGGCCGTGCGGCTGACTCATCGTGTATCTCCCTGTCATTTTCTGCATGAAGCGGAGCGCTTCGCTCCTGATGCGCACAAACTATCCTGCGTGAGCCTGATGTCCAGAAAATTGCACTGAAGGCATGCGCCTTACTGACAAAATAGGAGTGAAGAAATGATCATCGATCGTCTTAAGCTCGCTTCCTGCATCTGGATCGCTTTCGGCGCGTGGTCCCCGGGCGCCAACGCGCAACAACAGGTGATCGGCGCGCCGCCAGAGGCATCGAACATGCAACTGGTGGGCATGAACGATCTGCAGGCGCGAAGTGGCTATCAGCCGACGATCCATCATCAAGGCGATCGCTGGATCGCCTACATCGGACATCATGGTGGCACCGATGAGGTGCCCGATCCGGTCAATCCGCAGACCGGAAAGGCCGAGCCGAACGGCACCTCCATCGTCGACGTCACCGATCCCGCGCAGCCGAAATATCTTCGCCATATTCCCGGACAGGAAGGCAAATACGAAAGCGGCGGCGCGCAGATGGTTCGCGTCTGCGACGGCAAGACGCTGCCGAAGGGCGATCGTTCGGCAGTTTATATGCTTCGTACATTCGGCAGCGAGGCGCACGAAATCTGGAACGTCGCAGATCCCGCAAATCCTGTCCTGGTGACGCGCATCGGCGGGCTGAAGGACACGCACAAGAGCTGGTGGGAATGCGACACCGGCATTGCCTTCCTGGTGTCGGGCGCACCGGACTGGCGCACACGGCGGATGACACAGGTCTACGATCTCAGCGATCCCGCGCATCCCGTGAAGATCCGCGACTTCGGTCTTCCCGGCCAGGAGCCTGGCGCCACTGGCGTCGTGCCTACCGAAGTTCATGGGCCGATCTCCACCGGACCGGATGGCAATCGGATCTATTTCGGCTATGGCACCAACAAAGGTGGTTTCCTGCAGATCGTCGATCGCGACAAACTGATCAATGGACCCAAGGAACCGACACCGGACAATCTGCGTTTTCCAGAGATCGCGAGAATGCCGATGTCCGCCTTCAACGGCGCCCACACCACGTTTCCGATGAAGCAGATGCCGATCGCGGAGTTTGCCAAGGACAAGGACGGCAAGACGCGCGACATCGTGATGATCGTCGATGAGGCTATCCTGAACGAATGTGGTGAGCCCCGACAGATGGTGTGGTTCGCCGATGTCACGGTCGAGAATCGTCCGATGATGATTTCGAGCTATACGGTTTCGGAAGCGAGCGGTTCGTTCTGCGACCGGGGCGGGCGCTTCGGCTCGCATTCGTCCAATGAAAGCATGGCGCCGGTCTTCTATAAGAAGATGGCCTTCATCGCGTTCTTCAATGCCGGCGTCAGGGCGCTGGATATTCGCGACCCCTATCATCCCAAGGAGGTAGGCTACTTCATCCCATCGATCACCGCTGCGACCGACAAGCGCTGCGTGACCATCGATGGCAAGGATCGGTGCAGGGTCGCGATCCAGACCAACAATGTGGAGACCGACGAGCGCGGCTACATCTACATCGCCGATCGCGCCAACACCGGATTGCATATTCTGGAAATGACGGGGGCGGCGCGCAGCGTTGCCGGTCTGCGCTGATATGCGCCCGCGTGGCTGGACGACGGCGCGGAAGCAACTGATGGGCGCGACAGTGGCCGGCGTCATCCTATCCGGCTTTGCGGCCTATGTCGGCGCCTCGGCTCGCGCCAAAGGGTGGCAGGAGATTGCCTGGCCGTTTCCGCGCGACGGATGGCCGCCGGGACGGGCGTATCGCTGCCCGGCCAGCTTCTGTGGCGGCGAGATGGAGCTGTACGTCCGGCCGAAGATCGGGTTTTGCAATTGCGCCTCCGGCGTTGCCGATGATGAAGAAGTCGATCGCGTTGCCGATATCGATCTGATCAGCGAGCGCTTCCGCCCTTTGCAGCCGGGACAGGCGGTGCGGATTGCCGACATGCCCGGACGAATGAGAAGCTATGAGCTCCAGATGTCCGATCTCTCGCAGCGACAGGCGGTGGGTATAGCGGTCTCACGACGTTGCGACCTGATGGTTGTGGTTGCTCAGGGCAAGGCCGCGCCGGACGCTCTTCAGCGTACGGCGCTCGATTTTCTTTCCTCGAGCAGCACGACCAGATGGATGAAATCCGCCATGCACGACGGATAGTTTTGTTCCATCGCTTCTGCGCGGTTGTTGTTGGTGACTAACCTGCCGGTTCCGACACCATTCGGCATAATCTTCTCGGCGAATATCACCCCTGATTCCGGACCGGCATCGGCCGATGGTAGGTGGCTGTATTTCGCCGGCCATGCGCTCAGGCGTCAACCGTGCCAGACAGCATCTCTGCCCGACCTTCCATGTGACCATTTCACCAGTTTGTCCGATGGCGATGACCGGGGCGCTGCATGCGTTTCTGGTGACGCGGCAATCGGTTCGCACTGTCCCCCGATGCCTCCGGAGTGACGTGAAACCGGCGGAAATTAAATAAAATTAAATAGTTATTATTTAATTAAAACAAGTATAATCGAGCCGCACCAGAGTTTGGAGGAGCATCATGATGCGCAGCCTTTTTCGTCTGTTGGCGTTCACGGCCCTGATATCGATGTCGCTTATCCCGGGGAGTTTTGCGGGCAATGCGAAAGCGACGAAAGATATCGCAAAGATGCACCGCGTTGCCATTCAGGTCGATCAAAATGATCCGACTGTCATGAACCTTGCGCTGAACAACGCGACGAACGTTCTCGAATATTACCGGACAAAAGGCGAGCCCGTAGAGGTCAATATCGTGACCTATGGCCCAGGCCTTCACATGTTGCGGGATACCTCGCCGGTCCAGGACCGGATCAAGCAATTCAAAGACCTCGCGCTTCCCGGCAAGATTCAGTTTTCGGCGTGCAACAATACCAAACAGGCCATGGAGAAACGAGAGGGCCAGTCAGTCGCTATCCTGCCGGAGGCAAGCCTCGTTCCGTCGGGTGTCGTCACGTTGATGGAGCTGCAGGAAAAGGGCTGGAGCTATGTTCGGCCGTAACAGACGTTGAGCGATCGGCAGCGTAATCTGCAAAAGCGGAAACCGCCCTTTCAGAATGATCATTGCTCGAACGAAAGAGTAGAGTGCGATTGCAATTCGATCTGAAACGATCGCGCTGCAGCGCCATTGCCATCCACCGGCTCTAGCGTCTCGCTGGCGCCATTCCGTCTGCTGCCGGCGTCCATTTGCAGGCAGCTGCGATCTTTTGTCGGATAGCATCCAGCCCTGTGAGTTGAAATGACGCTTCGTGCGCCGGACCCTGCCAATCGGACACGCTGACGATAATTCGTCCTCCATCGGGCAGCGACCGCAGAAATCGGACTGCGTCGTCCTTGAAATGGGCGCTCCGTCCGTCCGCGGACGCAATCCATTGCGTCCTGACCGCGGGTTGGTCGTTGACCCTGAAATCGACCTGTAGTTCGTTGGCTCGCGAGGCGCGCCACGATCCTTCCGTGCTGACCAGCAGGTCGGTGCGCTGACCTCGACAGCGGATGACGAAGGTCGCAGGTGCATCTTTCGCGACCGTTTGGGACGAAGTCGTCGCGGTGATTATGGGGCTGTAATCCACAGGCGACGTTGTTTCGCTCACGATCCAGCTTCGCGCCGTTGGCTCCGCGGAATTTTGATTATTTCTATCGGGCAATTCGCGCGATAATTTTTCCAGACATGCGGGTTGCAGCGCGCGCTCCAGCTGGAAACAGGATTTCAACCGTGAGATAGCGTCACTCGCCGGCTGAGAACAGACCGCCTGGCTAGCAATCGAAAGCGCCATGGCAATAGGCCAGCCTCGCACTACTGAGCCTCGTTCCGTTTCGCGACACCCGACCGATCAATCCACTCCTGGGCCGCTCGGAAACGCTCCAGGCCTGGCACTTTCGCGCTCAGATTGACGTCCTTCCATTTTGCGTCGAATCCTGGCACCTGCAGTTTATCCACCCGGCTGAAAAGATCATCGACAAAGCGCGCTACGCGCCGATATCGATCCGAGCCGGCGCGCCAGTTGTAGGCTGAGAGGATCGTGGGCACAGCAATCGTGGCTATCCGCTCTCCCTGGGCGACGAGGTTTGGATAATCGGTGAAGTCAAAAGATGATGGAAGGTAGTAGTCCTCGAACTTCGAGCTATACTCGACGGGCAGAAGCTTGAACCCGGCTTCCCATCGGCCTTTCAGGAAAGCATCGACCGGCTTCGATGTTACGAAAACGACGCCGGCAACTTCTCCGCGCCTCATTTGCTCCAGAGCCGCAGGATGCGGAATGAACATTTTTTCCACCTCGATACCGAGGCGGCTGAAAATTAGGGGGCCGGAATAGGCGGCCGCAGTCCCTTGCGTATTGAAGTTGACCTTCTTGCCCACCAGGTCCTGGAGCGATCTAATTTCCGGACGAACGAAAATGTGCAGTTCGGAAGGAAACAGGCTTATTATATATGTAATACGCTGCTGAATTTGCGGCACCTGGGATTTATATTCCTCAAGCGAGTCGCTATTGATGATCGCAGCATCTATACCCTTGAGATACAGGAGATCGTTGACGTTTTCGGTGGGACCACGGGTTACGATCGGGAGAACATGCATAACACCGCCGTCATTCACGACCCGGGCGATGTCGGTAGCAAGCCGGATGGGCGCACCTTCGAGAAGACCACCCGCTAAACCTATTGTCCAGGCATTGAGCCGCTCTTTGATCTGCGCCTCGCTTGGGATACCTGCTGGAGGCTGCGAGATCTGCGTTCGACGAGATTGAGCGTTGCCTAAGCTAAAACACGCAAATGAAATGATCGCAACCATCGCAAGTCTTGCTGTGAACGTCATTGGAATATCCATTTTTCTCAATTCATAAAATGACATCGGCGCCGGACGCCTGCCCGGTCATACTCACGCTTAAAAGCGTCAGCGGGCCGTTCGGGGTTTTCGAAGCGATCTCGCAAGCAGCTCTCCTATCTGGTGCGCTTTTCCCCTCCTACACGCGTGTCGATGATCGCATCCGATTGCAACGCCTCCATCCGTTCCCGCGCCTTCTCGATGCCGGCCGTTGCGGCCAGTTCATAAAACTGGCGTGCCATTTGGGCGTCCCCGCGGACGCCATATGCCTGCAATGAGCGAAGTATTTGCCAGTCATAGGTTTCGGCGATCAAAAAGGCAGCGCGCGCGCTCCCTTTTTCAAAGGCGTGTTCGAGCAAAAGCCGCGCGCCAGCAAAATCAGATTGCTTGATCAGGGCTTCGGCGCGGGCGACAAGCTTTGCTTCATCTGCGGAGGATATAGCATTCGGCGGTTGGGGTGAGCCATGTTGGGGGCGGTCTAGCCGCGCGAGCCGTCCCGAAGCGCCGGCTGTTGCATCGTCTGGCGTTACGTCGGAAGAGGTCTGCGCTCCTGCCGCTATGTTACTCGCGCTTTGCGGGCTCGTCGTTGAGCCTGTGGGCTCAGGCGCAGCGTTCGGCCCCTCTGCGTAGGAAGGCTTACTGGCCAACGCAATAATCTCTCGCGCAGACATAAGTTCGCGCGCGAGCGCATCTGCCCGTTTTTCACTTTCGTCGAGGGACTGCTTCAATTCTCTCTGCCTGGCATCGGCAGTGCGCTTGGCCTCCAGTGCCTGTGCGGCATTTTCACGCTCGCGCGCAGCAGCGAGATTGCGGGCCGCGGCATCATTCTCGTGAGCGGACGCAAGCTCGCGGGCGAGCGCTTCCGCCCTTGCCTCACTCTCCTCGGCCCGCTTCAAGTCCCTCTGTTTGTCATCCGCAATTCGCTTGCTGTCCAATGCCTCCATTAGCGCGATGGTTTTGGGCTCGCGAGCGGCAGTGAGCATGCCGATATTGGCATACGCTCGATCGCGTTCTTGAGAGAATGCCCGTTCCAGCTCGGCCGCCGAATTATCAGAGCTCAAATCTTTGGATCCGATCCAAAAGCCAAATCCGCCGATGCAGAGAACTGTGGCCGCGAGAGTCAGAAGCAAACGAGTAAGAGGTCGTTTCTGTGTTTGTTCTGCTTCGTCGTCCGGGAGGGGAAAAGCAAGAAACGGCAAACGTTCACGGTCGGTTGCGTCAGCAACGTCACCGTAGACCCGTGTCCAGTGTGTTGGAGAAATTCGGACGGGTGTGCCGTCGAGTTGAACCCACCTTCTGGCCTCCTCGGCCCAGCGGCCCACCTCCCACGAACAGCTGTCCTGCAGGACAATGAAATCCCCATTTTTAGGGGCGATTTCAATTTGCTTCGCGAGTTCCACAGCTAGCCTCGCTTGGTTAAAGGCGATGCTATCCCAAATTAAATTTCCGTCGACAAATTAAATTAAATTAAATAGATTGTTAAGTGGTATTATGGCTTGCCGCGTCAATAACCGGCTCAGTCGCCCCGCGAAATGCTGGCGAATACCTTCAGCATACATGCGGCGAGTCTCAGATGCTGTGCGTGCATGGCTCTACCCCTGGTGCAGGCGGTGGAAACATAAGCGTTCTTTCGGAGAGCGATGCAGGTAACGCTCCCTGCCAACCCGCGGTCGCCGCTGCAATGCGATGGGGCCCACTATGTTGGGCAACCTGTTCTATCTCCCAGCGGTCTCGGCTGCGCGAAGTTCGGCGAAGGCAATTTGTGCGATGGCATCCTGATCCGCCTCCACATCGGCGACGAAGTTCGTGAGACGCCGAGACAGTCGGCCATCGAAGCAAAGGATGGCCGCAGGCCATCCGCCAGTTCGGCCTGCGCCGCCAGCAAGAAGGCGAGGTACCCGGCATCGCGGGCGAGGAACATCATGATCGGCAGGTGCCGCATGAAGGCGAGCGCCTGCGGTAGCGCGTAAAACGCGACCTTCCTTATCGCGAGATGCACGTGTGGGTCCTGCCGGAGCACCCAGTCATGGCCCCGGCCCGGATAGAGATCATGCAGGAAGCGTTGGTAGACGACGAGGTGATCGCGATCATGCGCAAACGCAAGCTTCGCGATCAGTACAGGGTGTAATCCGCGAGTGTCATTTCGACATCCGCCATGTGCGCACGTCGGCCAACCGTACGATGTACATTGAAAGCCCCGGCTCTATTGTGAGGCCGCGACAACCTGATCGACTTCCAACAGCGCATCGAGCAATTTCCGGCCGGATGTATTCGCCTGCATTATCGGGTCGGCCTTGAAGGTCGATTTGAGGAAGCTCGATACCGCCCGAATCCGCGGCACAAACTGCAGGTCGGTGTGGACGTTGATCCAGAGCTCGCGCGCCGTCGACATCCTGTCGTGCAGCACTGGCACGAGGTCGTCGCGGCCGTCCACGGCGAAGCTTGGCAGCAGCACGAGACCGAGGCCGCCAGCCGCCGCATTCATCTGCGCGATCATGCTGTTGGAATGGAAGCTGACGTTGGGGGTCTTGATGATATCGTCGAGCCAGCGCACGGAATCCAGCTGAATGAGATCGTCGATGTAGGTGACGAATGCATGCCGCTCGAGATCCGACGCGCTGTCGGGCATCCCTTTCTGATCGAGATAGGTTTGCGAGCCGTACAATCCGAGTTGGAAGCAGCCGAGCCGTTCCGAAACCATGCCCTGGCCGGTCGGCTGGAAAAAGCTCAGGAAGAGGTCGGCTTCGCGCCGGTTAACCGACACGGTCTGCGGCGAGGTCAGGAGTTCGATGGTCAGGTTCGGATGCTGCTGACGCAGCCGGGAAAAGCGCGACGCCAGATAGAGCGAGGCAATGCCTTCCATGGTGGCAAGCCGCACGCGGCCGGCCATCCGGCTGCCGCCGCATTGCACGTCCTCGCGCATGGCGATGACCGCGCTCTCGATCCGTTCGGCGTGACAGAGCAGGCGATCGCCGGCCTCGTTGACCCGCAATCCTGACGGCAGACGTTCGAACAGCGCAATCCCGAGTGTGCTCTCGAGGTGCGCAATTCGGCGGCTGATGGTGGATTGATCCACCCGCAGCCGTTTGGCCGCGCTGCCGAGGCTTCCGCCGCGGGCCGCGTGAAGGAATACCTTGAGATCGTCCCAATCGAGCGAGTTGAAGTCCTGCATGAGCTTCTAAACAGCAAGAGCTGTGCCAACCCCGCTTCCGGTGAGGCGGATTGTCGCCGGCTGCAAGCCGGGTTGCAGGATTGCCTATACCCATAGCGATCCGAAGCAACTTAGCCTGTCCGTAACAGAAGGACAGATCCATGCTTCCCCGCTTCAAGGCCGCCGCGGTCCACGCCGCGCCGGTATTTCTCGACAAGGCTGCGACCACGAAAAAGGCGATCTCGCTCATCCGCGAGGCAGCGGCTGCGGGGGCCGCACTCGTCGCATTCCCCGAAACCTTCATCCCGGCCTTTCCGGTCTGGGCCGCGCTGTGGGCGCCGATCGACAATCACGACCTGTTTGTCCGGATGGCGGATCAATCGGTGCCGGTCGACGGACCCGAGGTGAAGGCGATCCGGGACGAGGCGCGTTCGCTGGGAATCGTGGTGTCGATCGGCGTCAGCGAGAAGTCGCCGGTCAGCGTCGGCGGGATCTGGAACAGCAATCTCTTGATCGGCGAGGATGGCGAGATCCTCAACCACCATCGTAAATTGGTGCCGACCTTCTACGAGAAGCTGATCTGGAGCGCAGGCGACGGTGCGGGCCTGCGCGTCATCGACACGAAGCTTGGCAAGATCGGGCAACTGATCTGCGGCGAGAACACCAACCCGCTGGCGCGCTATGCGCTGATGGCGCAGGGCGAACAGTTTCATATTTCAAGCTGGCCACCGGTGTGGCCGACCCGCCGTCCGGCCGACGGCGTCGGCTATCACATCGCCGCGGCAACCCGGATTCGGGCGAGCGCACATTGCTTCGAAGCCAAGGTATTCGGTCTGGTCACCGCCGGCGTGCTCGACAAGGCGGCGCGCGACATGCTGGTGGCGCGTGATCCGTCGGCAGCCGGTGTGCTCGATGCCACGCCACGCGCCGCGTCGTTCTTTATCGATCCCACCGGCGAGCAGATAGGTGAGTCGCTCTGCGAGGACGAAGGCATCCTCTATGCCGACATCGACCTCAATCTGTGCGTCGAGCCCAAACAGTTTCACGATGTCGTCGGCTACTACAACCGCTTCGATATTTTCGACCTCAACGTCAATCGTCGCAGGCTCCATCCTGCGTCGTTTACGAACGATGCAGCGCTGTCTGTCATTCCGGATGCTGTCGAGGCGGACGAGGGACGTTCGCACACGATGACACGCATCGGCTTCTGATCGTATTTCGCCGGGGCCTTGCCCCAACCGCAGCTCACCGGCCAATATCGGCGGTGATCGAACAAAAAGGGGTGTGTCATGCAGTTTGACCGTCGGCAGCTTTTGCTCGGGGGAGTCGGCGCCACAGCCGGTCTCATGCTTCCAGGTGTTGGCGCGGCGCAGTCGCCGGCCAGCATCGGCACGTTCCCGGACGGCGTCTCCGCGGATTCGGTGTTCGTCGGCCTGACCATTCCGCTGACCGGCGTGTTCTCCGGCGACGGCGGCGATCTCAAGCTCGGCTATGAACTGGCGATCGCGCAGATCAATGCCGGTGGCGACATCGCGCAGAAGTGGGGCCTGAAGGGCAAGGGCGTGCTCGGCCGCCAGATCCGCTACAAGGTCTCGGACACCGAGGGCAAGCCGAACCTCGACGTGCAGAGCGCCACCCAGTTCATCCAGCGCGACAAGGCGATCATGGTGGCGGGCTCGGTCAGTAGCGCCAGCGCTATCGCTCTGGAAGAGCTCGGCTCCCGCGAAAAGGTGCTCTACATGGTCGGCATCGCCGGCTCCAACGACATCACCGGCAAGAATTGCCAGCGCTATGGTTTCCGTTCGCAGCAGAACGCCTATATGGCCGCCAAGGCGCTCGCGCCGGTTGTTGCCAAGGCGCTGGGCAAGAACATCAAGGCCGCCTTCCTGGTGCCGGATTACACCTACGGCCACACCGTCTATGACAGCTTCGCCAAGTTCTCGACAGAGCAGGGTTGGAAGCAGGTCGCCAAGGAAGTCGTGCCACTCGGTACCACCGATTACTCCTCGGCTTTGCTGAATATCGCCAACAGCGGCGCTGACGTATTCGTCAATATCGCCTTTGGTGGCGACGCTGTCGCCTCCACCAAGCAGGCCGAACAATTCGGCGTGCTGAAGCGCATGAAGCTCGTGGTCCCCAACCTGTCCTCGTTCCAGGACAAGGAACTCGGCGCCGAACTGATGCAGGGCGTCTATGGCAGCTGCGATTTCTGGTGGGGCGTGCAGGACACGTACCCGCTTGCCAAGACTTTCGTCGAAAGCTTCGTCGCGCAGAACAAATACTATCCGCGCTGGGGCGCTCATATCGGCTACATGCAGACCTACCTCTGGGCGATGTCGGTGGAGCGCGCCGGCACGTTCAATCCGGTCGATGTGATCAAGACCATGGAAGCGTCCAAGGCGCAGCCTTACGACACCACGATCGGCAAGGTCTATTTCCGCGCTGAGGACCACCAGATGGTGCGGCCGATTCCGATCCTGCGCGGCAAGGCGCCCTCGGCGATGAAGCACAAGGAAGACTTCTACGACATCGTCGAGATCGCTGATGGCGAGAGTGTGATGAACGCGCCCGACTTCTTCGGCTGCAAGCTCGGCCCCTACACCTAAGGATCGTCATGCCAAGCTGGCCAGTTCTCATTTCGCAGGCCTTCAACGGTTTGGCCCTCGGCACGCTGCTGGCGCTCGTCAGCAGCGGGCTGACGATCATTCTGGGCACGCTGGGCGTCCTCAATTTCGCCCACGGCGCGCTGTTCGCCGTGGGCGCCTACGCCGCCTTCGTCGTTCTGCAATACACCTCGTCCTTCGTGCTGGCGCTGGTCGTCGGCTGCGCCTTCATGCTGGTGCTGGGCTTCTTGCTTGAACGCATCATCATCCGCTTCTTCTATGACCGGCCCCATGAGGATCAGATCCTCGTCACCTACGGCATCGGCATCGTGCTGGTGGAATGCATCCGCTCGGGATTTGGCGGCAACGCCCAGCGCGTGCCGGTGCCGTCCTGGGGGCAGGGCGCCACCCAGTTGGGTTTCCTGATCTACCCGACCTATCGCCTGCAGCTGATCGCCATCATCGCCGGGCTGCTGCTCAGCCTGTATGTCGTGCTCTATCGAACCTCGATGGGCCTCGTGGTCCGTGCCGGAATCGAAAACCCCGGCATGGTCGGCATCCTTGGCATCAACGTGCGGCGCGCCTTCCTGCTAGTGTTCGCGATCGGTGTGGTCGCCGTCGGCCTGGCCGGCATGCTGTATGCGCCAGTCGTTGCGGTGACACCGGATATGGGCGCTAACTTCATGGCGCAGTCCTTTGTCGTGATCGTGCTTGGCGGTCTCGGTTCATTCCCCGGCGCGGTGATCGGCGGGCTCATCGCCGGCGAGATCATCAGCCTGACCAGCGCCTTCAACTCCTCTTATTCCGAAGTGATGCTCTACGCGCTGATGGCGCTGCTTCTGGTCCTGCGCCCGCAGGGTCTGTTCGGCTCGGAAGGCCGGGTATGAAGACCGGTCGATCGGGCGGAGTGCGGGCTTGGCTTCCCGAATTCGCTGTCTTTCTCACGCTAATCGCAGCCCCCGTCGTACTGCCGCATCTCGGCTTTTCCACCGACATGCTGACGCGGGTACTGAACTGGGGCCTGATTGGCCTCGGTTTCGATATCCTGTTCGGGCTGACCGGCCTGCTGTCGTTCGGACAGGCGGCATTCTATGGCGTCGGCGGTTTCGTGACCGCCTACCTGCTGGTCTCGGGTGCACTGTGCAGCGTGTGGCTGGCGCTTCTCGCAGGCACGGCCGCTGCGGGTGTGTTCGGACTGCTGGTCGGCTGGCTCGCCGTGCGCCGGATCGGCATCTATTTTACGATGATCACTTTGGCCTTCGGCCAGATGGCCTATTTCATCGAGAACTCGCCGCTGTCGAACTACACCGGCGGTGAGAACGGCATCCCCGGCGTGCCGGTGCCCGTGCTCGGCTTCGGCGAGCACGCCATCCGTATCAGCGCGGGCCTGCCGATGTATGTGCTGTTCGCCGTGATTTTCTTCACCGGCTACGTGCTGGCGCGTCGCATCGTCGGTTCGCCGGTGGGCGCGATATTGCTGGCGATCAAGGAGAACACCGGCCGGGTCGCGATGCTCGGCCACAATGTACCGGCTTACAAGCTCACCGCCTTCGTCATCGCCGCGCTCTATGCCGGGCTGGCCGGCGGTCTGCTCGGTTCGTTTCAAAGCTACATGCCGCCGGACGCGTTCTCGCTGGAGACATCCGGCCAGCTTGTGGTGCAGACCATCGTGGGCGGCGCCGGAACGCTGATCGGACCATTGGTTGGCGCCGCCGTCTGGCTGTGGCTGCGCGATAATCTGCAGCTGATCCCCGGCTTGGCGACGCTGTGGAAGCTGGTGCTTGGCATCGCCTTCATCATGCTGGTCATCGGGCTGCGTCGCGGCATCTGCGGCGAGATTGCGCATTGGTGGAATGAGCGGCGCAATCTCGCGGCCTTGCGCGCGGCGGAGGTCAGGACTGAAGCGATCGAGGCGCACAACGTCGATGCCGCGACCGCACCGGTGGCCAAGGTCACGGACGTCACGCTGCCTTTGCCCGAACCTGCGACCGGCGATAGCGAGATCGCACTCGAAGCGCGTTCGTTGGCGCGCCACTACGGTGGCCTCAAAGCCGTCGATGGCGTTTCCTTCAAGGTGCGGCGCGGCTCGATCCATGCCGTGATTGGCCCCAACGGCGCCGGCAAGAGCACGTTGTTCAAAATGCTGCTCGACGAGGTCAGCCCGTCCTCTGGTGAGGTGCTGCTGTTCGGCGAGAAGGTGACCGGCGCCGGCGTCAGCCACGCGGCGCAACTTGGCATCGCCAAGAGCAACCAGCTCAACCAGCTGTTTCCGAATTTGTCGGTGCGCAAAAATCTGCGCATCGCCGCCCTCGCGCGTCGCCGTGGGCTGTTGCGGTTCGATCTGCTGCGTTCGGCGGACAGTCTGCAAGAGGTGGAGCAACAGATCGACGCGATCCTGGCGCTGCTCAACCTTGTGGAGCGCGCCGACACGCCGGCGCATATTCTGGCCTATGGCGAAAAGCGGCGGCTCGAAATAGGCATGGCGCTCGCGACCAGCCCGAACGTGTTGCTGCTCGACGAACCGCTCGCCGGCATGAGTCCTGCGGAACGCGTAGCCACCTGCGCCTTCATTCGGGATATCGCGCGGTCGCGCACCGTCGTGATCGTCGAGCACGATCTCGACGCCATCTTCGGATTGGCCGAGCGCATCACCGTGCTGTACGAGGGCCGACTGCTGGCGGACGGGGCGCCAGACGAGATCCGCGGTAACCAGGCGGTTCAGGACGCCTATCTTGGAGGGCTGCACGAACATGAGCCTGCTTGAAGTCGATCGCATCAACACGCTGTATGGCGATTCCCACGTCTTGTTCGACCTCTCGATCCGGGTCGAGCAAGGCGAAGTGGTGGCGCTGCTCGGCCGCAACGGCGCAGGCAAGACCACCACGCTGCGCTCGATCATGGGCGTGCTGGCGCCGAAGACCGGCGCCATCCGGCTCGATGGCAAGCCGATCGGCGGTCTGCCGCCGTCCGCCATCGCCGGCATGGGCGTGCAACTGGTTCCCGAGGAGCGCGCCATCTTCGGCGGCCTGACGGTCGAGGAGAATCTCCGCATTGCTGCGCTGACCGCACCGAACGCCTGGTCCTTCGAGCGCATCTACGAGGTGTTTCCGCGGCTCAAGGAACGGCGCAAATCGGCGGGGCGCACGCTGTCCGGCGGCGAGCAGCAGATGCTGGCGATTGCGCGCGCGCTGATCCGCGACGCTCGCATCATTCTGCTCGACGAGCCGTTCGAAGGCCTCGCCCCACTGATCGTGCGCGATCTCGTCGTGGTTGCCCGGAATCTCGCCGCAGAAGGCCGAACCATGATCGTGGTCGAGCAGAACGTTGCGGCGGCGCTGAGCTTCGCCAACCGCGTTTACGGCCTCAACAACGGCCACGTCGTATTTGAAGGCACTCCGGCCGATCTGAATGCCAGTCCGAACCTGATGCGAGATTTTCTCGGCATCGCTTCGTGAATTTCGGCCGCTGCCAGAGGAAGCGCGCGATACGACTTACGCTGGCAGGTACACGCGTGAACTGCTCGCGGCGACGCCCGGGCAGGGTCCTCGTTCCGAGCGTGCACTCTAGCTGGGTCTTTCCAGCTGCTGCGTGCCGCGGCACCATAAGTGCCCGGACAGGCCGAAGTCCGGTCATGCGCGGGTGGCTGCATCTGCCAACAGAGCTTCGATCAGCCGCTGGACCTGAAGCGCAGATCGCACATTGTTGGAAGGCTCCCGTCGCTGATCGACGGCGTCCAGCATCTCGGTGATGACCGCCCGATGAGGGCCATGGTCGAAGGCCATCGGATCGGCACCGCCGCCGCCAGATTGCGATGTGCCAACAATCTCGGTGGTTCCGTCGCCCCGATTGACAGTGAGTTGCAGCGTTTCCAGAAATGCCGAACCTCGCGTGCCTGCAATCTCGATCCGCTCAGGGTAACCCGGCCGCGCTACGCTCGTTGCGTCGAGCACACCGATGGCGCCGCCATGGAAGCGGATCGCTGCGGCCGTAACATCCTCGGTATCGATCGCCCGAAGGGGAGAGGTCGAAGCGAAGCCGACGACCTCCTTGTGAGGGCCCATCAGGTGTAACAGCAAGTCGAGCGTATGAATTGCTTGGGTCAGAAGGACGCCGCCGCCGTCGCGCGCCTTCATTCCGCGCCCTGGCTGCCTGAAGTAGGCATCGTCGCGCCACCAGCGGATCGAAGCGCTTGCCGATAGAATCTGACCAAGGTCTCCATTGTCGATAATGGCTTTGAGGTGAAGCGCTGCGGGACGAAAGCGATGCTGCAGGCAGATTGCGCACCGAACGCCTGCGGCTTCTGCAGCGGCAGCCAGCGCTTCGCCGCGGTTGACGGAAATCTCGACCGGTTTCTCGACCAGCATATGTTTTCGCGCTGCGGCAGCAGCTTCCACGATCGGGAGATGTGTTCCCGGGGGCGTCAGGATCAGAACAAGGTCGAGGCCCGGTCTTGCCAGCAGATCCTCTTGCCGGTCGAAAACCGGTGCGTCCCATTGGCGGGAGAACGCCAGCCTTCGCTCCTGCGACGGGGAAAATCCGCCGACGATCCGGACGCGGCCTTCGGCTTCCAGTTCACGCAGGGACAGGATGTGTGGCTTCAACGCCATTCCCAATCCGATCAATCCAACACCAATAGGCATCCGTTCCTCCCGATGACGGTGGTCCGTTCGATCTTGTGTGTCGGATCGATTGTCGGCCGCCGCTTTTTTGTGGAAACCGATTGATAGCTGAAGACGTCGCAGGAGCAAGCATGCGGCATGGCGACGCGGACTCGGCGACTTGAAATTTAAGCCAATATACGAAGCTTTTCGACCTCTTCCGAGCGCTTGGTCGAATTGTGCATGCCTGGGAAGTGCCATGGCAACAACGCCAGCGCCGGGCGTAAAAGATTGACAGAAACGCATAGGTCTTTGTTTCTTGTTGCGCAAAAGTTGAGCGGTGCTTGCCTAAACTAATGCCTTTACGATATAGTAAAGTAACTTAACTATAAGGCATGACCAAGCGACACCCAAATGTGGCCTCTGACCCCTCGCTGCGGACGGTTTCGTCCGAGGCGTTGCTGATCGATGGGTCCGACGCGGCGTTTCGGCGGATGATCCATACACTGATGGCGGTAGGCAATTCGGTAGACGTCATGCGAGCCGGTTTTGCGCAGGTCATTGGGATTAGCGCGCCCCAGCACGAGCTTCTGATGCTGATTTATCGCGTCAACGACGGAAACGGCATCGGCGTGGGTGAGCTGGCGACCCTCGTGAAGCTGACCAGCGCCTTTGTTGCCACCGAAACGAAGAAGCTGAGCGCCGCGGGATTGATCGAGAAAGTCTCCGATACGGTCGACCGCCGGCGCGTCACTCTTCGGGTCACCGCTCTCGGTCTGAAGCGGCTTGCGTTCCTGTCGGCCACTCAGCGTCGGGTCAACGACGTGTTGTTCGAATGTTTCGATGCCAAGGCCTTTCAAAAATTCTCCCACTACCTTGAGCAGGTCCTGCCATGTAGCGAGCGTGCGGCGGAGCTTGTGACAAAGATCGCGCGCGAGCTCAAGCAATCGCGGGCGAGAACGCCTCGGCAGACGAGGCCAACCGCGGCATCCATCGGAGAAATCAAATGTTGAAGACGGGTGCCGAACATTTCGCGTCGCTTCGCGACGGCCGTGTCGTCTATATCGGCAGCGAGCGGGTCGATGACGTTACCACGCATCCGGCATTTCGCAACGGCGCACAGTCGATCGCCGCGATCTACGATGCGAAGGCCGCGCCGGAAAATCGTGACTTGCTTACCTACGAGAATGGCGGCAAGCGCTACAGCGGCTATTTTCTCCAGGCACGCAGCCGCGCGGATCTCGAATTCCGGTACAACGTTCATCGCGCGATCGCGAACCTGTCCTACGGCATGTTCGGGCGCTCGCCGGATCATGTCTCCAGTTTCGTCACCGGCATGAGTCTGAAGCCGGAGGTGTTCGGGAAATACGCCGATAACCTGCTCGCTTATTACGACCACCTGCGCGAGAACGACATCTACGCCGTCTATGCGGTGGTGCCGCCGCAGGCCGCGCGCAACCCGGATTTCTACGAGAAGAACAACCTGCCAATTCCGACGCTGCAGGTGGTGCGCGAGGACGAGGATGGTGTGGTGATTTCCGGCATGAAGATGCTGGCCACCGGCGCCGTCTATGCCAACGAAATATGGATCGGCAATCTGATTCCGCTGGCGCCGGGCCAGTCCAAGCAATCGATTACCTGCGCAGTGCCCTGCAACGCCAAGGGGTTGTCGCTGTGGTCGCGCAAGCCATTCGAGCGCGACACCACCTCGGACTTCGAGAACCCGCTGGCGCACCGCTTCGATGAAACCGACAGCATGCTGCTGTGCGACGAGGTCAAGGTGCCCTGGGATAGGGTGTTCGTTCACAACGATGCGACGCTGGCGCGGCAGATCTACATCCAGACCGCTGGCCATACCTATGGCAATCATCAGTCCAACGTTCGCTTCCACGCCAAGATGCAGTTGATCTTGGGCGTTGCCAGCCGGATCACGCAGGCTTCCGGCGCGGACCAGATTCCGGCGGTGCGCGAGCTGCTCGGTAAGCTCGCGGCTTGGGAAGCGGCGCTCGGCGGCATCATCATGGGGCAGATTCAGGCAGCCGAGGAATGGCCATCGGAGGGGTATTATTGCTTCAACCGTCGCTTCGTTTACGCCGCGCTGAACTGGTGCACCGAAAATTATTCGACCGTCATCGATCAACTCAGGGAATTGTCGGGCGGCAGCGTGTTCCAGATGCCGGCGGATATCTCGGTGATGAACGATCCGGTCTTGAAGGACAGGTTTCTCGAATATTGGGCCTCGCCACAATTGCCCGCCGTCGATCGCATGAAGCTCTACAAGTTGGTCTGGGATCTGGTCGGTTCGGAATTTGCCGGCCGGCATCAGCAATACGAAAAATTCTACGCCGGCGCGTCGTTCATCATCCGCAACTACAACTACACCCACGCAGATTGGGACGCCTATCATGACGTCGTCGATGGTCTGCTGAACAGCTACGGCGTTCCAGGCGAAGGTGCAGCAATGCTGGCGGTCTCATCATGACCGAAACACCAGCCAAGCACGACGACGCTGTCTACCGGCAGCAGGGCTTTGGTGCGTCGTCTGGCGTTGGACAGCGGCCGGCACTGCTGATCGTGGATTTCGTCGAAAGCTTTGCGGACCCAAAGATGTTCGGCGGCGGCAATATCCCGGAAGCCATTGCTGCGACAGCTCGGCTGCTGGCCTTTGCACGCAGCCGGCAGTGGCCGGTCGCGATGACGCGTATCGTCTTTGCCGACGACGGCGCGGACGCCAACATCTTTACGCGCAAGGTGCCGGGCCTGCTGGCGCTCACGGAGGCCAACCCAAAGGGAGCCATTGTTCCCGAGCTGACGCCGATTGCCGGCGAGCTGGTGCTGCGCAAGCGGCTGCCGTCGGCATTTGCCGGAACGGATCTTACGGCGTGGCTGGCAGGCCGCGGCGTCGATACGGTGATCGTGACAGGCGCCACCACATCGGGTTGCGTGCGTGCCAGCGTTGTCGATGCCATGGGCAATGGCTTTGTCACCGTGGTGGCGCGGGATTGCGTGGGTGATCGTGCGCTGGCGCCGCACGAAGCCAATCTGTTCGACATGCAGCAGAAATATGCGGACCTGATGACGTCGGACGAGATCGTCGCGGCGTTTTCGGCGCGGTCCGCACAGGAAAAGGAGTGATTGGCCATGTTGGACTCCCTCGGCTTTCGCCTCAAACTCGGCATCATCGCGCCCTCGACCAACACTTCGGTCCAGCCGGAGATGGAGGGCATGCGTCCCTACGGCGTGACCAATCATTTCGGCCGTCTCTACATTCCCGATGATCCCATCAAGAACGACGACGACTTCAACCGGCTGATGATCAACATCCGCGCCACCATGGAAGATGCCGCGCGCAGCGTCATGACCTGCCAGCCGCAGCGGCTGGTGCTGGGGATGTCGTCCGAGACGTTCTGGGATGGTCTCGACGGCAGCGAACGCCTCGCCGCGCGGATGCGCGAGATCGCTGGCGGCGCGGCGGTGACCATGGGATCGGATGCAGTGCGCGCAGCGCTCGCCAAATATCCCGGCGTCCGCCGCATCGCGGTGATCACACCCTATATGCCGGTCGGCGACGAGCAGGTCCGGCGCTTCTTCACCGATTGCGGCTTCGAGATCGTCGCGCTGAAAGGTCTGAAATGCGGGAGCCCCGTCGAGATCGCTTATGTGAGCGAGAAACAACTGCGCGATGCCATCAGCGAGATTAACGACGCTTCCGTCGATGCCATCGTACAGGTAGGCACGAATCTTGCGATGGCCCGGCTGGCGGGGGTCGCGGAATTCTGGCTCGACAAGCCGGTGATCGCCATCAACACCGCGATCTATTGGCATGCATTGCGCGAAAGCGGCATCCAGGATCGCGTCACCGGCTTCGGCTCACTGCTGCTCGACCACTAGCGTATGACAGGTTCAGGACATCTCAAGATGATTGCCCAGATGGAAAATTCATTATGATCGCCCAGCAGGTCATCAACGGCCTGATGCTCGGCGGCATCTATGTGCTAATCGCCGTGGCGTTCACGCTGGCGATCGGCGTTCTGAATTTCCTCAACTTCTCTATTCCCGGCACCTTCATGGTCGGCGGCATGGTGTCGTGGGCAATGATCAGGGTCGGCTGGCACTGGACCATTGCGTTCGGCGCGGCATTGTTCTGCGCGGCCTTTGTCGGATTACTGGTCTATTGGCTGACCTATCGGCCCAGCAAGAACAGCGATCCCGAAGTGCCGCTGGTCAGTTCGCTGGGCTTCCTCGTTCTGCTTGAGAATATCGCGATTATCTATCTCGGATCGGACCAGCAATCGTTCCCGCAGATCATCGCCGATTTCAACATGCGGATTGGACCGGTGGTGATCGGCGGCGCGCAACTGATCAGCCTGGTGGTTTCGCTCGGCGTCGTGTTCGGCCTCTCGATCTTCCTGAAGAGGAGTAATGCCGGCCGGCGGATTCGCGCCATCGCCGAGAACCGCGATACCGCGGCGCTGCTCGGCGTCAATGTCGGGGCGCTGGTGCCGCAGCTGTTCGTGTTCAACGCGCTGTTCACGGCGCTGGGCGGCATCCTGTTCGCGGTCAGCTATCTGCAGGTGTCGCCTTTCATGGGCGAGAACCTCGGCTTCAAGGGCGTCAGCGCCATGATCATCGGCGGCATGGGCAGCATCTGGGGCGCGATCATCGGTGGATTGCTGATCGGCCTCGTCGAGGTGCTGTCGATCCAGTCGCTCGGATCGGATTTCGTCAACATCTGTGTCTACGGCCTTCTGCTCCTGCTGTTGATCGTGCGGCCGGAGGGATTGCTCGGCAAGCCGGCGGCCAGGGACAAGCTGTGATGACCGGCTACAGTCTCGGCATTCTTGTCCTGTTGTCGTTCAACGTCATCGCCGCCTATGCGGTCTATCTGCCGCTGGCGGCGGGACAGCTCAATCTCGGCATTGCCGGATTCATGGTGGTTGGCGCCTACACGGCCTCGTTCCTGACCAACGAATTCGGCTGGCCGGTCGCTGGTGCCGTTGCCAGCGGTGGCGCGGTGGCTGCCGCGGTCGCACTACTGGTGGCCATTCCGATTCTGCGCACCCATGGTATCTACCTGGCGCTGGCGACCTTCGCGCTCGGGCAGGTGATCGCGGCGATCTTCCTCAATCTCGAAGTGGTTGGCGGGGCGTCCGGCTATCCCGTCACGGCGCATATCGAAGCCATCGCGGTAATCGGCACGGCGATCGGCGTGGTGGCGTTCATGGCGTTGCTCTCGACCACGCGGTTCGCGCTCTATCTTACTGCGGTGAAAAGCGATCCGCTGGTATCGGACCTGATGGGCATCAACATCCGCTTCATCAAGGTCGCGGCGTTCACGCTCGGCGCCGCCGTCGCCGGGATCGGCGGTGGGCTTTACGCGCATCACTTCAATTATATCGAAGCGCAGTATTTCAGCGTCATGCTGAGCACCTATACGGTGCTCTATGTGCTGCTAGGCGGCACGCAGACAGTGTGGGGACCGCTGGTCGGCGCGCTGATCTTTACGCTGATGCCGGAGCTGCTGCGATCCAGCGCGCAATGGCGTTACGCGCTGTTCGCGGTCTTCATCATCCTGTTCATGGCCGTGCGTCCGCAGGGCCTGCTCACCACCGGATTTGGCAGTTACCTCCGAAAGCTGGTCTTGCGTCAGGATGTGGCGCGATGAATGCATCAACTCCGTTTCTGTCGGTGCAGGGCCTCACCAAATCATTTGATGGCCTCAGTGTCATCCGCGATCTGTCGTTCAGTGTGATTAAAGGAGCATCGACGGCGCTGATCGGGCCGAACGGCGCGGGAAAGACTACCGTCTTCAACCTGATCAGCGGCGTCTACGATGTCAGCGGCGGCACCATCGCGCTCGATGGCGTCGATGTCACCGAAATGCCGTCGCGCCGGCGGATACAGGCCGGCATCGCGCGCAGTTTCCAGAACATCCGGCTGATGTCGCATCTCACGGTGCTCGACAATCTGCTGGTCGGCCAGCACGTGCGCGCCTCAGGCCTTGCGGACCTGCTGCAGCCGTTTCGCCTCATTCCGAATCACCGCTGGATCCGCGGCGCGATGAAGGAACTGGAAGAGTGCGGCCTGCAGAAATATGCCCATGAACGGATCAGCGCGCTGCCCTATGGCATTCGCAAGCGCATCGATCTGGTGCGCGCCACGCTCGCCTCGTCCTCGCTGCTGATGCTGGACGAGCCGGCGGCCGGTCTGAACGCCACCGAGACCGCCGAGTTGAAACAGCATCTCGATCTGTTGAAGTCGCGCGGCGTGACGCTCCTGGTGATCGAGCACGACATGCATTTCGTCAGCTCGATCTGCGGCCATGTCGTCGTGCTGAATTTCGGTGAGAAAATCGCCGAAGGGACCTTCGCGGAAGTGCAGACCGACGTAAACGTTCGCGAAGCCTATCTGGGCACGGAGGAAGCCGCATGAGCGCTCCCTTGCTTGAAGTGGCCAATCTGTCGGTCTCCTACGGCCGGGTTGCCGCGCTGCGTGACGTCACCGTCCGGGTCGAAGAGGGCCAGGTTGTCGCCGTGCTTGGCGCCAATGGCGCCGGCAAGAGCACGTTGCTGCTTACCGTGCTCGGCGCTGTGAAGCCGTCGGGGGGCGACATCTATTTCGACGGCGAGCCGGTGACCCAACAGCCCATGCATCGCCGCGTCGGTGGCGGCATCGTGCTGGTGCCGGAAGGACGCCAGATCCTGATCTCGATGACGATCGAGGAAAATCTGCTGATCGGCGCGCATTTGCGCAAGGATACCAAGGTGGTTCGGCGCGAGATCGAGGCGATCTACGATCGCTTTCCAAATCTGGCAAATCGCAAGGATCATCTCGCTTCTTGCCTGTCCGGCGGCGAGCAGCAAATGCTGGCGGTCGGCCGGGCGATGCTGGCGCGGCCGAAACTGATGATGATGGACGAGCCATCGCTCGGCCTGTCGCCGCTGTTCATCAGCCGGCTGTTCGATCTGATCAAGGAATTCAACCGCGATGGCCTGACCATTTTGCTGATCGAACAGAACACCGGCAAGGCGCTGTCGGTGGCGCATCACGCGGTGGTGCTCGAACTCGGTCGTGTGGTGCTGGACGGCGAACCCGCAAAACTCGCACAGGATCCGCGGCTGCAGGAAGCCTACCTGGGCGGAGCAACCCCGGAAAAACTGTCCGGATGAATCCCCATCCAATGTCATCTCCAACCGAAGGAAAGAGCGACCATGAATCATAAAGTCTTGATTGCCGCGGCAGCCCTGATGCTGGGCACCACCGCCCACGTTCACGCCGAAGATCTCGTCATCGGCTTCACCATGGCCAAGACCGGTCCGTTCGTCAGCCTTGCCAGCACCAATGAAATCGCCGTCGACATGGCGGTCGATGAGATCAATGCGGCGGGTGGCGTCAACGGCTCCAAGCTCAAGGTCGTGAAGTTCGACAGCGCCGGCGATCCGAAGCAGTCGGTTCTGGCGGTGCAGCAGTTCGCCCAGGACAACGGTGCGCTCGCGGTGGTCGGCCCGTTCAGCTCCAGCGAAGCGCGCGTCGCATTCGCCACAGGCGAACGCCTCGGCATCGTGCAGATGTCGATGTCGTCCTCCGCGCCCGGCATCGCCGCGCCGTTCAAATATGCTTTCCGCAATACGGTCGACGAAGGCCTTGTTATCGGTACCGTTCTCAAGGCGATGATCGCCAAGAAGCTGCCGGCGGAATCGGCTGCGATCGCCTACGCTACCGACGATGCCGTGTCGAAATCGGTGGGCACCGCCGTGCTGCCGGTGCTGTTCACCGAACAGAAGATCCCGGTCAAGGGCTCCGTCGATTTCCAGTACAAGGCGTTCGATTTGTCGCCGCAGGTGTCGCAATTGGCACAGATGAAGGCCGACGTGATCGGCTTTGGCGCGCCGCCGGAGGCGATGATCAATCTCGCCAGGGAAATGAAGCGCCAGGGTGTCACCGGCCGGCTGATTGCCGGCACCACTGTCGCCGATCCTGATCTGCCCGCGCGCTTCGGCGATGCCGGCGAAGGCACGCTGATCGGGACGTCGTTCTACGACGACCTCAACGACGCGACCCGCAAGTTCGTAAAGGGCTTCTCCGAGCGCGCGACGAAGGCGGGTATCAGCCGCAAGGTGCCGAACCAGAGCGACGCGTCGTCCTATGACATCGTCTACATGTATGCCGAAGCCATGAAGAAGGGCAACGTAACAGGCAACCCCGCCAAGGTCGCTGACGAGCGTAGCGCAATCCGCGATCAGCTTCGCGCTCAAAAGGACTTTCCGACGGTCGAAGGCAAGATCACCTTTGGAGAAAATGGCGACTCCATCAAGCCGATCTACGTGATCGAAGCCCGGGGTGGCCGCTGGAATCTGTTCGACGCCGGCGCGGCTAAATAACGTTCTCATCGCCAACCGAGACGAGAATCCCTTGGGCTTCTCGTCTTATCTCCGGAGATATCGATGTCTAGAGAACCCAAGGGATATGTGATTGCGCGGGTGACGGTGTCCGACCCCGAGGCCTATGCGGCCTATGCCAAGGCCGCCGGTGACGCCCAAAAGAAATATGGCGCAAAAGTTCTCGTGCGCGGCGGCGCCCATGTGGCGCTGGAAGGCGCCGCCCGGCCGCGCAATGTGGTGCTCGAATTTGAATCGCTGGCCCAGGCGCAGGCCTATTATCACTCTGCCGAATACCAGGCCGCCAAGATGAAGCGCGAAGGCGTGGCAACGGCCGAGATCGTCGCCGTGCAGGGTGTGGAAGGCTGAACTGAAAATGAAGTCGAGCGGTCTCAGGGACAAGGTGGCGATCGTCACTGGTGGCTCGCAGGGCATCGGGTTTGAATATGCCAGGGGTCTGCTTGCTGCGGGCGCCAGGGTGGTGATTGCCGATGTGGTGCCGCCGGCGCCCGCTGCTGCGGAGTCCTTCGCCGATTGGGCCTATGTCGAAACCGATGTATCCGATCAGCGCGCCACGCTGCGCATGGCGGCGTTCGCCATCGACAAGTTCGGACGTATCGATGTGCTGGTCAACAATGCCGGCCTGTTCTCCAGCCTGGCCATGAAGCCTTGCGCCGATATCGCCATGGACGAATGGGACCGGGTGATGGCCGTCAATGTGCGCGGCACCTTTGGCTGCGTGCAGGCGGTGCTGCCCCACATGCGCAACAACGGTTACGGCAAGATCGTCAACATCGCCTCCGGCACCGTCTTCAAGGGCTCGCCGATGCTGCTGCATTACGTGACGTCGAAGGGCGCCATCATTGCCATGACCCGCAGCCTGGCGCGCGAGCTCGGCGAATTCGGCATTCGCGTCAATACGCTGGCACCGGGCTTGATCATGACCGAGAACGTCGCAGCCAATGCCGACTGGAACGGCACTGTGGCGAACGCGACCGTTGCGACCCGCTCCATCAAGCGCGAGGCCGAGGTCAAGGACCTGGTCGGCAGCCTGCTGTATCTGTGCTCGGAACAGAGCGACTTCGTCACCGGCCAGTGCATCGTGGTCGATGGCGGATCGGTGATGCACTAGCCGCGCGTTTAACGCCGCCGAGTCGTCGGTAGGGCAATCGGCCTTTCGCCATGACAGCCAGCAAGCCGGAATGCGGACGCGTACGCAGCGCTGGCAGCCGGTTCTCGCCAAGCGATTGCTTAGCTAAATTGCATACAACAAAATTTATGAGCCTAAATTTTTGCCATGTTTTTTCTGCTAGTTTTTAAATCGTCGCACTTTCAAAAATAAAATCCAATAATAACAATACGATATAATTTTAAGCTCAATTTCTGGGCGTTGGCACGATGCTTGCGACATGTTGTCCGGGCTCCGCCGGACCGGCGCAGCCGCGCAAATAGCGGCGGTTCGTCCGCCAAAAGGGAGCACACCAATGGACTTCGATAAAATTTCGCGGCGCTGCCTGCTGCAGGGGAGCGCCGCACTGACGCTGGGCTCGGTGCTTGGCGTTCGGTCCGCAGCCGCCGCCGACACCACCATCGGCTTCATCTATGTCGGCTCACGCGACGACTACGGCTACAACCAGGCCCACGCCCAGGGCGCGGCTGCGTTGAAGAAGATACCCGGCCTCAAGGTGATCGAGGAAGAGAAGGTTCCGGAGACCGACGCGGTCGAAAAGACCATGGAGTCGATGATCAATCTCGACGGCGCGTCGCTGCTGTTTCCGACGTCGTTCGGTTACTACAATCCGCACATGATCAAGCTGGCGAACAAGTTTCCGAAGCTGCGCTTCGAACATTGCGGCGGGTTGTGGAGCGAGAAGGACCCGAAAAACGCCGGCAGCTATTTTGGTTATATCGACGAGGCGCAATACATTTCCGGCATCGTGGCGGGCTACACGTCGAAGACCGGCAAGCTCGGCTTCGTCGCCGCCAAGCCGATCCCGCAGGTGCTGCGCAACATCAACGCGTTCACGCTCGGCGCTAAACTCGCCAATCCGAAGGCCACCACGCAGGTGATCTTCACCGGTGACTGGTCGATGCCGGTCAAGGAAGCCGAAGCCACCAACAGCCTGATAGACCAGGGCGTGGACGTGCTGACCTGCCACGTCGATGGTCCGAAGACCATGGTGGAGAATGCCGCGCGTCGCGGCGCGATGGTGTGCGGCTATCACGTCAACCAGTCGCCGCTGGCGCCGAAGGCCTATCTCACCGGCGCGGAATGGAACTGGGAAGCGCTGTATCCGAAATTCGTGAAGATGATCGCCGCCGGCGAAGCCATCCCGAATTTCTATCGCGGCGGTCTCAAGGAAGAGATCGTCAAGTGCTCGCCCTATGGCGAAGCGGTCTCCGCCGAAGCCCGCAAGCATGCCGACGACATCAAGGCGCAGCTGACCGCCGGCACCTACACCATCTTCAAGGGGCCTTTGATGGACAACAAGGGCAAGCAGGTGATCGCCGCCGGTACCGATCGGGGCCAGAAGGATCCTGAGCTTGAGAAGATGGACTACCTGATCGAGGGCGTGATCGGAGCTACTTCGTGACAGCTGGCGTTGGCGATTCCCTGGCTATGGACTCAACACAAGCGGCGAGACCGGGGTTTCGCCAACGCTATGGCGGGACGATCGAATATATTGTCATTCCTGCGGGGGCGCTGATCGGCGCCCTCGCCATGTTCGGTGTGTTCGTCGCCTTGTTCGGCAAGAACCCGCTCGATCTCTATTGGTACATGTACCAGGGCGCGTTCGGCACATGGTTCTCGTGGCAGAATACGCTGACCAAGGCCGCGCCGTTGATTCTGACCGCGCTGTGCACGGCGCTGCCGGCGCAATTGGGCATGGTGATCATCGGCGGTGAAGGCGCGCTATTGATCGGCGCGCTGTCGGCGACTTCAGCGGCGCTGCTGCTACAATCCGCGCCGCCGCTCGTCGTGCAACTGGCGATGGTGCTGGCCGGCGTCGCCGGCGGTGGGCTGTGGATCATGCTCGCAGGCGGCTTGCGGCACTATCGTGGCGTCAACGAAACCATCGCCAGCCTGTTGCTGGTCTATATCGCGCTCGCGATCCTGAACCACCTCGTCGAAGGCGTGATGCGCGATCCCGCCAGCCTCAACAAACCCTCCAGCCGCGAGATCGGCGCCGTCAACATGATCGGCTCGATTCCCGGCACCGATGTGCATTGGGGCTTCGTGTTCGGCGTCATCGCCGCGATCGCGTCCTATGTGCTGATCTATCACACGGTGTTCGGCTTTGCTGCCCGCGTTGCCGGCGGCAATGTGCGTGCCGCAAAAATCGTCGGCCTCGGCGTCGGCAAATTGATCATGATCACCTGTTTTCTCGCCGGTGGTGCCGCTGGCCTCGCCGGGATGGTTGAAGTCGCCGCGGTGCAGGGCCGCACCAACGCCAATCTCGCCGCCGGCTACGGTTTTACGGGAATCCTCGTGGCATTTCTGGCGCGGCATAATCCGCTGGCGATTATTCCGGTGGCGATCCTGCTCGGCGGCATTAGCGCCTCAGGCGGGCTCTTGCAGCGCCGACTCGGACTGCCCGATGCCTCGGTGTTGGTGCTGCAGGGCATGATCTTCGTCGCGGTGCTGGCCAGCGACGCGCTGTACGGCCGGATCGGCTTCCTGAAAGGAAAATCCTGACATGGCGGATGGCAACATCGGGCTCTGGACGGTCCCGCTCGCGGTGTTTGGCGGCGCGATCCGCATCAGCACGCCATTTCTGTTCGTCAGCCTTGGCGAATGCATCACCGAGCGCTCCGGCCGGATCAATCTCGGCCTCGAAGGCACGCTGGTGATGGGAGCCATGAGCGCCTACGGCATTTCCTATCTTTCCGACTCGCCTTGGCTCGGCGTGCTCGCCGCGGGCATCACCGGTGCGCTGTTCGGTGCACTGCACGCCGGCATTTGCTCGCTCCCACGCGTGAACGACATTGCCGTTGGCATCGCGCTGATGTTGTTCGGCACCGGGCTCGCGTTCTATCTCGGCAAGCCGCTGATCGAGCCGACGGCCGCGCGATTGCCCGCGATCGATTTCGGCTGGTGGAGCGACGTCCCGCAGGTGCGTTCGGCGCTGCGGATCAACGTGCTGTTCCTGATCGGCGTGGTGCTGGCGCCGATCCTGTTCTGGGCCTTCAAGACGACGCGCTGGGGACTGCTGATCCGTACCGCCGGCGAGAGCGCCGACGCGGCGCGTGCGATGGGCTACTCAGTCAACATCATTCGGCTGCGCGCCACCATGTGCGGCGGCTTCCTCGCTGGGGTCGGCGGCTCGTTCCTGTCGCTGTTCTATCCCGGCAGCTGGAATGAAGGTCTCTCCAGCGGCCAGGGTGTCACCGCCGTGGCGCTGGTGATCTTCGCGCGCTGGGACCCCATGCTGTGTCTGTGGGCATCGCTGGCGTTTGGCGGCGCTGCGGCTTTGGGACCGGCGCTGCAATCGGTCGGCGTCACCTCGGGCTATCACCTGTTCAACGCGGCACCTTACATTCTCACGCTGGTGATCATGATCATCACCTGTTCACCGAAGCGCACTTTGACCGGCGCGCCTGCCGAATTGTCGATCACCCGCTAAGCAAGCGAGACATTGATATGGCCGAACGCTATTTGAGATCCGAACCCTATGCCTGGCCCTACAACGGCGATCTGCGGCCGGAGAACACGGCGCTGGTCATCATCGACATGCAGACCGATTTCTGCGGCGTCGGCGGCTATGTCGATAAGATGGGCTATGACCTGTCGCTGACGCGGGCGCCGATCGAACCGATCAAGCGGCTGCTCAGCGTGATGCGCGCGCAGGGCTTTCACATCATCCACACCCGCGAGGGCCATCGGCCCGATCTTACCGACCTCCCTGCCAACAAGCGCTGGCGCTCGCGCCAGATCGGCGCCGGCATTGGCGATCCGGGCCCCTGCGGTCGTGTGCTGGTGCGGGGCGAAGCCGGATGGGAAATTATTGATGAGCTTGCCCCGCTGCCCGGCGAGCCCATTATCGACAAGCCCGGCAAGGGCTCGTTCTGCGCCACCGACCTGGAACTGATGCTGCGGCTGCGCGGCATCGAGAACCTCGTGCTGACCGGCATCACCACCGACGTCTGCGTCCACACCACCATGCGCGAGGCCAATGATCGCGGCTTCGAATGCGTACTGATCGAGGACTGCTGTGCCGCCACCGACAAGAGCAATCACGACCACGCATTGAAGATGGTCAAGATGCAGGGCGGCGTGTTCGGCGCGGTGGCGACCTCGGCGGCGTTGATCGGAGTGCTGTCATGATCATCGGCGAACCGGCACGCGCGACCGGACCGTTTGGTGTCGATGCCCTCGCCATGACGATGCGGTTCGGCGAATTCCTCGCGCTCGACAATGTTGAATTGAAAGTCCGGCCCGGCTCGTTCCATGCGCTGCTCGGCGAAAACGGCGCCGGCAAGAGCACGCTCGTCAAGTGCATCATGGGTTACTACCACCAGACCGAAGGCCAGGTGCTGGTTGGCGACCGCGAGCAGGCGATCGCCAATCCAAAGGATGCCCACGCGCTCGGCCTCGGCATGGTCTACCAGCATTTTACCCTGGTGCCGGCGATGACCGTGGCGGAAAACCTCGTTCTCGCGCGCGATGACGTGCCTGCGATCGTCGACTGGAAGAAAGAGACAAAAGAACTCGAGGCGTTTCTGGCCGACATGCCGTTTAAGGTGCCGCTGCACGCGCGCGTTTCCGACATTTCCGCCGGCGAGCGGCAAAAATGCGAGATTCTCAAGCAACTCTATCTGAAACGCCGCTTTCTGATCCTCGACGAGCCCACTTCGGTGCTGACGCCCGGCGAGGCGGACGAGGTGCTCGGCATGCTGCGCGCCATGGTAGTCGATGGCGATCTCACCATCCTGATGATCACGCACAAGTTTCGCGAGGTGATGGTGTTCGCCGACGAGGTGACAATTTTACGACGCGGCAAGCTCGCGGGCGCCGGCAAGGTCGCCGATCTCACTCCGGACAGCATGGCCCGCATGATGATCGGCGCCGAGGAACTGACTGTTCAGCCGGCTCGATCAGGCGAGGTCGGCGCGACAAAACTCGAACTCGACAAGCTCAGCGCGCTGGACGATGCCGGCGTCGTTGCCGTGCATGATGTCTCGCTAGCTGTACGAGCCGGCGAGATCGTCGGCATCGCCGGCGTCTCCGGCAACGGCCAGCGGCAATTGGTGGAAATGCTGGCCGGGCAGCGCGAAGCCGCCAGCGGCGAGATTCGCATCGCCGGCGACGCCTACCATGCGACCCGCGACGAGATGCGGCGCCACAAGATGTCGCTGTTGCCGGAGGAGCCGCTAAAGAATGCCTGCGTCAGCAATATGAGCGTCGCCGACAACATCGCGTTTCGCGAATTCGACCGCGCGCCGTTTTCCAAAGGCGGCTGGTGGCTGAACCGCGCCGCGTTCCGCAAGGACGCCGAACGGAAGATCGGGCTCTACAAGATCAAGACCCGCACGCCGGATACGCCGATTTCTGCGCTGTCGGGCGGCAACGTGCAACGCGCGGTGCTGGCCCGCGAACTCGGCGGCGATGTCGAGGTGCTGATCGCCGCCAATCCCTGCTTCGGGCTCGACTTTGCGGCGGTGGCGCAGATTCACGCCGAGATCATGGCCGCACGTAACCGCGGCGCCGCGGTGCTGCTGGTCAGCGAAGACCTCGATGAACTCCTTGAACTCTCAGACCGTCTCGTCGTCATGTTCCATGGCCAGTTCGTTTATGAGGCCCGCGGCAGCGAAGCGAATCTCACCGAAATCGGCCGCCACATGGCGGGACATTAACCGGGAATAATATTGAGCGAGCTGGTTGTCCGGCTCGATGCCTGCCTGCGATGATATCACTTCTATTTCAAGGTCCTTGAATCAGCGCGAAGACGTCGAAATGGATGTCCGGTTGCCGACATTTTTTGCGGGGCATTCCATCGGGTTGCCATTGTCCGATCTTTTCCATGATATGGTTTCACCGTTCGGCCGCGTCGCGCGTTGCGATGATCACAGTGGAAATTCAATGCCTGTTCGTGCGAGGATCTGTTGCGCTGCGATCCTGACGCTGGCGCTAGCGCCAGTGTATGGTCAAGCGGGCGAGATCGATACCGAGCACCTGTTCGGCTTCATGATTGGATCCGATGTCGGCAATGTCGGCGAGCGCGAATTCCAGAGCCAGACCACCGGGCGATTCTCCAAAAGCGGCGGGAGCTACCGTGCCCTGACGCAGGAACTCGAGCTGGAGTTCGTGCCGGCTAAAGACTTTCGCGTCGAGCTGGGCAGCAGCTTTGCTACTCACGATATCAGCGGCGTTGCCGGCTTCGGGGATCGCCGCCAGCTCGGCTGGCAAGGCCTCTCGATCGATCTGCGCTACAGGTTTCTCGATCGCGATCATGCGCCGTTCGGTTTGACGTTCGCCGTGGAAACCAATGCGAACCGCATCGAACAGGGCAGGGGCTTGCCTGCGCGCTCCTACGGCACCGAAATCACATTGGCCTTCGATCGCGAGTTGATACCGGACTACCTCGTTGCGGCGGTCAACCTGTTGTATCAGCCGGAATGGACGCGGCTGGTGGGAACAGACTCCGTGGAGCGGGAAGCGACGGTCGGCGTGGCGGCGGCGCTGATGGCGCAAATCCGGCCGGGCCTCTATCTCGGCGGCGAGGCGCGCTATCTGCGGAACTATGAGGGCATCGGCCTGCAGGAGTTTGCCGGCGACGCGCTGTTTGTGGGACCTACGGCCTATCTCCAGCTTTCCGAGCGATCACGGCTGACCGCCGCCTGGAGCATGCAGGCGTGGGGCCATGTGGGGGGATCGGCTGGCGCGCTCAATCTTGTCGGTTTCGAACGCCATCAGGCCCGGCTGATCTACGGCATCAACTTCTGAGCCGGTATTTATATGCCCGGTGGTATCCGGCGCCGCGAGCTCTTGCGCTATCCTGAAACTTCGCCGCTGCGCATCCGTTTCTGGCTATGCTATCCTGTCATCCGAGCAAGAGGATCCGAGGCATGAGCCCTATCGAGTTGATTGTGACGGTCTGCGCCGTGCTGTCGCCGACCACCTGCGAGGAGACCCATCTGGTTTTTTCGTCGTCCGTATCGTTGCAGCAATGCACCATGGGCGCCCAGCCCTACATCGCCCAATGGGTCGGCGAACATCCGAAGTGGCAGGCCGTGCGGTGGCGTTGCGAATACCCGCACACCAACGACAAGGCCGATGCAGCCGGCATGACGAAGGCTGGTTAGCTTCGCCGGAGAGGCACTACTTGGTGCAGTCCTTCAGATCCTTGTCGGCGATTGAAAACACCGCGCCGGCCTTGATCTCGATATCGCGAACCACGCACGTCCTTGCGTCTCGATACCCGACCTTGGCGTCGTAGCGCCCGGGTGCGATGTCTGTGATGCGCAGGCGCTCGTCGTGATCGACTTCCTTGTCCTTGTCGTTCAGGGTCTGGTTGGGTCCCCAGCTGTTCTGTCCCGCCGCTGACAGCTGAAAACTGGAAATCGTTTCGGTGGTCAGGTTCCAAAGCCGGATGCCTTTGCCTTGTGCCGCTAACGGGCTGGAACCGGCAGAGAGGAGGGCGGCCGTGAGGATGAGGATGCGCACGGCCGGTGTCTCCCCTGAGGAATGGCATTTGAATTGCTATCACGATGGTCGCTGACGGTGCCAGCGATGCGTATACTGCGTTGCAGCAAGTGCCGCCGCTTTTCTCCCTTGCAATTTCTTGTAGAATGCGAGCAGCCCGACAGGCATCGGCGGGAACAACGAGGGGACGCTTGTGAAATCACGACAGCTTTTGTTGTCCCTGCTTGTGTTGACTTGCGCCCCCGCCACGCACGCGCGCGCGGCCGATTTCAACGACTACCCGACCGCGGTTCGTTCCGACTATGTGTTCGGCTGCATGAAGGCCAATGGCGAGACCCGGCAATCGCTCGATCAATGCTCCTGCTCGGTCGATGTGGTGGCGTCGCTGTTGCCCTATGACCGCTACGTCACCGCCGAGACGGTGCTGAGCATGGCGCAGGTGCAAGGTAATCTCGGCGGCCAGTTCCGGACTTCCGAACAAGCCACGAGCGCGCTCAACGACCTTCGCCGGGCTCAGGCGGAAGCCGAGGTGCGGTGCTTCTGAGACCGCTGCCGCCGGCGTTTACATTCCCGACGTTTCAGCCTTCCATTCGCCCTGGAAAATGTGGCCTTCGGTGTCCTTGGCCTCAACGCGGAACCGCTTGGCGCCCTGCGGCACATAGGTGAAGCGGATGTTCGGGTCTTCTGAAATCGAAATTCCTCCTTCCATGGCCAGCACCAAGCTGTCGTCCTGCCATACCCGCAGCTCGTTGACGAAAAACGGCGGCACGTAGAGATGGGTGATCTGGTCCATCTGCAGGCCCGAATTATTTGGGTGGCCGATCATGACCTGCGCCTCGCGAGTTCCACTGGACGGGCTGTCGCCGCCCTTCGCAAACTGGCGAAACCGGATCTGGCCGAGCTTGCCCTTGGCCTCCTCTGCGTTCTTCGCTGCTGGCGCGGAACAGCCGCCGGAGGCCTTGACGTAGATCTTGGTCATATAGAGCTGGCCGTCGCTCAGTTCGGCGACGGCATGCACGTCCGTGTAGTTGTTAACCCGTACGCGGGTGGAAATTTCCGAGACGGCTGAGTTTGGGCCGAGTTCGAAGCGGCCGGCCATCGGCGCCGGGTTCTGGTCGATCACCAGCGTAATCGCGCGGACGCGGCGGCTGTCGCCAGGTGGAAGCGTGGTCCGCAACGTCACAGGGACAATGGCGGCATCCTCGGCGCGGGTCGGCATCTCGATGGCAATGATGCCGGCGCCGTCCTGCATCGGGCGGTTGTTAAAAATGTCCTGAACCAGTCCGGGCCAGGGATCATACGGCTCCGGGGCCGCGGCTGAGGCGAGCTGCAAGCCAGCGGGAATCGCGATGGCGAGGGCTGCGACTCGAAGAAGATTAAAAGCGAGCATAGCTGCGATCTCCTGAACGACCGAAGCAACAAGTTGAAAGCTTATCCGAGCGCGATTGCTATTCCCATTCAATTTCTGAATATGCTGCAGTAGCGTTGCGCGCGTTGTAGTCGTCGAACAGTTTCCATCGCGGCTTTTCCGACTGTCCGGCGCTGTCGGCGGCAACCTTGAGCGTAGCCCCACGCGCGATTAGCGCGCGGACGTCCGTTGCCATCGTCTGCAGATAGCGTCGCTGGTCGGCCAGTGCGCCGGGCCATGCGGCGATCGGTCCATGACCGGGAATCACCGTTTGCGCGGGGAGTGCCGCCAACTGGTCAAGGATGCCGAGCCAGCCGCGAATGCTGCCGTCGATGACTGGAATGTGCCCTGTAAATACCAGGTCGCCACCGAACAGCGTGCCGGTCGTCGTGTCCAGTACCGTCAGATCGCTGTCGCTATGGGCCGTCTGCCATGCCCTCAGCGCCAGCGTCCTGCCGCCGAGATCGAGCGTCGTCTCGCCATCGACCAGCAGCGTCGGTTCGATAATTCTTACGTCCGCGATCAGCTCGTCCCCAAGCGGGCGGCGGAACGCATCGAGATAGAACGGCCCACGCGTCGCCAGCGCCTGCGGCAAATTCTTGTGACCGACGAAAATCGTCGCGTCGCCCATGAATGCTGCATTGCCGAAGATATGATCGGGATGCCCGTGTGTATTGATGACATAGCGGATCGGCTTGTCGGTGCGATTCCGTATCGCAGCCAGCAGGCGCCGACCTTCGCGCACGCTGCCGCCGGTGTCGATCACCGCCACCGCATCGTTGCCGACGATGAACCCGATATTGGCGATGCCGCCTTCATTGTTGCGGGTCATCAACGCCGTCACGCCGAGATGAACGAAGACTCCAGGCGCAATTTCGCGGAACGATAGGGGTGGTTCGCTTTGCTGCGCCTGCACAGTAGCGGCAGCGAAAGCCATTGAAATCGTAGCTGCGATCAATCGTCGGATCATGCGTAAGTATCCGTGACGTATTTCCAAGATCTCTGTCTAACTCCAATTTTACGGCGGCGCGAAAAAAATAAATTGCGGTTTTCATCAACTCATTTCAGTCACATGATTTGTGTTGCGTGCTCCGGTTGGCGGGACTAGCATTTCGTTGCTTTCGACTTCAACTGGCCTTCGGTTCGTTGGGATGGCCGAGGTCCTTCGGAAGCTACGGTAAACATAAAGAGACGACAAAGTTTTTCGTCGCGGAGCTATGACACGCTGTCGGAAGCATATCCCGCTCTAAGTGTCGGTGCTGGGCGCCTGCGTCTTGAGCCCATTACAGTGCCTGTGATCGACTAACAAAATAAAACCGTGGGAGGATTCGACATGCACAAGGTGCTATTCGCGACCGGTCTTGGCGCTATAGCGGCCTTCGCCGCAGGCGGGGCTAATGCCAATGACGAACTGATCAAGATGCAGCAGAACCCGAAGGATTGGGTGATGCCGGCCGGCAACTACGCCAACCAGCGCTATTCCGAACTCAAGCAGATCACCGCGGCCAATGCCGGCAAGCTGCAGGTGGCCTGGACCTTCTCCACCGGCGTGCTGCGTGGCCATGAAGGCGGGCCGCTGGTGATCGGCAACACGATGTATGTCCACACCCCGTTCCCCAACATCGTCTATGCCCTCGATCTGGCGAACGAGAACAAGATCGTCTGGAAGTACGAGCCGAAGCAGGATCCGAACGTCATTCCGGTGATGTGCTGCGACACGGTGAATCGCGGCGTGTCCTATGCGGATGGCAAGATCTTCCTGCATCAGGCCGACACCACGCTGGTTGCGCTCGATGCGAAGACCGGCAAGGTGGAATGGTCGGTGAAGAACGGCGATCCCGGCAAGGGCGCCACCGGCACCTCGGCGCCGCTGGTGGTGAAGGACAAGGTGCTGGTCGGAATCTCCGGCGGCGAATTCGGCGTGCAGTGCCACGTCACGGCCTATGATCTCAAGACCGGCAAGCAGGTGTGGCGGGCGTTCTCGGAAGGTCCGGACGATCAGATCATGGTCGATCCCGTCAAGACGACGGAACTGGGCAAGCCGGTCGGCAAGGATTCCAGCATCAAGACCTGGCAGGGCGATCAATGGAAGATCGGCGGCGGCTGCACATGGGGCTGGCTGTCCTACGATCCCGCTCTGAACATGGTGTATTACGGATCGGGCAATCCCTCGACCTGGAATCCGAAGCAGCGGCCGGGCGACAACAAGTGGTCGATGACCATCTTCGCGCGCAACCCGGACACCGGCATGGCCAGCTGGGTCTACCAGATGACGCCGCATGACGAATGGGACTATGACGGCGTCAACGAGATGATCCTCAGCGATCAGGAGATGGGCGGTCAGGCCCGCAAGCTGCTGACGCACTTCGATCGTAACGGGCTCGGCTACACGCTGGACCGCGTCACCGGCGAACTGCTGGTGGCCGACAAGTACGATCCGAAGGTCAACTGGACCTCCGGCGTCGACATGAACAAGAGCTCGCCGACGTACGGCCGCCCCAAGGTGGTTTCGCAATACTCCACCGAAAGCGGCGGCGAGGACCACAACAGCAAGGGCATCTGCCCGGCCGCGCTCGGCACCAAGGACGAGCAGCCGGCGGCGTATTCGCCGGAGACCCAGCTGTTCTACGTCCCGACCAACCACGTCTGCATGGACTACGAGCCGTTCAAGGTGAGCTACACCGCGGGCCAGCCCTATGTCGGGGCCACGCTGTCGATGTATCCGCCTCCCGGCGAATCCCACATGGGCAATTTCATTGCCTGGGATAACAAGACCGGCAAGATCGTCTGGTCGAACAAGGAGCAGTTCTCGGTGTGGTCCGGCGCCCTCGCGACGGCCGGCGGCGTCGTGTTCTACGGGACGCTGGAAGGCTACCTCAAGGCGGTCGATGCCAAGACGGGCAAGGAACTCTACAAGTTCAAGACCCCGTCCGGCATCATCGGCAACGTCACCACCTACGAGCAGGGCGGCAGGCAGTATGTCGCCGTGCTGTCCGGTGTCGGCGGCTGGGCAGGAATCGGCCTCGCGGCCGGCCTGACCGATCCGACCGCGGGCCTCGGGGCGGTGGGCGGCTATGCGGCGCTGACCAACTACACCGCGCTCGGCGGAGCGCTGACGGTGTTTGCGCTGCCGCAATGACGCGAACGGCGATCGTTCCGGCGCGTGGAGACATCCACGTGCCGGACTTTCGTGCCGCGTCTCCGCCCCGACCTGAAACATCTCAAGGACAATCTCGTGCGTAGCATTTGGTGTGTGGTGGCTGCGATCGCCGTGGTGGCGTTCGGAGGACTGGCTTTCGCTGATGGACCTGCAGATCCCGCCGCGGTGAAGAACGAGGACGGAAAATATCTCGACAAGGAGGGCAATCCGACCTTCAAGGTGGCGGCTGACGGCACCGTCGACTGGTACGCCTATTCCGGCTATCGCCGCTATCATTCGGAGTGCCACGTCTGTCATGGCCCCGACGGCGAGGGCTCGAGCTACGCGCCGGCGCTGAAAGAGTCCGCGAAGACGATGAGCTATGGCGAGTTCATCGAAGTCGTCGCCAGCGGCCGCAAGAACGTCAATGCGTCGCATAGCAACGTGATGCCGGCGTTCGGCGATAATCCGAACGTCGCCTGCTACATCGACGACCTCTATGTCTATCTGCGCGCCCGTTCCGTGGGCGCCATCGGCCGGGTACGCCCGGGCAAGCACGAAGACAAGCCCCCCGCCGCCCAGCAGGCCGAGGATTCCTGCATGGGCAAGAAGTGACCGTCCGGAGTAGAGTAATAGGTATCGGCGAGCATTTCCTTTGCGTTGTGCTTGCGCCGGTGACGACAAGGAGAAGACGGCTATGACAAATGCCGCGCGGAATCGGTGGCCGATCGCCATCTTTTGCATTGTTTGGGCAACATTGCTCAATGGCGAGGCGGCTTGGGCGCAGATGGCGGAAGGTACAGACCTGTCGATCGAACTGGTCGATCCACAGGTGCTGCGGGTCTGCGCCGACCCGCGCAATCTGCCGCTCTCCGATGAGAAGGGCGAGGGATACGAGAACAAGCTCGCCGAGTTGCTAGCGTCAAAGCTGCAGAAGCGGCTGGCCTATACGTATTTTCCGCAGGCGACTGGTTTCTTCCGCATGACGCTCGGCGCGCATCGCTGCGATGTTGTGATGGGCTATCCGCAGGGCGATGACCTGGTCCAGGGCACCAATCCCTATTACCGCACCGCCTATGCGCTGGTGACCAAGGCCGGCAGCGGTCTCGATGATGTCGCCACTCTCGGGGATCCGCGCCTCAAGGACAAGCACATCGGCATCGTCGCGGCGACGCCGCCCGCCACTAACATGGCGGCTAATGGTCTGATGGGGAATGCCAAGCCTTATCCGCTGATGATCGACACCCGAATCGATTCTTCGGCGGAGGCGATGATCAAGGACGTGACAACGGGCGTGATCGACGCCGGCGTACTGTGGGGACCGATGGCCGGCTACTATGCGAAGCAGGCGAATCCGCCGCTCCATATCACGCCGCTTGTCAAGGAAACGAGTGGCCCGCGCCTGGCCTATCGAATCGGCATGGGCGTCCGCGCCGCCGACCAGAACTGGAAGCGGCTGCTAAATCGCTTCATTCAGGAGAACCAGGCGGAGATCAACAGGATACTGCTGGACTTCGGCGTTCCCCTGCTCGACGAAAACGACAGGCCGATCGTCGCGCAGGCGCCGACGAAATAGCCATAATGCGGGGCCTTGCGCGCATCGTTCTTTGTATGGCGTTGCTACTCACCGGATATGCCCACGCGCGGGAACAGGCGCCGGAACCGGACAGCTATCGTACCGACAATTATCGTGCGCCGGTGCCAGCGACGCTAAAAGGCGCGCGCGTGCTAAACACTGCGGAGGCGGAAGCGCTGTGGCGGGCTGGCGCGGCTGCGTTCATCGACGTACTACCGCATCCGCCGAAACCGCCAAACCTGCCGCCCGGTACGGTTTGGCGCGAGGCTCCGCGGTCCAACATTTCGGGCAGCCTCTGGCTACCCGATACAGGTTATGGCGAACTCGCCGCGATCACCGAAGATTATCTGAAGCGCGGGCTCGCGCGCGCCACCGGTGGTGACAGCGCGAAGCAGCTGGTGTTCTATTGCCAGGCCAATTGCTGGATGTCGTGGAATGCGGCCAGGCGCGCGCTCACCTATGGTTACGTCAATGTCGCCTGGTACCCGGAAGGCACTGATGGCTGGCGGAAGGCCGATCTGCCGATGGTGGATGCGCACGCCGAGCCGAGGGCGGGAGACTAGCTGATCGCTGTTGTCCGGCCTTGCGCGTTATTCGATGCCCTGCTGGATCATCCGCCCCAGCGCGAACAGCCGCTGGTCGATGGCAACCGGGACCTCGCAGACGAATTTGATCACGCGCCGGCGGTCCTCGAAAATCCGGGTTTGCCAGAGCAACTGATTGCCGAGCTGTTCGATCTTGAGTGCGTCCGGTGTCACTTGGTCTTGCAGCGCATGCATGGCCAACGTCTCGGCACGGATTGAGTCCGCCGCCTCGCGCTGTTTGCGGGTGACCCGCTCCAGCCCGTTCATGACCGAGGATCGCTGCGCGTTGAGCGTATCGAACAGCCCGGCAAACAGCAGCTTGCCGCGCTCGTGTTTCTCGGGCGTTGCGCCTGACAGAAATTCCGCGATCGTCTTCTCGGCTTCCTCGAGCGGCGTGCGCCGCGCGGCCAGCCGGGATACCAGCGCATTGACCGTCGCGTCGTCCTTCCACTTGTTCGCGACGTCGTCGAGTGGCGGGCCGGCCCAGACCGCGGCCAGCGAAACCTCGGGTACCTTGGCCTGCGCACAGGGCCAGTCGGGATAGCGCGGATCGGCCGCGCGACCGACATCGACCGATCCCGCCATCGCCATCAGCACCGCGATCATCCCGCGCCATCTCATGTTTCGCCTCCTGCCGGGCCGCGCCGGCCGATACCGCGCGACGGATCATAAGCAATTGCCGCAGCGATCATGAAAACCACGGCACATCCGCCGACTACCGCCAGCGATAGCCAGTTGATCCGGCCATACAGCGCGAAGCGGATCAATTCCACCGCATGGGTAAATGGATTGAGCTGGCAGAGATAGGCCAGCACCGGGCTTCCCTCCTGCACCCGCCACAGCGGATAAAGCGCGGAAGATGCAAAGAACATCGGGAAGATCACGAAATTCATCACGCCGGCGAAATTCTCGAGCTGCCGGATGCCCGACGAGATCAGCATGCCCAGCGCGCCGAGCATCAGCCCGGACAGCAGCAACGCCGGCAGCACCGTGAGATAGCCGATATGCGGCGGCTCGATATCCCAGAACCACGCCACCAGCAGGAACGCGTAGACCTGCAGCACGGAAACCGCGGTGCCGGCCAGCAGCTTGCAGAACAGCAGGTACCAGCGTGGCAGCGGGCTTACCAGCAAGGTGCGCATGTTGCCCATCTCGCGGTCATAGACCATCGAGAGCGACGACTGCATGCCGTTGAACAGCTGGATCATCGCTATCAATCCGGGCGTGATGTAGACCTCGTACAGAATGTAGGTCTCGTATGGCGGGATGATGGAAATCCCCAGCACCTGGCGAAAGCCAGCGGCGAAGATGAAGAGCCACACCAGCGGCCGCACCAGTGCCGAAATGAAGCGTTCGCGCTGGTGCAGGAAGCGCAGGCCTTTCGCGCCAGACGATGCCGTTCATGCACACGGCATACTGCGTGAACGAAAATCCTGATCGCTGCTTGATCGCGTCGATCGTCATGGCACCAGACCCGAAATATCTGCGGCGGTGCCGGTGAGCCGCATGAAAGCGGCGTGAAGGTCGCGCGCGCCGCTTTGCGCGAGAATGTGCGGAAGCTGGCCGTGCGCGAGCACGCGGCCCTGATGCAGCACCACGAGATCGTCACCTTCGGTGATCTCATCGAACAGATGCGTGGCAAACAGCACGCCGATGCCTTGCTCGCTGACTAGCCGGCGGACATGGTCGAGCATGTCGGCGCGTGCCTTGACGTCGAGGCCGACGGTGGGCTCGTCCAGTAGCAGCAGGCGCGGGCGATGCAGAAGCGCACGCGCGATTTCGAGCCGCCGCATCTGGCCGCCGGAAAGGTCGCGCACCTTGCTGGCGCTGCGATCGGAGAGTCCGATCTGCGTCAGCACCTGTTTGGCGCGGACCCGCGCTTCGCGGCGGCCGATGCCATGCAGCGCGGCGTGATAAAGCAGGTTTTGCATGACCGAAAGATCGAGATCGAGCGTGCGCGGCTGGAACACGACGCCGAGCACCCGTAACGCCTCGCCGGGTTCGCGTCCGATATCGTGGCCAAAGATGCAGATGCTGCCGCTTTGCACGCCGAATAACCGGGTGATCAGCGAGAACAGCGTGCTCTTGCCGGCGCCATTCAGGCCCAGCAGCGCGGTGAATGTTCCCGGCGCGACAGCGAAGCTGACATCGTCGAGTGCGAGGCGCGATCCGTAGGAATGACTGACGCCCTTGATCGACAAAGCGGCGACCTCGGCCGCCTCGCTGATGAAGTCCCGCGGGGGAAGATCGGTACTGGGTGTCTGCGTCTTCATCATTGCGGCGCCATCGCAATACCCCAAGGCAACTCGCCTACCTGGATGGTCTTGATCACCTTGAGCGCGGCGACGTCGATGACGGAGACGTCGTTCGAGACACCGTTGGTCGCCAGCAGATATTTTTCGTCGGGCGTGAAGGCCATGTGCCAGACGCGCTGCCCGACCAGCAGATATTTTATGACCTGATGGCTGGTGGCATCGACCACGGCAATGCGGTTGGCGGGCCCTAATGCAATGAAGGCGGTCTTGCCGTCCTTGGTCATGCTGATACCGACCGGCTGGATTGCCTCGCGCCTCAGGCCGGGAATCGCGAAACTGATTTTTCCGGTGGCCTTGCGCTCTGTGGGATCGATGATGGTGATCGTACCGCCAATCTCCGCCGACACCCAGAGTTCGGAATTGTCGCGCTTGAACTCGGCGAAGCGCGGCCGGCCATCGACCAGCACGTTCGCCACGATTTGGCGCGTGGCGGTGTCGATGAAGTGCGCCATGTTGGTGGTCTCGGACGTGTTGATCAGGATCTTGCCGTCCGGGCTGATCGCCATGCCTTCGGGCTCGACACCCACCTGCACCTCGCCGAGCCGTGCGCGCCGGGCGATATCAATGATGGTGACGGTGTTGTCGTTCTCGTTGGCGACGTAGAGAATTTTTCCGGCAGCGTCCTGCACGAATAGTTCCGGGTCCGGGCCGGAGGGCAGGGTGTCGATAATCTGCTGTGTGGCGACGTCGATGATCTGGATGGTGTCGTCATCGCCGACCGCGACCAGCACCGATTTTCCGTCTTTGGTGAATTCGATGCCGCGCGGTCGCTGGCCCACCTTGATGGTTTTGGTCACCGTCCAGCTCTCGGTGTCGATCACCGAAACCGTATTGCTTTTCTCGTTCGAGACATAGGCAACATAGGCGCTGGCCGGCGCGGCGAACGCCAGCCAGATGGTCATTGCAAAAAACAGACGTCGCCACATGCCCGATATCTCCATCATCGCAACTTGCATTTAGTTTCGGGCCGATCGACGCCGAGCGTGTCGAGCTCAGAGACTTGGTGCAGAAAGCCCTCCTGCGGCGATACCGACACCACCATGCGTCCGTCGGCCAGCAGGATCGGTTGGCGCAGCTGAAGATTCCAGTCGCGCAAGGTAAGCCGCTGTCCTTTGAAGGCGGCGATCGAAAAATCAGGGCTCTTGAGAAAATCGGTGATCGCCTTCGGATCGCCGGACCCGGTGCGTGCCGCGGCTTCGCCGATCATGCGCGTGGCGGTCCACGCCTGCATGTCACGCGCGGTCATCCGCCGCGCATTGAGCTTCACGAAGCGGTTCTGCAATTGCACTGCGCCCCATTGATCATGCGCGGCGTCCCAACTGGTTGGCACCAGGCCCGCGGAGCCGGCGATCGGCCGAGGATCCCAGGTGCGGTACGGCAGATAGGAGGCAAACACCTCGCTCTCGTCTGCTGCGACCAGGACGTCATAGGCCGGCGCCTGCTGGGTGAAAACCGGCATCTGCCGCTGGATCAGGGTGACGCCGCTATCGGTGCGTCGTGCGCCGCCGGTATCCTCGAACACGCGCTCCTGTACGATCTTGGCGCCGAAGCGCGTCGCCGCGCGGCGCAGTGCGTCGGCATAGAGTTTGTCTTCGGGGTGTGAGCCCGAAACCAGCAGCCAGCGCTTCCATTGCTTCCACACCAGATACTGCGCCAGCGCATCGGCCAGCATCGAACGCGTCGGCGCGATGTGGATCACATTGCCGCGGCAGTCCTCCTCACGCAGCCGGTCGTCGATCGCGCCGGCATTCAGCAGCAGCGTGCTGCGGTCGCGAACGGCATCGGCGGCCTTCAGCAGAGCATCCGCGGAAAGATCGGCGATGATGAGGCCGACGTTGCGGCCGGCAAGAGCAAGCGCCGCCGCGCCAGCGTCTTCGCCGTCCTTCAGCCGGACATCGTCAAGCGCAAAGCGCTGGTCTAGAAAACGGCCGGTGGTGTTGTTGTCCTCGATGGCGAGGCGGGCACCGGCAATGCCGTCGTTTTCCGCGGGTTGTTCGACGAGCGAGAGGCTCGGCCGGATGCCGGCGTGGCCGAGATAGCCGATCCTGATCTCGGCTGGATCGGCGAGCGCAGCCGAACTCAGCACGCAACACGCAATTGCCCAAAAAAGCCGGGCCAAAGGACGCCTCCCATCCGAGTCCCCTTCGACAGCAATTGCCGATCAGGAGACTTCCTGCTTGAAACATGGCTGATCCGTCATAAGTTGCAACGAACATTTTGGTGGGGGCGGTTCCGGTACCTTCAGGGAGCGATCATGCGCACGATCCTATCTGCCATGGTGTTAATGCTGGCACTTTCGTCCGTGGCGCGCGCCGAAGCGCAAAAGGCCGCGGTGTTCGATTTCGAACTGGCTGACACCAGCCTGGAGGGCGAAAGGAACGGGTCCCAGGCGGCCGAACAGGCACGGCTGCTCAGCGTTAGCGATCAGTTGCGCAAGGGCTTGGCGGATTCCGGAAAATTCGATCTTGTCGATATCGGGCCGGTCCGTGTGGAAGCGCATAACAGCAATCTGCAGGCTTGTGGCGGCTGCGACGTGCAATTCGCGCAAAAGCTCGGTGCTGACCTCGCCATCACCGGCGTGGTGCACAAGGTCTCAACGCTGATTCTCAACATGACCATTTTCGTCCGCAGCGCGCGGACCGGACATCTGATCACCGCTGCGAACGCGGATTTTCGTGGCAATACCGACGAATCCTGGGCGCGCACCACAAGCTTCCTGCTGCGCAACCGGCTGCTCGCACCAAACTATGGCGTGCCGCAATAGGACGTCAGGCTTTCAAGCGTGCCGCGTGCCAGCGCAGATGATCTTCCATGAAGGTCGAGATGAAGTAGTAGCTATGGTCGTAGCCGCTCTGGCGACGCAGCGTCAGCGCAATGCCGGTTTTGGCGCAGACGGCTTCGAGCAATTCCGGCCGTAGCTGTTCGGTCAGGAACGGATCGGCATCGCCGACATCGACCAGCAATTCGGGGAAACGCGCGCCATCCTCGATCAGCGCCACGGCGTCGTGCCGGCGCCAGGTCTTGCGGTCGGCGCCCAGGTAGCCGCCGAGTGCCTTGATGCCCCACGGCACCTGCGAGGGGGCGACGATCGGTGAAAATGCGCTGGCTGCGCGATAGCGATCGGAATGCCGCAGCGCGATGGTCAATGCGCCGTGGCCACCCATGGAATGTCCGAGGATCGATTGCCGCGCCATATCGGCTGGAAAATGTTCGGCGACAACGGATGGCAGTTCTTCGGTGATGTAGCTCCACATCCTATAGTTCTTGGCGAACGGCGGTTGCGTCGCATCGACATAGAAGCCGGCACCGAGTCCGAAATCATAGGCATTGGCGGGATCGCCGGGCACGCCGGGGCCGCGCGGGCTGGTGTCGGGTGCGACGAAGATTAGGCCGAGTTCGGCGCAGGCGCGGCGGAACTCGCCTTTCTCGGTGACGTTGGCGTGAGTGCAGGTGAGGCCGGACAGGTACCAGACCACGGGAAAAGTGGTGGGGCGAACCTGTGGCGGAACAAAGACCGAAAAAGTCATGTCAGTTCCGGTTTCCCGGCTGGCATGTTTGTAGACACCCTGCGTGCCCCCATGCGATCGGTTGAGCGAAACGGTTTCGATCGTCATGGCTTTGGTGGCTCCGGCGGCAGGTTTGCGCAGATCACAACGCATTCGCACTGGCGGCGGTTATGCCACCGCCAGCACTGCCCGATCAAGGCTGTCGTGTCAGGCCGCTTTCGCGCGTGACTTCGCCATATGCGCGGCGATGGCGTCCATCAATCCCGGCGACAGGCAATCATAGGGTTCGAGCCCGAGTTCCCTGAGCCGGGCGCGGATGCCGTCCATCTCCGCCGGATCGACGCCGGCCTCGATCACCGACGACACGAACGCCGCAAAGCCCGGCGCCGCCGAGCCGCCTTCCTCGAACAGTTCGGGATGGATGAAGTCGAGGCCGTAGAACGGATGCGCCGTGTTCTCGATGCGGCCGTACATGTGGGTGCCGCATACCTTGCAGGCATGGCGCTGGATCGTCGCGGACGCGTTGACGATCTGCAGCTTGTCGCCGTTCTCCAGCACCGCGACATTGTCGCGCGGCACCACGGCAATCACCGCAAAGGTCGCGCCGTCGGGCTTCCAGCACTGCGTGCAGCCGCAGACGTGGTTGTGGGCGACGTCGCCGCGAACGCTGACCTTCACCGGCCTGTCCTTGCATTTGCAGACCAGCGTGCCGCCGGCAAAGGCGCCGGAACCCTTCTTCACGCCATTATCAACCGCGGGGTGGATATGGACTGTCATGGCTCAATCCTCCTGTTTGATTTTCTGGTTGGTTCAGAACACGACGACCGAGCGGATCGACTTGCCCTCGTGCATCAGATCGAAGCCCTTGTTGATCTCCTCGAGCTTGAGGACATGGGTAATCATCGGGTCGATCTCGATCTTGCCGTTCATGTACCAGTCGACGATCTTCGGCACGTCGGTGCGGCCGCGGGCGCCGCCGAACGCGGTGCCCTTCCAGACCCGGCCGGTGACCAGTTGGAACGGCCGGGTGGAAATCTCCTTGCCGGATTCCGCGACCCCGATCACCACCGAGACGCCCCAGCCGCGATGACAGGCCTCCAGCGCCTGCCGCATCACGTGGGTGTTGCCGGTGCAATCGAAGGTGTAGTCGGCGCCGCCGTCGGTCAGTGCCACCAGGTGCTGCACGATGTCGCCGTCGACCTTGGACGGGTTGACGAAATGGGTCATGCCGAAGCGGCGGCCCCATTCCTCCTTGGCGTCGTTGAGATCGACGCCGATGATCTTGTCGGCGCCAACCATGCGGGCGCCCTGGATCACGTTGAGGCCGATGCCGCCGAGCCCGAACACCACGACATTGGCGCCCGGCGTCACCTTGGCGGTGTTGACCACCGCGCCGACCCCGGTGGTGACGCCGCAGCCGATGTAGCAGCTGGTGTTGAACGGCGCGTCGTCGCGGATCCTGGCGACGGCGATCTCGGGCAGCACCGTGAAATTCGAGAAGGTCGAGCAGCCCATGTAGTGATAGATCGGCTGGCCCTTGTGGCTGAAGCGCGAGGTGCCGTCGGGCATCACGCCCTTGCCCTGGGTGGCGCGGATCGCGGTGCAGAGATTGGTCTTCTGGCTCAGGCAGCTTTTGCACTGCCGGCATTCCGGCGTGTAGAGCGGGATGACGTGATCACCGGGTTTCACCGAGCTGACGCCGGGCCCGACCTCGCGAACGATGCCGGCGCCTTCATGGCCGAGGATCGAGGGAAAAATGCCCTCGCTGTCAAACCCGTCGAGCGTATAGGCATCGGTGTGGCAGATGCCGGTGGCCTTGATCTCGACCAGCACCTCGCCATGCTTCGGACCCTCGAGATCGACCTCGACGATCTCGAGCGGCTGCTTGGCTTGAAAGGCGACGGCGGCGCGCGTTTTCATAGTTCGTCTCCTGCCAAGTTTTCCTGCCAAGTCGCGCGCGAGATTCGAGCCTGCGGAGTTTGCCCGGTTTTTCTCGCTGCAGTTTTTAGGAGGAGCGCTGCGCATAGGCGCAAAAGCGCGACGAAATTCCTCCGATTGTTGTTCGAAATCATTGCACGCTTGGGCGCAACGTCAAGGACGGCAAATTGAAACGTCGAATTATTTTACGGAGCTGAGTGTGCGATGCGGAAGTCGTTTCGCAGTGCATTATTGCACGTGCGATAGCACGTTGCGCCGGGGATCAGGACAACGCGATCTGCCGGATGATTTGGAACCGCGACGTCGGACCGTCCTGACGGAACAGCGCGATGCGGTCGATGTGCAGCGATGTCAGACCGAGTGTCGCGAAGCGCGCCTGCAGCATCGTCAGCACGGCCGCGCTGCGCGGAAGCGGCAACCGCCCGGTTAGCGTCATGTGGAAGCGGAAGTCCTTCAACACGTAGGGATAGCCGAAGCGGTCGAGCTGTTCGATCTGCCGTGCGGTCAAGGCCGCCGGATTGCGTCGCGCCCGGTCCCCGGATGTCATGGGGGCGCGGAAGCCATCAAAGGCTTCGACGCAATTTTGCGCCAGGGTGCTGAGGTCAGCGGACGGCGCAGCCGGTACTACGGCGATAAAACCGCTGATCACACGCACGACGGGCGCGATGGCGGGGATGGCGCGGGCCGCTGCGGCGAAGGCATCGCAGGCCGCGACAAGGTCGGCTTCGGCTTTGCCCGTCGCCAGCGAAAACGGTGCTTTTAGCGTGGCGTGAAAGCCATATTTGCGCGGGTCGTTCGTCAGGTCAGCCCAATCCGGTATCCCGGCGATGACGTCAGCGGGAAACGGCAGACCTTCGCCGCTGAAGGCATCATAGCCGAGCAACCCGGCGCCGAAGCGCGCAAGCGCGCTGTCGGCATCCGGCACATAATAGATCGCGTAACGGGGATATGTGGACATGGATGGACGATAAGACCGCGTTACGCTGCCGCAACCGCACGGCGCGGCGCGACGCTGGGGTGAAGCAGGCGCCCGGCGTCGGCGAGATGGACCAGCCTGCCATTGGCGATCACGGCCACAATGCGCGGCCGCATCGCTACGCTGTCATCGACCAGCAAGACGTCGGCGCGACGGCCTTCAGCGAGTACGCCGCGATCGTTGAGGCCGGCGGCGGTGGCCGGCGCCGACGAGATCAGTGCCCAGGCATCCGGCAACGACAGAATGCCGTCGGCGACGAGGCGGAATGCGGCGAGCAGCTGCGCGGGATAATAATAGTCGGAGGCAAGGATCGAGCACAGGCCCTTGGCGATCATGTCGGACGCTTTGGTCCAGCCGGTGTGGCTGCCGCCGCGCACCACGTTCGGCGCGCCGAATACGATGAAGTCGCCAGCCGCGGCGGCGGCCTTCGCGGTTTCCTCGTTGATCGGAAATTCCGCGATGGAAACACCGAGCGCACGAAAATTGCTGCGCATCGCCGGGCTCTCGTCGTCATGCGACAGCGTCGGCACTTTTGCGGCGCGAGCGGCCTGCGCCAGCCGCGCGATCGACGCCGGCACCTCGTCGGCGCGGGACACCACTCTTTCAACCAGCTGATCGAAGGCCGCGCCGGAGAGACCGGTGCGCTCGACCATGCGGGCGCGCTTGTGCGGCTTTTCCATGCTCACCAGGTCCATGTGGTCGTTGAACGCTAGCAGGTCGACCCGGCCATCCGCGAGCCATTGCGTGATTTCGTCTTCGGCGTCGAGGTTGTAGGTCTCCTGCCGCAGATGGAAGCGGGTGTCGGCGGCGAGCTGCGGTCGCAACGTCTCAATGGCTTCCAGCAGTTGCCGCGCGTTATCGGTGCCGCGCAGGCCCGGCTCCCACGACCAGGTGGTGCCGTGAAATACCGTGGTGATGCCATTGGCGATGGCTTGCCTGTCGCTGTCGGCGAGCGCGACATCGACCGGGAAATCGACGCCGGGGCGCGGCATCAGCTGCCGCTCGAAGGCATCGCCATGCAGATCGACGATTCCCGGCAGCACCAAGAGGTCGCTGGCGTCGAGACCGAGCGCACCCCGCGCGCTTTCGGATCCAAGGGACGTGATCTCACCGCCTGCAATCTGCAACGAGGTTTCGATGAAGTCGCGGCCGAGCAACGTGCGACCGCCATCGATGAAAATATCCGTCATGTCACTTCCATCTGCTTCTGAGCGCCTGAAACGCCACCACCCGACTGGTACTTGTGCAAAAACTCTTCCACTGCAAGTTTCTGGAAATCCGGCAACGCTGTACGCAACTTCTCGTGATCCCAGTCCCACCATGCCAGTTCAGTCAGGGCGTCGGCAACCTCTTCCGGAAATCGCCGGCGGATGATACGCGCCGGATTGCCGGCGACGATGGCGTAGGCCGGCACATCCTTGGTGACGATGGCGCCCGCGGCGACCACGGCGCCGGTGCCGATGTTGCGGCCCGGCAGCACGATGGCGCCATGACCGATCCAGACGTCATGGCCGATGCTGATGTGATGCCCGCGCCGCCAGTCGAAGAATTCGGCGTCGTCGCTCTCGCCGGGGAAATAGGCGCTGGCGCGGTAGGTGAAATGCGCCTGCGTGGCGCGATGCATCGGATGGTTGCCGGGATTGATCCGCGTCATCGCGGCGATCGAGCAGAATTTCCCGATCGTCGTATAGGTGATCTGGGCGTCGTTCACGACATATGAATAGTCGCCCATCGTGACCTCTTGCAGGATCGTGCGCGCGCCGACCTCGCAATAGGCGCCGAGGTCGGCGTCCTTGAGCTTCGCGCTCGGATCGACGGAGGGTTCGAGGGACAGCATTTTTCCGGCCATGAGACACTCACAAGATGATGGCTGCGTCGGGTGCAGCACGCGGGCTCCTCTTCGATTCCTTTCATGACGGCGTCGTGACATCTGCATGACCTTGCGCGGTTTTGCTGGGAAGCGGGGACAACGCGCAGGCGCAGAACAACTGTCACATCACTGTCAAGCTCCGGCGTTACCGGTGACATCGCATATGGTCATTGGAGTTTTTCATGCTGGTGGTTGAAGGTCTGACGTGTCGGTTCGGCGCCAAGACGGCCGTCGATAAAGCGTCCTTCGCGATTGCGCCGGGCGCCTTCGTCGGCGTCATCGGGCGCTCCGGCGCCGGCAAGTCGACCATGCTGCGCATGATCAACCGGCTCGCCGAACCGACCTCGGGTCGCATCCTGTTCGATGGCGTCGACGTCACCGCGCTGCGCGGCCGCGAGCTTCGGCAGTGGCGTGCACGCTCGGCGATGATCTTCCAGCAGTTCAATCTGGTTGGCCGGCTCGACGTGCTGACCAATGTGTTGATGGGTCGCCTCGCCGAGATGCCGCAATGGCGTTCGCTGACGCAGATGTGGCCCGAGGAAGACCGGGCGCTGGCGATGTCGGCGCTGGAGCAATTCGACATGGCCTCGATGGCGGCGCAGCGCGCCGACCAGCTCTCCGGCGGCCAGCAGCAGCGCGTCGCCATTGCGCGGGCGCTGGTGCAGCAGCCCGATATCATTCTGGCCGACGAGCCGATCGCCTCGCTGGATCCGCGCAATACCCGCATTGTGATGGACGCGCTGCTGCGCATCAACAGGCATTTCGGCATCACCGTGCTCTGCAACCTGCATTCGCTCGATCTGGCGCGCACCTATTGCGACCGGCTGGTCGGCATGTCCGCCGGCCGGGTTGTGTTCGACGGCGCACCCGCCGCGCTCACCGAGCACATCGCCCGCGAATTGTACGATCTCGAGGCTGACGAGGTGATGGGAACGATGCCCGGTCACGTGCCGGCTGGCGTTCGCATCCCGGAGTTTGGCACAGCCGCCGTGGCCTGACGTCGCGTCAACGACACATGCGTCTTGTATTTCGCAAGCGTCATTCAACACAAACTAACATCGAGGATGTCATGATCAATCGCCGCACCATTCTGCTCAGCGCCGCGGCGCTGGCTTTCACCGTCTCCGCCGCTTCGGCGCAGGACTACAAGACCAAATATCCGGAACTAACCTTCGCGGTGGTACCGGCCGAGAACGCTTCGGGCGTCACCGAGCGCTGGGCGCCTTTCGTCGCCTATCTGTCCAAGGAATTGGGCGTGAAGGTCAACCTGCGCATCGCCAACGACTACGCCGCGGTGATCGAAGGCCAGCGTTCCGGCAACATCCAGATCGCCAGCTATGGCTCGGCCTCGTTCGCGCGCGCCCGCCTCACCGGCGTTGCGACCGACGCCTTCGCCAACGACATCAACATCGATGGCTCGACCGGCTATTATTCGGTGTTCTTCGTCAAGGCGAACAGCGCCTACAAGTCGATCGATAACCTGAAGGGCAAGAACCTCGGCCTGGTCGATCCGAATTCGACTTCGGGCAACAACGTGCCGCGCTTCGAACTCGACAAGATGGGCATCTCCGACGCCGATACGTACTTCAGCAAGGTTGTCTTCGCCGGCAGCCATGAGAATGCGCTGCTGGCGCTGTCGCAGGGCACCGTCGATGTCGCCGCCAACCAGTGGACCAACGACAACGACTCGACGCTGGCCCAGATGCTGACGAAGGGCATGCTGAAGGGTGCCGATGGCGCGGCCTTGAAGAAGGAAGACTTCCGCATCATCCACAAGTCGGCACCGATCATCAACGGCCCTTATGCCTACAGCTCGGACCTGCCGCAGGACCTGAAGGCCGCCATCGTCAAGGCCTTCACCGACGCGCCAACCAAGGACAAGGCCGCGTTCGACAAGCTCTCGGACGGCCAGAAGAAGGGTTTCCACGCCGCGACCACCAAGGACTGGGATGCGACCATCGACCTGATCAAGTTCGTCGACGCGCTCCGCAAGAAGAAGGCGTCCTGATCGCTGCACTACTCCAAGGAGCCGGGTCTACGTGGCCCGGCTCTTTTTCTTTGTCTGACCCCGAAGGTGTTGTTCGCCATGCCCGCCGCCGTTTCCATCCTGCCGAGCCAGCAGCTCGCGGCGCTGAACGATGCCTACCGCAAGGCGGTGGCGCGCAAGCGGCTGCGCACCACGCTGGTGACGGCGGTGTGTTTCGCGGCATTGCTGATGGCGGCGATGGGCGCCGAGGTCAACGTCGTGACCTTCGTCGGCAAGATCGGCAATTTCGCCAGCTATTTCGACCGCATCTTCACGCTGGATGGCGGCGTCCGGGTCTGGAACGATATCGGCGAATGGTTCTGGGGCTGGAAAAAGTGGCTGTCGCTGCTCGGCGAAACCGTGTTGATCAGCTATGTCGGCACGTTGGTTGGCGCCGTCATCGCCTTCGGGCTGAACTTTCTCGCCGCTGAAAACACCGGGCCATCGGCCGCGCTGCGCTTTGCGGTCAAGCGTTTCATGGAATTCTGCCGCACCGTTCCGGACATCGTGTTCGCGCTGATCTTCGTCATCGCCTTCGGGCTCGGCCCGATGGCCGGCGTGCTGGCAATCGCGATTCACTGCATCGGCGCGCTTGGCAAGCAATATGGCGAGATCGTCGAGAACATCGACATGAAGCCGGTGGAAGGCGTCCGCGCCACCGGCGCCGGCTGGATGGCCTGCATGCGCTTCGCGGTGCTGCCGCAGGTCGCGGCCGGCTTTGCCAGCTACACGCTGCTGCGTTTCGAGATCAATGTGCGCGGCGCCTCGGTGATGGGCTTTGTCGGCGCCGGCGGCATCGGCCAGGAACTGGTCGTCGCTGTCCGCAAATTCTATTATTCCGACGTCAGCGCCATCCTGGTGATGATCATTGCCACCGTGTTCATCATCGACATCGGCACCGGCTGGATGCGCGGCCGGCTGTTCGGCAAGGAAGCCCGGTCATGAGCAAGCAGCACATGAGCAAGCTGCCGGGCACCAACACCGAGGACCTGCGCGCGCGCTATCCCGCAGTGTTCAATCGGCCGGTGGCGGCGCGCGCCGCCGTGCCAGCGATCTTCGTCGCGGCGCTGGCGCTGTTCATCTTCGGCCTCAACGAGCTGGAATTCTCCCCGGCGCGGATGCTGTCGGGGCTGCGCCAGCTCGGCTGGATCGTGATGATGATGATTCCGCCGGATCCCGGCTCATCTCTCCCGGCCTATCTCGCCGCAATGGGCGAGACGCTGTCGATCGCGCTGCTGGGCACCACGCTCGCCGCCGTCTTCGCGCTGCCGGTCAGCCTGCTCGCGGCGCGCAATATCGTGCCGTCGAACTTCTTTCGCTTCCCGGTGCGGCGATTTCTGGATTCCATCCGCGGCGTCGATACGCTGATCTGGGCGCTGGTCTGGATCAATGTGGTGGGGCTCGGCCCGTTCGCCGGCGTGCTGGCGATTGCGGTGTCGGACTTCGGCGCGTTCGGAAAACTATTCTCCGAGGCGATCGAGGCCGCCGACAAGAAGCAGGTCGAGGGCATCCGCGCCTCCGGTGGCAGCGCGCTGCATGAAATCCGCTTCGGCCTGCTGCCGCAAGTGCTGCCGGTGATCGCCGGCCAGGTGCTGTATTTCATCGAATCCAACACCCGCTCGGCCACCATCATCGGCATCGTCGGTGCCGGCGGCATCGGCTTGCAGCTCGCCGAGCAGATCCGCGTGCTGGAATGGCAGAAGGTGTCGTTCCTGATCCTGATGATCCTCGTCGCCGTCGCGGCGATCGATTTTATCTCCAGCCGGCTGCGCTTTGCGATTATCGGGCGGCGGGCGGTGGTGTGAACGCCGGGGGAGGGCCACCGGCCTCACCCCGTCATTGCGAGGAGCCCTTGCGACGAAGCAATCCAGCTCTTTACGCGCGTGCGGCCTTCTGGATTGCCGCGTCGCTTCGCTCCTCGCAATCACGGCGGCGAGGCCGGAAGCTAGCCGCCGTTCTCGACCACGAACTCTACGCGCTCGGCGACAAAGCGGGAGCGCGACACCTTCAGCCGCGTACCGTCCACATCGATGTCGGTGCTATCGACGATCAGGATCGGGCGGCCCAGCGCGAGGTCGAGCCGCGCAGCGTCGGCGGCATCGACGATGGCCGCGGTGATGCGGGTGGAAAGCCGGCGGTAATCGCGGATGCCGTAATGCGCCAATAGCTTTGTCGTGGAATTCAGGCGCGCGTAGACTTCTGCGGCATCGGGAAAGCGGTCCGCGGAAAACCATGTGGTCCCGATGCAGATCGGCGTCCTGTCGGCGAACCGCAGCGCTTCGATCCTTACCAAAGGCGCGCCGGTCTTCAGTTCGAGCTGTTTGGCGAGATCGCGCGTCGCGGGTTCGGTGAATGCTTCAATCAGCCGGCCATCGGGCTCGCGGCCGCCGGCGCCGACGATCTCCGAGAATCGCGTGCGCGAGCGCAGCGGGTACTTCAGCTTGGGCGCTTCCACATAGGTGCCGCTGCCGCGCTCGGCGCGGACCAGCCCGCGCTCCGCCAGCGTTGCCAGTGCGCGGCGCACGGTGTGGCGGTTGACGCGATAGGTCTCGGCGATATCGGTCTCGCCCGGCAGCTTTTCGCCGGCGGGAAAGCGGCCATCGGCGATGCCGCGCTCGATGCCGTCGGCGACCTGCCGCCACAGCGCCACGCCAGTAGGTTTGTCCTGAATGGTCACGATTAAAGCCGTCTCACAGATTGTCTGCGATGGGATAGCGAAAAATCATTGGTCTGTCACGAAACGGTCATTGCACAGGTCTATCAAGTTGTCTAACAATATAGACAACTTGATCCGGACCATGGTGCCCATGACCACATCCAGCCCGAACGACCAGCAGACCCGGCGGCAGGCCGCGATGGCGGTACTCAGCCACGCCGCGACGGCGGAGATCGCCGGCCATCTCGATGCCATCCCGGTGCCCGTCCACGAACAGCTGCGCGAGCCGGAGAACGGCCTCGTCATGCTGCGTGGCCGGATCGGCGGCGACGGCGCGCCGTTCAATCTCGGCGAGGCCACGGTATCGCGCGCCGCGGTGCGGCTGGTTAGCGGGGAGGTCGGCTTCGGTTACACGCTCGGCCGCGACCGCGAAAAGGCAAAATTGATCGCGCTATGCGATGCGCTGATCCAGACCAACGAATTTGCCACCGCGGTGGAGGCGCAGGTGCTGACGCCGCTGCGCACGCGCATTGCCGCCGACCAGCAGCGCAAGGCGGCGGAAGCCGCGGCGACCAAAGTCGATTTCTACACGCTCGTGCGCGGGGAGGGCTGACCATGGCGACGATTGCAGAAATGCCGGCGGGATTTGCCGACAAGGTATTGTCGGCGCAATCGACCTTCCGCTCGGTGATGGACGCGATGGCGCGGCCCGGCAGCGTGCAGCGCATCGAGGCCGCCTCTGGTGTGCCGGCGTCGCTGATGCGCGGCTCCGCGGCTATCGCGCTGACCCTGTTCGATCAGGACACCCCGGTCTGGCTCGACGCAAAAATGTCGGCGACCTCCGATGTCGCCAAATGGATCAAGTTTCACACCAGCGCGCCCGTCATCGCCGACTCCTCAGTTTGCAGCTTCGCGCTGATCGGCGACATCGACCAGCTTCCGGCGCTGCAGCGCTTTGCCATCGGCAGCAACGACTATCCTGATCGTTCGACGACGCTGATCGTCCAGGTTTCGAGTCTGACGCAGGGCCCCGCGATCGAATTGCGCGGCCCCGGCATCGACGGCACGGCGGTGCTGCGGACCCAGATTGCGCCGGAATTGCTTGAGCGTCTGGCGATCAACCATGCGCTGTTTCCCCGCGGCATCGATCTCGTTCTCGTCGCCGATGACGCCATCGTCGCGATCCCGCGCACCACGCGCTTTGTCGCAAAGGAAGGCTGACCATGTATGTCGCCGTCAAGGGTGGCGAACGCGCCATCGAAAACGCGCACCGGCTGCTGGCGCATGAGCGCCGCGGCGACCGCAACGTGCCGGAAGTGTCGCTGGCGCAGATTTCCGGGCAGCTCAGCCTCGGTGTCGATCGCGTCATGACCGAAGGTTCGCTGTATGACCGCGAACTGGCTGCGCTGGCGATCAAGCAGGCGCGCGGCGACATGATCGAGGCAATCTTTCTGCTGCGTGCGTTTCGCGCCACGCTGCCGCGGTTCGGCGTCAGCGAGCCGGTCGAGACCTCGCAGATGCAGGTGCGACGCCGGATCTCCTCGACGTTCAAGGACATGCCGGGCGGCCAGATCCTCGGCTCGACCTTCGACTATACCCATCGTCTGCTCGATCCCGTGCTATCAGGCGAGTCCATGCCGGAGCAGCCGGCGATGGCCGAGGCGCAGCCGGCGGTGATGCCGCGCGTCACCGATATCCTGGGCCGCGATGGCCTGATCGAATCCTCGCCGGCGGAAGATGCGGATCAGTCGGTCGGCGATCTCACGCGGGATGCGCTGAGCTTCCCGGCGGATCGCGACCTGCGTCTACAAAATCTCGCGCGCGCCGACGAAGGCTTTCTGCTGTCGCTCGGGTATTCCTCGCAGCGCGGCTATGGCCGCAACCATCCCTTCGCTGGCGAAATTCGTCTCGGCGAGGTGGAAGTCGAGTTCATGGCGGAGGATGTCGGCTTCGCGGTGCCGCTCGGCGCGATCACGCTGACCGAATGCCAGATGGTCAACCAGTTCAAGGGCACCGACACCGAGGCGCCGTGCTTCACCCGCGGCTACGGTCTTGCCTTCGGGCAGAGCGAGCGCAAGGCGATGTCGATGGCGCTGGTGGACCGCGCGTTGCGCGCCCGCGAACTCGGCGAGGACGTGCAAGCGCCGGCGCAGGATGAGGAATTCGTGATGTCGCATTCCGACAATGTGCAGGCGACGGGGTTCGTCGAGCATCTCAAGCTGCCGCATTACGTCGACTTCCAGTCCGAACTCGGTCTGCTGCGAAAACTCCGCAAGGAGTTTCACGAGGCGATGGAAACACCATCCGAAATGCAGGAGGCCGCGGAATGAACGCGCCAACGTATAATTTCGCTTATCTGGACGAACAGACCAAGCGGATGATCCGCCGCGCCATCCTGAAGGCGATTGCGATTCCCGGCTATCAGGTGCCGTTCGCCAGCCGGGAAATGCCGATGCCCTATGGCTGGGGCACCGGCGGCGTCCAGCTCACCGCAGCGATCCTCGGCACGAACGATGTGCTGAAGGTGATCGACCAGGGCTCTGACGACACCACCAACGCGATCTCGATCCGCAAATTCTTTGAAAAGACCGCGGGCGTCGCGACCACCACCAGCACGGCCAACGCCACGGTGATCCAGACCCGGCACCGGATTCCGGAAGCATCGCTGCATGCGCAGCAGGTGCTGGTCTATCAGGTGCCGATCCCCGAGCCCTTGCGCTACCTCGAGCCGCGAGAGACCGAGACGCGCCGCATGCATGCGCTCGGCGAATACGGGTTGATGCACGTCAAGCTCTATGAGGACATCGCCCGCTTCGGCCACATCGCGACGGCCTACGCCTATCCGGTCAAGGTCAATGCGCGCTATGTGATGGACCCGTCGCCGACGCCGAAATTCGACAATCCGAAGATGGATAATTGCCCAGCGCTGCAGCTGTTCGGCGCCGGCCGCGAGAAGCGCATTTACGCGATCCCGCCTTACACATCGGTGGTGTCGCTGGATTTCGAGGATCACCCGTTCACACGCTACAAGCACGATGCCTGCTGCGCGCTGTGCGGCTCCGGCGAATCCTACCTCGACGAGATCGTCACCGACAACAAGGGCAGCCGGATGTTCGTCTGCTCCGACACCGACTATTGCGAGACGAGGCAGTCGCAGGGCCATCGCGGCAGCGAGAGCGCGGCCCCCTATGCGGAGAGCAAGCATGCTTGAGGTCACCAAATCCCCGCGCGACGACGATCAGCCGCTGCTGCTTGCGGAAAACCTAAGCAAATCCTTCGGCCGGCTGCAGGCCTGCCGCGAGGTCTCCTTCGCGCTGTATCCCGGCGAAGTGCTGGCCATCGTCGGTGAATCCGGCTCCGGCAAATCGACGCTGCTGCAATTGCTGTCGGCGCAAATGGCGCCGAATGCCGGCTCGGTCTCTTATCGCATGCGCGATGGCGTGATGCGCGATCTTGCAGCGCTGGGCGAGGCCGAGCGGCGCTTCCTGTTTCGCACCGACTGGGGCTTTGTGCACCAGGATCCGGCGATGGGTTTGCGCATGGCGGTGTCGGCCGGCGCCAATGTAGGCGAGCGGCTGATGGCGGTCGGTCACAACCATTACGGCAAGATCCGGCAGACCGCGGCCTCCTGGCTGGAGCGCGTCGAGATATCCGTCGATCGCATTGACGATGCGCCCAAAACCTATTCCGGCGGCATGCGGCAGCGGCTGCAGATCGCGCGCAACCTCGTTACTGAACCGCGGCTGGTGTTCATGGACGAGCCGACCGGCGGCCTCGATGTCTCCGTGCAGGCGCGCCTTCTGGATATGATGCGCACGCTGGTCAGCGAACTCGGCCTCGCCGCTATCGTGGTCACCCATGATCTCGCCGTGGCGCGGCTGCTGTCGCACCGGGTGATGGTGATGCAGGGCGGCCGCGTCATCGAGACCGGCCTCACCGATCAGGTACTCGACGATCCCCGCGAGCCCTATACGCAACTGCTCGTTTCCTCGATCCTGCCGGCGTGAGGGCAACATGATTCCAATGATCGATATCCGCAACGCGGAAAAGACCTTTGTGATGCATCTCCAGGATGGCATCCGTTTGCCGGTGGTACGCGGTGTCTCGTTTCACGTCGCGCCCGGCGAATGCGTCGTGCTGTCCGGCCCCTCCGGCGCCGGCAAATCCTCGATCCTGAAGATGATTTTCGGCAATTATCGCTGCGATGGCGGCGTGATCGGTGTGCAGCATCAGGGCGCAACCATTGATCTCGCCACCGCCGAGCCGCGACAGATCCTCAGCGTCCGCCGCAACACCATCGGCTATGTCAGCCAGTTCCTGCGCGCGGTGCCGCGCGTCGCGGCGCTCGATGTGGTGGCCGAACCGCTGCTGGCCACTGGCGTGGCACGGGACGAGGCGCGCGAGCGCGCCGGCGCGCTGCTGCGGCGCCTCAATATTCCCGAACGGCTGTGGAAGCTGCCGCCCTCGACCTTCTCCGGCGGCGAGCAGCAGCGCGTTAACATTGCCCGCGGCTTCATCTCCAGCCTGCCGATCCTGCTGCTGGATGAGCCGACCGCGTCGCTGGACGCCGTCAACCGTGCCGTCGTCGTCGAACTGGTTGCGGAGAAGAAACGCGCCGGTGTCGCCATGGTCGCCATCGTTCATGACGACGAGGTACGCCACCTGATTGCCGACCGGCTGGTCGATGTGACATCGTTCGCCGCGGCCGCTTGAGAAAGAAGACAATGAGATGAAGCAGAGACAAACCGAAACCGTCATCGGCAACGCCAAAATCGTTCTGGCGGATCGCGTCATCGAGCGGGGCTGGATCGCCTTCGCCAATGGCCGGATCGCCGAATTCGGTGAGGGCGATGCGCCTGCCGGCAGCGACGACGCCCGCGGCGATCTCATCATGCCCGGCCTGATCGAGCTGCACACCGATCATCTCGAAGCGCATTTCGTGCCGCGGCCAAAAGTGTTCTGGGATCCGATCGCCGCGGTCGTCTCCTATGACGCGCAACTTGCGACATCGGGCATCACCACCGTGCTGGATTCGCTGCGGGTGTGGCGCGAGAAGGGCGCCGAGGAGGCCGACGGCCATGCCGGCCTGCTGGCGGACGCGATTGCGTCGGCGCGCGATGCCGAGCTGCTGCGCGCCGATCACTTCCTGCATCTGCGCTGCGAGATTCCGATGCCGAGCGTAGTCGAGGAGGCCAAGGAAATGGTCGGCCGGCCCGATGTGCGGCTGATGTCGCTGATGGACCACACGCCGGGCCAGCGTCAGTTTCGCGACGAGGGCAAGCTGCGCGATTACTATCGCGGCAAGGGTGCCGGCAAGACCGACGCCCAGCTCGACGAATTGTTCGCGCAGCGTTTTGCGTATCAGAAGGCTTATGCCGCCAACAACCTGCGCGACATCGTAGCGTTGGCGCAGCAGCACAACATTCCGCTCGCCAGCCATGACGACACCACAGACGAAAACGTCACCGACGCGATCCGCGATCGCATCTCGGTCGCGGAATTTCCGACCACCATGGAAGCCGCGCGTGGTCTGCACGAGGCTGGCATCGGCATCCTGATGGGGGCACCGAATGTGGTGCGCAACGGCTCGCATTCCGGCAACATCGCCGCGGTCGATCTCGCCCGCGAGGGGCTGCTGGATATCCTGTCGTCGGACTACATCCCGTCGAGTCTCTTGATGGCGGCGCTGCAATTGCCGGGTCGGGTACCCACCATTGACCTCGCCACTGCGGTGCGCACCGTCACCAAGCGGCCGGCGGAAGCGGTTGGTCTGCCGGATCGCGGCGAGATCGCGGTGGGCAAGCGCGCCGACGTTATCCGCGTCCATGTTGCGCGCGATCTCCCGGTGGTGCGCAGCGTCTGGCGCGAAGGGCAACGCGTGGCATGACCGACACGGCGGCGACATCCGGGTTGCGTACAGCCAGGATCGGGCCGGGGCGGCTGGTGCTGATTGTCGGCCCCAGCGGCGCCGGCAAGGATACGCTGATCGGACTGGCGCAAGCGGCTTGTGCCGGTGACGACAATGTCGTGTTCGCGCGCCGCGTGGTGACGCGCGAAGCATCGGCTTTCGAGAACAATGAGCAGGTCACGCCCGAGGCCTTTGCGCTCGCGCTCGTGCGCGGCCAGTTTGCTGTCGACTGGGAAGCGCATGGTCTGCGCTACGCCCTGCTGCGCGGAATCGACGACGAGATTCGTGCTGGCCGCAGAGTCGTCGCCAACATCTCGCGTACCGTGATTGCCGCCCTGCGCGCGGCCTATGCCGACGTCGTCGTGGTCTCGATCACTGCACCGCCCGATGTTCTTGCGGCACGACTTGCCGCGCGCGGCCGTGCCAGCGACGGCCCGATCGGCGAGCGGTTGCGCCGCAACGTCGCTGGTGCTGCAGCCGATGTCACGATCAGCAACATCGGCTCCGCGGATGAACACGCGGACGAACTGATCCGGGTCATCAGGGGCCCATAGAGATCGCGCGGGTTGGCGCGTGGCGAACAGGAGAGTAGCAATGTCAGTCATCGCGACAGTGGATCAGCTCGAAGCGCTGTATGGCCTGCCGAACGAGTCCTCGACCGCGAAGGTCGCGGATTGGATCACGCCGCAATATCGTCGGTTGATCGAGGTGTCGCCTTTCGTGGCGCTGGCCACAAGCGGGCCTGAAGGCCTTGATTGCTCGCCGCGCGGCGACGTGCCGGGCTTCGTCCGCATTCACGATGACAGGACTCTGATGATGCCGGACCGCCGCGGCAACAACCGCGTCGACTCGCTGCGCAATATCGTGCGAGATCCGCGGACCGCGCTGCTGTTCATGATTCCGGGCGCCGGCACCACGTTGCGCATCAACGGGATGGCGCACCTGTCGGTCAATCCAGACTTGCTGGCGTCGTTCGAGATGGATGGCAAGCCACCGCGCTCTGTGATCGTCATGACAGTCGGCGAGATCTATTTTCAGTGTGCCCGCGCCATCGTGCGGTCCGATCTCTGGAATCCGGAGAAGCGCATCGATCCCGCGACGCTGCCGACACCTGGGCAAATCCTGGCCGAGATGAGCGACAGCCGGGTCGGCGGACCGGAATACGATCGGATCTGGCCGGAGCGGGCACGGCAGACGCTCTGGTAGCTCGATATGTGTGGAGCGGGGGCGGCGTCGCGCTTCCGCTAAGGCCCGAATCTGTAGACCCCTTATTTGAAGTATTTTGGGCTTGCCGGGTGTGCGAAACCCTGCTGTAGAAGCCGAATCGCGGCCCGGTGCGCCAAAAACGCCATTTTTTCCGGCAAAATCTGTGCAGATCGCATTGAGTACGGGTTTTTTCCCGCATTTCCTCATAGTGTCTGTTTCACCGAATCACTGCAAACCAAGGGTGCAACATGGCCGACCAAATGACGAAATCGCAGCTCATCGAGAAGATCAATGAGTCGCACACCGAGCTCTCGAAGAAGGACATCAAGGGCGTTCTCGAGACCCTGGCCACCGTCGGTTACAAGGAACTGAAGAAGAACGGCGTGTTCCTGGTTCCCGGTTTCGCCAAGTTCGTCGTCATCAAGAAGCCCGCCACCAAGGCGCGCAAGGGCACCAACCCCTTCAACGGCGAGCCGATGGTGTTCAAGGCCAAGCCGGCCCGCAAGATCGTCCGCGCCCGTCCGGTCAAGGCCGCCAAGGACGCGGTTTGATCTGACCCAGCGGTTGCCGTCAGGCGGCCGCAGCGTATTTAATTGAGAGCGGCGCGGCATTCCCCGGAATGCCGCGCCGTTGTCGTTTGGGCGTCTTAGTCGATGCTGACGCCGCTGGCCTTGATCGGCGCGGCCCATTTGACGATCTCGCTTTGCACGAACGTGCCAAGATATTCTGGTGAGGTCTGATCGTCCGGCGCGATCTTGAGGCCTGCGGCTTCGAGTTTTTCGCGCACGGCGGGCGTCTTCATGGCTTCGACGGTGGCATCGTGCAGCTTCTTCACGATGGGTTCGGGCGTACCCTTCGGCAGGAAGAACGCGTTCCAGGTATAGGCATCGACGTCAAAACCCTGCTCGATCGCGGTCGGCACGTTCGGCAGCGCCGGCGACCGCTGCTTGGAGAGGATCGCGATCGGTTTCACGGTGTCGCCATCGATCTGCGCCTTGGCGGTGGTGATGATGTCGCAGAGGTAATCGACGCGGCCGCTCATCAGGTCCTGCATCGCCGGGTTGGCGCCCTTGTAGGGCACGTGCATGATGTCGATCCCCGTCACCAGGTTCATCAGCGCGCAGCCGAGATGGATCGCCGAGCCGGTCCCGGCCGAGGCGAACTGCATCTTGTCCTTGTTGGCCTTGGCGTAGGCGACGAATTCCTTCATGTCCTTGACCGGCAGGTCCTTGCGGGCCACCAGCACCAGCGGCGCCTCGATCACCAGCGCCACCGGCGCAAAGTCGGTCGCGGCGTTATAGGCGGGCTTCTTGTACAGGGTCTGGTTCTGCGCCTGGGTGCCCACCGTGCCTTGCAGGAAGGTGTAGCCATCGGGCTCGGCCTTGGCGACGCGGCTGGCGCCATTCATGCCGCCGGCGCCGCCGACATTCTCGATGATGACGGGCTGGCCGAGAATTTCCCCCATCCGCTGCGCCATCAGCCTTGCCACTACGTCGTTGGGGCCGCCCGGCGCGAACGGATTGATCATGGTCACCGGCCGCGTCGGCCAGTCCGCGGCCTGGGCGGCGGAGGTCAGGCCGAGGCAGGCAGCCACCAGCAGGGCGGTGCGAATACGCGACATGGTTTCTTCCCTTTTTCGATCGTGTTCTTGGTTGGCGGTAAATCGTGCTGGCTTAGACGAACGAGATCGCTTCCGCCATTTCCAGGATGCGCCGGATTTCGATCAGCGCGCGCTCCAGGTCTTCTTCGGTCGCCGGCGCGCCCAGACAGAGCCGGATGCCGAGCTGTTCGGTCTGCATGCGCTGCAAGGCGCCGGGCGGCGCCAGCGTGATGCCAGCTTGCGCCGCCTGTGTCACCAGGGCGTTGAGCGTGCGGCCGGCCGGCAGCGGCAGCCAGATATGGAAGCCAGGCGCGGTGGTGGAAGGCGGTAGCCATTCCTTCAACACGCGCCGCACGATGGCATCGCGCAGCGCCGCCTTCTCGCGCTTCAGCCGCGCCTGACGGGCGAGGCCGCCATTATAGATCAGCCGCGCCACCACTTCGGCCATCAGCGGTACCGCCATCCAGCCGGTGGCGCGTACCGCGTTGATCGAACGATCGCGGAACGAATCCGGCGCGATCATCGCCGCGATCCGCAGCCCGGGCGCCAGGCATTTGGCAAAGCTCAGTACATAGAAACTGCGCTCGGGGATCAGCGCGGAGACCGGCGGCAGCGGCGGCGACAGCAGATAGGCGTAGGCGTCGTCCTCGACGAGGTAAGCATCGTGCTTGCGGACGATCTCGGCGATGGCCTGCCGCCGCTCCGGCGACATGATGGCGCCGGTCGGCGTCTGCAAGGTCGGCATGCAATAGACCACGCGCGCGCCGGTTTCGGTGAAGGCGCGGTCGAGACTCTCCGGCACCAGGCCCTCGGCATCGGTGGCGACGCCGTGCAGGCGATAGTTGTTCTGCACCGACAGCGCCAGCATGCCGGAATAGGTGAAGCTTTCGGTCAGCACGATGTCGCCGGGGGGCGCGATCATGCCGAGCGCGATCGACAGCGCATGCTGGCCGCCATGGGTGATGAAGATCTGTTCGGCGTCGGCGGTGACCCCCAGTGACGCCAGCCAACTGACGATCGCCTCGCGATGCTGGCGCAGGCCCTGATGCGGCAGATAGCCGAGCAGGCTCCCCATTTCGCCGGCGGCGACGATCTCGCTGAGCGTCGAGGAGATCACCTCGTCTTCGCCGGTATAGGGCGGCACGTTGAGCGCGAGGTTGATGGTGGCGTCGGAGGTGCCGAGCGCGTGGCGTTGCTCCGGCCGGCGGCGCTGCACGAAGGTGCCGCGCCCGACCTCACCGGAAATCAGGCCGCGCTGTTCGGCCTCCGCATAGGCCTTCGATACGGTCCCGACACTGAGACCGAGCCGCTGCGCCATGTCGCGCTGGGGCAATAGCCGCATGCCCGGCTTGACGCGGCCCGATGCGATATCGGCGTCCAGCGCATGAACGAAAGCGAGGTAACGCGGTCCCAAAATCGGCGCGAGGGTTGGCACCCAATCGGTCATCTCGTCCCACCTGCAGGGCCATTTCAGTTTGGCCGATCATTGTCATCGCAAAATAGTACAATTTTTAAATTGATGCAACATTTGATACACGATGTCGCAGCCAAGTCATCAGAGCTTGGTGTAAAAGTTCCACGTTAATACTATGATACCGGAAAATAGCGATTTCCCGGCGATTTTCAATCAATTAAGGTTGCTGCATTGCGGAAATTGAACCAATTCAATTACACATATTAGGTATGATTGCCTCAGTTTGTGTTTGACAATTTCTCGGGGAGGCTCTTATCGTCCGGCCAAGATAGCGGGACAGCTCGAGAAGCCGTCGCATCAAAGGGAGCGCGCGTTGATCTACGAAATTCGTGTTTACGAAGCAGCCGAGGGCAAAGCCGACGCGATGCGTCGCCGTTTTCTGGACGTGGTCGTCACCAGGTTCTTCCCGCGTCACGGCATCGAGTTGCTTGGCGCCTTCACCGCACCAGCAGAAGACGGCCGCCTCACTTACATGACCCGCTTCGCCGACGAGGACGCCCGCAAGAAAGCCTGGGCCGCTTTCGGAGCCGATCCGGAATGGGCGACCGTCAAGGCCGCGAGCGAGACCGACGGTCCGCTGCTGAAGAGCCAGGTCATCTCCATCCTGTCGCCTGCGGCGGCTAGCGTGCTGCTCAGCTAAGGGCCGACCATGAAGCCAGCGCCATTCGAATATATCAGACCGCATTCGCTCGCCGAGGCCTGCGAATTGCTGGCCGGTGATGAAGATGCCCGCGCCATCGCCGGCGGCCAGACGCTGGTGCCGATGCTGGCGATGCGTCTGGCCCGACCGGCCAGGCTGGTCGATATCATGCGCCTGCCCGAGCTTGCCGGCATTAGCCCGGAAGCTGGCGCGCTGGTCGTTGGCGCCACCACGCGCCAGGCCGTTGCCGAGCAGAATCCCTTGATCCGCGCCCAGGTGCCGATGCTGGCGCGGGTGCTGCCATGGGTCGGCCATCCGCCCACGCGCAACCGCGGCACCATTGGCGGCTCGATCGCCAATGCCGATCCTTCTGCTGAAATTCCGCTGGTGGCCGTGACGCTCGGTGCTGAAATCATGCTGGCGACCGTGGACGGTCCGAGTTCGATGCCCGCCGATGACTTCTTTATCGGCCCGATGCTGACCACGATGAATCCCGGCGAATGCGTCAGCGCCGTCAAGTTTCCGGTCTGGGCACACAAGCGCATCGGCGTCGGCTTCTTCGAGATCAGTGCACGCAAATCGGATTTCGCGTTCGCCGCCGCGGTAGCGCAGGTCGCGCTCGACGATGACGGGCGCTGCCTCGAAATCGCACTCGGCGTCGGCGGCGTCGGTGATCGTGCGTTGCGGCTCGATGTGTCGTCGCTGATCGGCACCAAACTGGACGCAGCCGCAGTGGCGGAAGCTGTCAACGCGGTCTCCGGCGACATGGAAGCCTCGACCGATCTGCACGCCAGCGCCACCTATCGCCGCCGAGTCGCCATCACGCTGAGCAAGCGGGCGATCGAGCAGGCACGAACCAACGCGAGCGCGCGCGCGCTGAAGGGAGCCGCGTGATGAAAGTCGAACTTCGCATCAATGGCGCAAGCCGAATTGCTGATGTCGAGCCGCGCAAGACGCTGCTCGATGCGCTGCGCGAAAATTTTCTGCTCAACGGCGCCCATGCCGGCTGCGAGCACGGCGTCTGCGGCGCCTGCACGGTTCTGCTCGATGGCGAACCGGTGCGCTCCTGCCTGATGTTTGCGGCGCAGGCCGACGGCTATGAGATCACCACCATCGAGGGTCTGGCGCCGGCGCCGGGCGAACTCAGCGTCATCCAGGACGCGTTCTGCGAAACCCACGGCCTGCAGTGCGGCTACTGCACCCCCGGCATGATCCTGTCCGCGCATGCGCTGCTGCAGCAGACGCACACGCCGAGCCGCGAAGACATCGTCGAGGCGATTTCGGGCAACATCTGTCGCTGCACCGGCTACGGCCAGATCGTCGAAGCCGTACAGTTCGCCGCCGATCGCCTGCAGAAATCCAATATGCCGCATCCGCATCACGTCCGGCACGGTCATCCCGGTGCCGAGCACGATGCGCCGGTTGAAGGCATTCTCGAGGCCGCCGAAGCCGACGCGCCCACGGAGTCCGTGAAATGAGCGCCGATCCCTCCACCTTCCGTTTCGTCTCTACCAACCGCCGTGTCCGCGAGGACCGTCGCTTCGTCGCGGGGCAGGGCCGTTTCGTCGCCGACGTTCAACTCGAAGGCATGCTGCATGTGGCGATCCTGCCGTCGCAGCATCCGGCCGCGCGCATCGTCTCGATCGATGCCTCCGCTGCGCTGGCGATGCCGGGCGTGCACTATGTGCTGACCGGCGACGAACTCGCCGCGGCGACCGATCCGCTGATGAACGGCCTGGATACCCCGATGGTGCAGCGTCATCCGCTCGCTGTGGGCTTCACCCGCTACGCCGGCGAATGGGTTGCTGCCGTTGTTGCGGACACCCGCGCGCTGGCCGAAGACGCCACCGAAAAACTCCGTGTTGTCTACGAGCCGTTGCCCTTCGTCATCAAACCCGAAGAGGCGCTGAAGCCCGAAAGCGCGCCGGTTCACCAGAAGCACGGCTCCAACGTGCTGCTCGACCGCACCTTCGTCTGGGGCGAAGTCGACAAGCACTTTGCCGAAAGCCCGCGCCACCTCTCGTTCCGCGTCACCTGGGGCCGTAACTCCACCGTGCCGATCGAGACCTTCGGCGTCGCGGCGTCGTGGGATCCGTGGCGCGACATGCTCGATGTCTGGGCCTCGATCCAGATGCCGAAATACCCTGACCAGATCGCCAGGGCGTTGCGGATTCCCGCCAACAACGTCCGCGTCCATCAGGATGTCGATGTCGGTGGCAGCTACGGCGTCAAGCGTGGCATCAAGCAAACTGTGCTGGTGGCGCATCTCGCTCGCCGGCTCGGCCGTCCGGTGCGGTTCATCGAGGATCGCCTGGAGAACATGCGCGGCGGCGACGCCCACGGCCCGGAACGTATCTTCGACGTCGAGGTCGCCTTCAACGACGACGGTATCGTCAAGTCGATGAAGATCCGCGCGCTCGACAATGCCGGCGCCTATGCCGGCCGCGCGCCGTTCCAGTTGGGCAAGCCGATCGGTGCCATCGTCGGCCCCTACAAGATCGAAAGCGTGCAGTACCGCGCGCAGTCGGTCACCACCAACAAGGCCGTGCAGGAAGCCGTCCGTGGTTTCGGCCAGGCGCCGACCAACTATGCGATCGAGACCGCGATCGACAAGGTCGCAGCCGCAACCGGCCTGCACCGCATGGAGGTGCGCCGTCGCAACTTCATCCGCAAGGAAGAATTCCCGTATTTGATTCCGAGCGGCAGTACTTATGACTCCGGCGACTATCACACCGTGGTCGACAAGGTGTTCGCGCACATCGATTTTGCATCGATGGAAAAGGAGCGCGATCGTCTCCGCGCCTCGGGCATGCTGGCCGGCATCGGCATCGCCTCGTGCCTGGAGCCATCAGGCGGCAATTCGTCGTTCGAGCCGCTGCTGAACGAGAAGAACACCACCACCACCTGGATGGATTCCTGCCGCATCAACATCGATGGGCTCGGCTTCGTCACCGTGACGATCCACACCACGTCGTCCGGGCAGGGCCATGAGACGCTGGTCGGCACTATTATCGGCGAAGTCCTGCAGATCGATCCCGACCTGATCCGCGTGGTCCGGCCGGATACGCTGGCCTGTCTGCCGTCGAATTCGCCGGTCGGCAGCCGCATGGCGATCATGCTCGGCGGCGCCGCCTTCCACGCCGCGCAGAAGCTGAAGGCCAAACTGACGAAGATCGCGGCACATCAGTTCAGCTGTGCCGAGGATGATGTCACCTATGCTTCGGGAGCCGCGACCGACAAGGCCGGCCGCGAGTTGAACTGGGCCGAACTCGTCAACATCGCCCACCGCAACTATCACCTGCTGCCCGAAGGCATGGAGCCCGGCCTCGAAAGTACCCATGTGATGCAGGTGCCGACCGGCAACAAGCTGCCGGAAAACGGCCGCGTGCAGATGTATCCGTGCCACTCCTTCGAGTTTCATGTCGTGCTGATCGCGATCGACCCCGATCTAGGCAAGCCGGAAATCCTGCGCTACGTCATCGGCCACGACTGCGGCACGGTGATCAACCCGCATATCGTCAAGGGCATGACGCTGGGCGGCGTCGCCCACGGCCTCGGTGCCACGCTGCTGGAAGAGTTCGTCTATGACGACCAGGGCTACCTGATCACCCAGAGCTTCATGGATTATCTGCTGCCGTCCTCGCACGAGATGCCGGAAGTCGAGATCGTGCATCACTGCACGCCGTCGCCGTTCACGGTGTTCGGCCAGAAGGGCTCCGGTGAAAGCGGCTATCTCGGATCGCCCGCGGCGATCTCGGGCGCCATCAACGACGCGGTCTCGCCGCTCGGCATTTCCTTCAACAAGCTTCCGATTCGTATTTCCGCGATTGGCGATGCCATCGCGGACGCGCAACACGGCAAACCCCAAGAGCAAGCCACATGATCATCGATTGCCACGCCCATCTCGTTCCGCCCTCGCTGCTTGAAGCGATCAAGGCCCAGGCTGCCAGCTTCCCGTCGGTCCGCCTGATCGAGGACGGCGCCAGCCTCGGCTTCTCCTTTGCCGGTGGCAAGCCGACCCGTCCGGTGTCGAAGCCGCTGACCGATCTCGCCGGCCGCCTGAAGTGGATGGACGAGCAGAAGGTCGATCGCCAGATCGTCGCCGGCTGGCTCGACATGTACGCCAACGAAATCCCGGCGGAAGAGGGCGCCAACTGGTCGCGCCTGATCAATACGCATCTGATGCAGGCGGCGAAGGCCGAGCCGCGCTTCATTCCGCTGGCCACCGTGCCGCTGCAGGACGGCAAGCTCGCCGCCGACGTGCTGCGCGAAGCCCATGCCGCCGGATTCAAGGGCGTGATGATCGGCACCCAGCCCAAGGGCAAGGGCGGCGTGCTGGACGACCCGAGCCTCAATCCGTTCTGGGATGCAGCGAACGAACTCGGTTCGATCGTCTCGATCCATCCGGTGTTCGAGAGCGGTGACGACCGCGTTCATGACTATGGCATGGCCAATGCGGTCGGTCGCGTCACCGACACCATGATCGCCATGTCGCGGCTGATCTATTCCGGCCACATCACGCGCTATACCAACATGAAGATGATGGCCCTGATTGGCGGCGCGGCGCTGCCCTTCATCGTCGGCCGCCTGCGCACCAACTACGCGCTCGACAAGAAGCTCGGCGATCCCGATGCCGCGCTCGCCGCCATGTACTACGACACCATCGTCCAGGACCCGCGCACGCTGCGCTACCTCGCCGACATGGTTGGTGCGGAGCGCATCATGATGGGTTCGGACATGCCGTTCCCGATCGGCGACCTGACCCCGATGAAGGTGGTTGCCGAGACCAGGTTCTCGGACGCCGAGCGCACCGCCATCAATGGCGGTCTCGCGCAGAAACTGTTCGGACTGTGAGAAGGATCACATCATGAAGCTCGATATTGGCGGCGAAGAAACCATCCAGGCTTCCGTTGAGCAGCTGTGGTCGGCACTGAACGATCCGCTGGTGCTGACGCGCTGCATTCCAGGCTGCAAGACCATGACCGAGATCGCGCCCGACGCGTACAAGGTCGAGATGCAGCTGCGCGTCGCGGCGGTGGGTGGCTCGTTCGAGGGTGAAATCTCGCTGTTCGACAAGGCGCCGCCGAAGACCTGCAGCATCAAGGTCTCTGGCGCGGGCACGCTGGGCCATGGCAATGGCACCGCGAAGTTCGAGATCATTCCGGAAGGTCCCAATGTCTGCCGCCTGACCTTTCAGGGCGTCGGCGAAATCGGCGGCCTCGTGGCCGGCGTCGGCCAGCGCATCCTGACCAGCGTGTCGAAACACCTGGTCGGCAAGTTCTTCACCGCGCTGCGCAAGGAATTCGAAAACCCGGCGGTCGCAGGCGCGGCCTGATAATTCAACAAAATTCAGGAGGGATGGCCATGAAGACTCTTTTGACTAGCCTTGCTTGCGTGTCCGCACTGTTCGCGGCCGCGCCGTCCTACGCCCAGGCACCGGAGCCGCTGACCATCGTGGTGTTCGGCGCGCCGTCGCTCGGCGCCTTCCTGCCGCCGGTGATCAAGGCGCAGAAGCTCGACGAGAAGAATGGCCTGGCCATCAAGTTCGACGAGCGCACGCCCGACGCTTACACCGCGCAGTTCAATTCCGGCGAATATCAGCTCGGCGGCAGCGCCGCGCTGCTGACCGTCGGCCTCGCCGATGCCCGCGGCGTCAAGGTCACCTATCTGTTCAACCTGTTCGATTTCTGGGGCGCGGTGGTCACCTCGCGGCCGGACGTCAAGGTGCTGAAGGATCTCGAAGGCAAGGATCTCGCCGCCGCCAAGGGCACCACCAACTGGGTGATGTTTGACTGGTTCGCGCGGCAGCAGGGCGCCGATACCTCGAAGTTCTCGGTGATCAACACCGCGACGCCGGGCCTGATCGGCTATGCGATGGCCGATCGTGCTTCCGCCGTGCAGCTCTGGGAGCCGGCCTATACCACGCTGATCTCGAAGAAGGCCGACATCCGCACCATCGACATCAAGATCGCGGAGAGCTGGCAGAAATTCACCGGCTCCAGGAACATCCCGTATCTCGGCGTCGCCGCGCACGTCGCCTGGGCCGAAAAGAATCCAACGCTGATCCCGAAACTGTTCGCCGCCTACAAGGAAGCCGCCGAATGGGTTGCCGCGCATCCCGACGAGGCCTCCAAGCTGATCTCGCCGAAGGGCACGCCGGACGATCAGAAGGCGATCGCCGATCTGATCAAGGCCAACGACCGTCTCGGCATGAACGTGAAGTGGGCGTCCGACGTCCGCAAGGAAATCAAGTCGGTCTACGAGGCCGGCAAGTCGATCGCGTTCCTGCCTTCGGAGCCGTCGGCTGCCACCATCTATGAGGCACCGGGCAAATGACCGACACAACGCATCGATCCCCATCCCCCTCTGTGGCGGACGTGATGCTTTCGGCGATCAAGAACGTGGGCAGCTCGGTGTTTCCCTTCGTCGTGGTGATCCTGCTGTGGCAGTTCGCCTCGCTGTTCTTCCCGCGCTTCCTGTTTCCGTCGCTGATCGACGTGTTCTGGCGCTGCCTCGATATCTTCTCGAGCGGTGCGATGTTCGGCGACGTGATGGCGACGGTACTGCGCATTTTGGCCGGCCTGACCGGCGCCTTCATCGTCGGCGGGTTGCTCGGTCTGGTGATGGCGCGGTCGAAGATGATCGACAATTTCCTGTCGCCGATCCTGACCCTGTTCCAGGGCATCCCCGCTTTGTCGTGGGTGGTGTTCGCCATCATCTGGTTTCACGGCGTCGAATTCCGCATTTTCTTCATCATGGTGATGACGACGCTGCCGGCCTTCACCTTTCAGGTGATCGGAGCGCTGCGCGGGATGTCAAAGGATCTCACCGAAATGGTGTTCAGCTTCCGCCCGACGCGGATGAAGCTGTTCCGCGTCATGATCGCGCCGGCGATTCTGCCGGACATCCTGACGGCGTGGAAGGTCAATCTCGGCAACGCCGCGCGCGTCGTCGTGGTGGCTGAACTGGTCGGTGCCACCGGCGGCGTCGGCTACCAGTTGCTGCAGCAACAGCAATTGTTCGACATGGCCGGCGCGCTGGCCTGGACGCTGCAACTGGTGTTCTTCGTGCTGCTCGTGCAGGGCGCGCTGACACTGATCGAAACCACGGCCTTCCGTTATCGGGCCGTCTCGGAGCGTGCACTATGACCGTAGCCCTTGCGAGCGAGAATCTGGCGTCAGCTGACGCTGCCATTCACATGGGCAATGTCTCCAAGGTGTTTGGCAAGGAAGGAGCCGACGGTTCCTACCGCGCCGTCGACAGGCTCAACCTCGACGTCGCGCGTGGCCAGATGCTGGCGATCCTCGGCAAGACCGGCTGCGGCAAGTCGACGATCTTCAACATGATCGCCGGCCTGACCGAGCCGACCAGCGGTACCGTGCGCGTCAGTGGCAAGAATCCGTTTTCGGATTTCGATGCCTTCCGCGGCAAGATGGCGATCGTGTTCCAGAGCGATCGTCTGCTGCCATGGCGTACCGCGATCCAGAATGTTCAGCTCGGCCTCGAAATGCTCGACGCGCCGCCGGCCGACCGCAAGGACACCGCCCGGCAGTGGCTGATCAAGCTCGGTCTCGGCGGACATGAGAACGACTTCCCGCACGCGCTCTCCGGCGGCATGCGGCAGCGCGTCTCGATCGCCCGCGCCTTTGCCACCAACGCCGATATCCTGCTGTGCGACGAACCGTTTTCCGCGCTCGACGAATCCACTGCGGGCAAACTGCGCGCCGAATTCGTGCGATTGGTGAAGGAGAATGGCAAGACCGCCGTCTTCATTACCCATTCGATCAGCGAAGCGCTGGAGATCGGCGACCGCATCGTCGTGCTGAAGCGCCCGGCGATGATCGCCTATGACGTCAGCTTCAACACCGACACCTCGGCCGAGGAGCGCACGCTGATCCGCGGACGGATCGGCGAAGTGCTGGCGGCGTAAGTACATCTATCGATCTACGGCAATGTCGTCATTCCGGGGCGTGAGCAGCGTCAGCTGCGAGCGAACCCGGAATCTCGAGCTGTTAAAACATCTCTGGATTCCGGGCCTGCACTCCAGCCGGCTACGCCGACTGAAGTGCATCCCGGAATGACAGCTCTTTGAGTCAGTGTTTCAATCCAGCAGCCTCTTCTTGTAGGCCACCGCATTCATGTCGCGGATGTCGACACTGAGGCTTTTGGTTTGCGGCAGCAGCCGAACCATGGTCGCGCGCAGCGCCTCACTCAGTGCCACCTTCTGCTCCGGCGTGCGACCCTCGAGCAGATACACCGACACATGGCAGAAGCCGTCGCGCTTTCCCGCCACCAGATAATCCGCATAAGCCGTCGCCCGGACCTTGATGTCCGCCGCCTGCATCGCGCCGGTGGCTGCCGCGGCGTCATGCAACGCCTGCATCAATTCAGTGACATCGAAAGCGGCGTGCCCGTCGGTGGAATGTTCGATGACGATGTGTGGCATGTGAATTTCCGGTCGATACAAGAAACGTTGCGCCTACAGCAGCAGCGATTTTACGGAAGTCGCGGCGTCGCGCAGCAGCGGCAGAAAGCGATCGATCATCTCGCCGGTGGAGACGCGATCGACATGGGCGCCCATGTTGATGGCGGCGATGATTTCGCCGTCATAGCGGCGCACCGGCACCGAGATCGAGCGGAAGCCGGGCTCGGCCTCGCGGTCGACCAGCGAATAGCCCTTTTCGCGATCGGTCATGATCGTCGCCAGCAGCAGGTCCTTGTCGGTGACGGTGAACGGCGTCATCGCCACCAGGTCCATGCGATCGAGCGCCAGCGCCAGCTCGCTGTTCGACAGTTTGCCGAGCATGGCACGGCCGACCGAGGAGCAGAACGCCGGCAGCCGGTAGCCGAGATCGATGCCGGCGGAGAACACCCGCGCCGGGCTGGCGCGGGCGATGAAGATCACCTCATTGCCGTCGAGGATGGCCAGTGAGCTGATTTCCTGCGCGGCACTGGAAAGGCGATCCAGCACCGGCTGCAATACCGCGACGACCTGGTTCGACGACAGATACGACGCCGCCAGCACCAGCACCCGCGGCGTCAGTGTGAACATCTTGCCGTCGCTGGCGACGAAGCCGGCGCGCTCCAGTGTGAACAGGATGCGTCGCGCGGTGGCGCGCGGCAGGTCGGCGGCCTTGGCGAGATCGCTCAGCGTCATCGATCGGGCATCGGCGCCGAACAGTTCGAACACCCGCAGCCCGCGGTCGAGGCTCTCGATGAAGTCGGTATTGCCGCGCTCGGCGTCGCTGCGCTTCAGCTTCGGCATGATCCGTCCCTTGCCCGGTTCAACCGACCGCTTCCAGTTTCTTCAAATCGAAGGAGAGATCGGCGGCCTGTTCCGGTGAAGGAGAGAGCGAGGCCGCGATCAGCCGCCGCGCTATCATCTGGTCGCCCGGCCGGTTAATGCTGTCCACTGCCATCAGCCTTGTCCCGCGGTAGTAGAAGATCGAGAACTTGCCGTCGTCGATGACGCCGCGAATGACGGCTGTATCGTCAGGCGCGGAGAGGCCGACGATCTGCAGCTTGGCATCATATTGATCCGACCAGAACCGCGGCACGCTGACATAGGGTTCGGGCTTGCCGGCAATCGCCGCGCCGGCCGACTTGCCCTGGTCGGTGGCGTTCTGCACCGACTCCAGCCGCACCCGGCGGCCCGCGAAGATGTTGTGATGATTGCTGCAGTCGCCCGCCGCAAAAATATTCGGCACGGCGGTCTGGCCGAATTCATCGACATCGATGCCGTTGGCGCAAGCGACGCCGGCGGCGGAGGCCAGGTCATCATTGGCGATGCCGCCGATTCCGGCGACGATCATATCGCCGCGCACGCGCCGGCCATCGCTGCAAATCACTGCATGCGCTGCGCCATCGGCGTCCTCGATGCCGACCACGGTCTGATTGAAGCGGATATCGACGCCATGGCTAACATGGGTGTCGAGCAGGAACTGCGAGATCTGCGGCGACACCGCGCGCTCCAGCAGCCGTGAGGCGGCTTCGATCAGCGTCACCTTCTTGCCGGCCTTCGCAGCGGTGGCCGCGACTTCGAGGCCGATGAATCCGCCGCCGATGATAACGATCTCGTGCGCTGTTTCGAGCCGCGGCTTCAGGTTCACGGCGTCATCGAGCGTGCGCAGATAGACGATGCCGTCGCGGCCATGGCCGGGCACGCTGAGTTGCCGCGCCCGCGAGCCCGTCGCGATCAATAGCTTGTCGTAGGCGAGCTGGTCGCCGCCCTGCAACTCGACGCGGCCGGCGTCGCGGTCAATGCGCGTGGCGCGATGCCCGAGTACCAGTTCGATGCCTTGCGTCTTGAAGTAGTCGTCGCCGCGCAGGATCAGGTTGCTGTGCGCGACGCTGCCGGCCAGAAAGCCCTTCGACAGCGGTGGCCGCTGATAGGGCAGGTGGGTCTCGTCGGCGACGATGCGGATCGGCTCATCAAAGCCTTTTTCGCGTGCGCTGATGCCGGCCTGTACGCCGGCATAGGATGCCCCGATAATCAGTAATCCGCTCATAGCTGTGCCCAGACGTTAAACGTTGCATCGATGCCCGGTTTGGCGACCGCATTTTCCGCGCCAATGCATTGATCGAAATTGGTCCCAGCCATCACTGCATCCCAGCCAATCATCTTCGTTCAATCAATGAACATAAGTTCGCTGACAGAACGAAGCAAGTTTATTTTGGCGACATCAAATTTGCGGTGGGTCAATGACGTGCTGCCATTCTTGGCAACTGCAGCACTAAAATTAATCTTGCACCCGAATTAGATTGGATGCAGTCTAAATACTATCGGACATATGTTCGTCTATTGAACAATTTTGATCGCGGGATCCACTTGAAGATGAGAGCGACTGCAGGATTGTTGATCGTTGGAATCGCTGTCGGTTGCGCCATGTCGCAGCAGTCATCTGCGCAGCAGGCGAACCGGAATGCGCCAGATCTGGTGCTGGTGAGTGGAAAAATTCTGACGATGGACAGCCGCTCAACGGTGGCCCAGGCGTTAGCCGTCCGGGACGGCAAGATCCTCGCCATCGGCGACAACGCAGAGATTAACCAGCTCGCAGGTCCGCAAACGCGCGTCATCGATCTGGCGGGCAAGTCTGTCGTTCCGGGGCTGATCGATACCCATGCTCATTTCAGGGCGGCGGGTCTCGGAGATTATGTCGTCAATCTGGGCCGCGCGAAAAACGTTGCGGAAGCGCTCGAACTGCTCAAGGCCTTCGTGGCGAAGAAGAAGCCGGGCGAATGGATCACCACCGGCGGCTGGCACCCGCCGTCGCAACTCGCCGAGAAACGATACTTGACCCGGCAGGAGCTCGACAGCGTTTCTCCGGACAATCCGGTTTATCTTCGCACCGTCGGCCACTTCTCGATGGCCAACAGCATCGCCCTGAAGCAGGCCGGGATCGACAAGGCGACGCCAAATCCGAGCGGCGGGTCGTTCGAGAAAGATGGCTCTGGTGACTTGACCGGCGTTCTCGTCGAAACAGCAATTCCCGTGGTTGAGAAACTCGTGCCTCCCTACACGGAGGACGACGAGATCCGCCAGTACAAGATCGCCGAGAGCGCTCTGAACAGCTTTGGAATTACCAGCGTCGTCGAAGGCGCGACGGTCCCGCGCGACATTCGGACGCTCGAAAAGATTGTCCTGTCCGGGAGCGCGACGCTACGGGTCGGCACCATGTTCCGGCCCGAGCCGCCGGCCGAGCTATCGGCGTGGGAAACCATCATGAGCGGCAACGGCGCAACGTCGGGCTTCGGCGACGACTGGCTCAAATTCGGCGGCATCAAGATCTTCTATGACGGAGGCATGACTCTCAAGACGGCCTTGATGCGCGACAAGTATCCCGATGCTCACGACGAATATCATGGCATTGCGCAGCAGACGCCTGAGCGGCTGAAGCAGCTGGTTTCGATTGCCAACAAGTACAATTGGCGCGTCGGTGTCCATGTCGTGGGAGATCTCGGCATTGATCAGGCGCTTGATGCCTTCGAATCCGCTGACCAGGAAAGGTCGATCAGGGATCGCCGCTTCATTCTGATCCATGCCAGCCTGATCAGGCCCGAACAGATGGACCGAGCGCGGCGGTTGGGCGTCCGGGTCGATTTTCAGAACGTGTTCATGTGGGACAAGGCCTCGACCGTCGAACGCTTTCTTGGAAAGGCGACCGCGGACCGCGCAGTCCCCACCAGGACCCTGATCGAAAAAATGGGACTCGACAATCTGGGCGCCGGCACGGACTTCCCCGTCAATCCGATCAATCCGTTCCTCAACATGTACATCATGGTGACGAGGAAAGATCCGAACGGAAATGTCTATGGGGCATCGGAGGCCATCAGTCGTGATCAGGCGTTGCGTCTCTATACAAGTGCTGCATCCCGATACATGTTTGACGAAGGGCGGAAGGGGACGCTCGAGGCCGGAAAGTTGGCCGATCTTGTCGTCCTCTCCGCGGATTTCATGAGTGTCCCGGAAGATCAGATCAAGGATATCAAGGCGGATTTGACGTTGGTTGGCGGTAAAGTGGTATTTCAACGCTGAGCTGCGGTACGGATCAACACCAATAAGAAGAGAGAACCTCACCATGATGAGCCAAGAGCAAAATGATCTGATCACCCGGATCGGGCCGAAGGCGCCCGCCGGCAAATTGATGCGGATGTACTGGCAGCCTGCGGCGCTGGTCGATGAACTCGAAGGCGAGCGCCCGATCAAGCCGGTCAAGCTGCTCGGCGAAGACTTTGTGCTGTTCCGCGACGAAGAGGGGCGCTACGGCCTGCTCGATCGCGACTGTCCGCATCGCGGCGCCGATCTCGCCTTCGGGCGGCTGGAAGGCGGCGGCGTGCGCTGCGCGTTCCACGGCTGGCTGTTCGACGTCAACGGCAAGTGCCTGGAGACTCCGGCCGAGCCGAAAGCCTCAAAACTCTGCGCCGGCATCAAGCAGCGTGCGTTTCCTGTCGTCGAGAAGGGCGGCATCCTCTGGGCCTGGCTCGGCGAAGGCGAACCGCCGGCGTTCCCGGAGTTGGATTGTTTCGCCGCGCCCGGCGCCTACACCTTCGCCTTCAAGGGCCTGTTCGACTGCAACTGGCTGCAGGCGATGGAAGTCGGCATCGATCCCGCCCACGCCTCGTTCCTGCATCGCTTCTTCGAAGACGAGGACACGTCGGCGGCCTATGGCAAGCAGTTCCGCGGCGCCTCCGCCGGCAGCGAAATGCCGATGACCAAGATCCTGCGCGAATACGATCGCCCGATCATCAATGTCGAGAGCACCGAATATGGGCTGCGGCTGATCGCGTTGCGCGAACTCGACGACGAACGGACTCACGTCCGCGTCACCAACCAGCTGTTCCCGCACGGCTTCGTGATTCCGATGAGCACGGAAATGACCATCACCCAGTGGCACGTGCCGGTCGATGACGAGAGCTGCTACTGGTACGCGATCTTCACCAGCTACACCAAGCCGGTCGACAAGCAGAAGATGCGCGAGCAGCGCCTCGAACTTTACGAGCTGCCCGACTACAAGTCGCGCAAGAACCGCAGCAACGACTACGGCTTCGATCCGCACGAGCAGGCCCACGAGACCTATACGGGCATGGGCGCCGACATCAATGTCCACGACCAGTGGGCGGTGGAGTCGATGGGCAAGATCCAGGATCGCACCCGCGAACATCTCGGCTCGTCCGACAAGGCGATCATCGCCTATCGCAAGCTGCTGCGGCAGGAAATCGAAAAGGCCGCCGGCGGGGTCAAGCCGCTGATGTTCCTCGACGCCGATCACGCGCGCAGCATCCAGGGCCCGGCGACGATGGACGGCATCGGCCCGACCCGCGGCTGGGAAACCTACTGGATGGAAGTTGACGTCGCCCGCCGCCGCGGCGCGCCGTGGGCCGCGCCGGTGCCGCAGGAAGCTTCCGCCACCGTGACGCGTCTGTCGGCCGCCGAGTGATCGGCCTTCGTCAAAATTTTTGAGGCAAGATTTTTCGGGGAGAGTGCGTTGAGTTTCGTCGAACGCCACGGTCTGTGGTCCGCAGAACAAAAGGACGCGGCCGTCAGGCTTCGCCGCATCGTCGAGGAGCAGAAGCTCGAAGTGATCCGGCTGTCGTTTCCGGATCAGCACGGCATCTTGCGCGGCAAGACGCTGATCGCGGAGGAGGCGATGCGCTGCCTCGAAAGCGGCTGCACGATCACCACCACCATGTTCGCCAAGGACACCTCGCACAAGACGGTGTTTCCGGTGTTCACTTCCGGCGGCGGCTTCGGCATTCCCGAAATGCAGGGCGCTGCCGACGTGCTGATGATCCCGGATCCCAGCACATTCCGCGTGCTGCCCTGGGCGCCGACTACGGGCTGGCTGCTCTGCGACGTGCATTTTGCGGACGGCCGCCCGGTGCCGTTCGCCACCCGCAACCTCTACAAGGGCGTGTTGGCCGACCTAAACAAGCGCGGCTATGACTTCGTCGTCGGGCTTGAAGTCGAGTGCCACGTCTTCAAGCTCGAAGATGCGCGCATGGCGCCGGAAGATGCCGGGCAGCCCGGGCGACCACCGGAAGTGAGCTTGCTCTCGCACGGTTATCAATATCTCACCGAGCAGCGCTACGACCAGATGGAGCCGGTGCTGGAATTCATCCGCCGCGATGTGCTGGCGCTCGGGCTGCCGCTGCGCTCGGTGGAAGTCGAATACGGCCCGAGCCAGTGCGAATTCACTTTCCAGCCCACCGTCGGCCTGATGCCGGCCGACAGCATGGTGCTGTTTCGCAGCGCCGTGAAGCAGATCTGCCATCGCCGCGGCTATCACGCCACCTTCATGTGTCGGCCGAAAATTCCCAACGTCGTTTCATCCGGCTGGCATCTGCATCAGTCGCTGGTATCGCGCGCCACCGGCAAGAACGCCTTCATGTCGTCGGACCCCAACGAGACGCTGTCACCGTTTGGCCGCGGCTATCTCGCCGGTCTGCTCGCCCATGCCCGCGCCGCCACCGTGTTCACCACGCCGACCATCAACGGCTACAAGCGCTATCGCTCCTATTCGCTGGCGCCGGACCGTGCGATCTGGGGCCGCGACAACCGCGGCGCGATGATCCGCGTGCTCGGCGGTCCCGGCGATTCCGCTACGCGTCTCGAAAATCGCGTCGGCGAGCCCGCCGCCAATCCCTATCTCTACATGGCCTCGCAGATCCTCTCCGGCCTCGACGGCGTCGATCGCGCGCTCGATCCCGGCCCATCTGCGGATACGCCCTACGAGAGTGACGCAGAATTGTTGCCGAAGTCGCTGCGCGAAGCGGTGTTCGCGCTGAAGGAGGATCCGTTCTTCCGCAAGGCGATGGGATCGACCATGGTGGATTATTACACCCACATCAAAAATGCCGAGATCGAGCGTTTCCAGTCGGAAGTCTCCGAATGGGAGCAGCGCGAATATTTCGAGATGTTCTGACGTGCCGTCCGGCACGTTTATTGAATACAGCTTGTCAGCTTTGCAACGAGGACAACGGTAATGAACAGACGCGCCCACTCCATCCTGGCATTCGCCATCCTTGGTCTGATGACCGGGACGGCTTCCGCCGACGTCATCAAGGTCGGTATCATCGGCACCATGTCGGGGCCCTACGCGCTGTTCGGCGCGAATTTCAAGATGGGCATCGATGCCTGGGTCGCCGAGCATGGCAATAAAGTAGGCAGCCACGAAATCGAATTCATCTACAAGGATGAAGAAGGCCCGAACCCCGCCAAGTCCAAGGCGCTGGCGCAGGAGCTGATCGTCAAGGACAAGGTGCAGTATCTTGCCGGCGTCTATTTCACGCCGAACGCGATGGCGATCGCGCCGCTGCTGGAGGAATCCAAGACGCCGCTGGTTGTCATGAATGCCGCGACCTCGTCGATCGTCGAGAAGAGCCCCTATATCCTGCGCACCTCCTTCACGATGTGGCAGAACACCGTGCCTGCCGCGAACATTGCCTACAAGAACGGTTCGAAGAAGGTCGCCATCGCCGTCAGCGACTACGGCCCGGGCATCGATGCCGAAGCTGCGTTCAAGAAGACCTTCGAGACCGACGGCGGCGCTGTCGTGGAAGCGATCCGTATTCCACTCGCCACCACCGACTTCAGCCCGATCATGCAGCGGATCAAGGCGTCCGGCGCCGACACCATCTTCACCTTCCTGCCGTCCGGCCCGCCAACGCTGGGCTTCATCAAGGCCTATGTCGATAACGGTCTGAAGGCCGACGGCGTCAAGCTGATGTCGACCGGCGACGTGGTCACCGAGATCGATCTGCCGGGCATCGGCGACAGCAGCATCGGCATGCTCTCGACCTATCATTATGCGGTGTCGCATGAGTCGCCGGAGAACAAGGCGTTCCTCGCTTCCATCGTCAAGAACGGCAGCAAGGTCGACGACGTTGCCATGACCGGCGTCGCCGCCTATGACGGCGCACGGGTGATCTACAAGATGATCGAGGCCACCGACGGGCAGCGCGATCCGGCCAAGGCGGTCGATGCGGTCAAGGGCATGAAGTGGGTCAGCCCGCGCGGTCCGGTGTCGATCGATCCCGATACCCGCCACATCCGCCAGAACGTCTATCTGCGCACCGTCACCAAGGTCGACGGCAAGCTGATCAACAAGGAAGGCGACACGATGTTTCCGGACCAGCCGGACTGGGCGCTGAGCAAGAAGTAACACGCTCGATAGTGGTGATTTCATTCGGGGACGCGAGCGGCGTCAGCTGCGAGCGAGCCCGGAATCCATAACCACCACCGGGCATATGGATTCCGGGTCTGCGCTCCAGTCGGCTGTGGCCGACTGGAGCGCACCCCGGAATGACAAACTTGCAGTCAGTTCGTTCGACAAGGCTCTCATCTACAATGACCCAGCATGCGCGCTCCGTTCGCCTGACCAATGGCCGCATCTATCGATCTGCCTGGGACGAGACGCCGGCGGACAGCATCGTTGTCAGCGATGGCAAGGTGGTCTGGATCGGCGCGCACGATGACGCGCCGTCCGCCGACGAAACCATCGATCTCGATGGCGCCACCGTGCTGCCCGGCCTCACCGATGCGCATATCCATCTGTTCGCGATCGCCCATGCCCGGCTGCAGGTGCCGGTGACGCCGCGCGACGCGGCTGATGTCGATGCCGTGCTGAAGCTGCTCGTCGCCCGCGCGCAGGCGATCCCGGCGGGCCAATGGGTCTATGGCGCCGGCCTCGACGAAAACGGCCTTGCCGAACATCGCCTGCCGACGCGCCGTGAAATCGATGCCGCGATTCCCCATCATCCTGTGATGATCCGCCGCTTCTGCGGCCATGTCGCCGTCGCCAACAGCGCGGCGTTGCGCTTCTTCGGCATCGACGACAGCATTGCCGATCCCGGCGGCGGCACCTTTGGCCGCGACGGCGATGGCCGGCTCGACGGCAGCGCCAAGGAAAGCGCCGCCGAGATGTTTTTCCGCGCCGCACCGCCAATGGATCGGGCCGAACTGATCGCGGCGTTGCGCGCCACCATCGATGACAGCGCGCGGCTGGGTCTTGTCGCCGCCGTGGAAGCGGCGGTGGGATTCACCGTCGGCTTCGACGACGAGTTCTCCATCTGGAATGAGCTTCGTCAGGGCACCGCGCTGCCGATACGGCTCGGCTTCATGAACCAGCTCGACCCCGCCGAAGCCTTGCAGCGTGGCCTGATGCCGACACGCGACGCCGACTGGCAATCGATGACGCTGAAGTATTTTGCCGACGGCATCGTCGGCGCCCGTACCGCGGCAGTCAGCGAGGATTTTTTCGACACGCCGAGTCGCGGCTTCTTCATGCGCGACGAGGCGGAGCTGCAGCGTGTGATCGGCGAGGCCCATGCCGCTGGCTGGCAGGTCGCGGTGCACAGCGTCGGCGACCGCGCCACCAATTGCGTGCTCGAGGCCTATGAACAGGCGCAGGCCGCGCACCCGCGCGGCAATGCCCGGCACCGCATCGAGCACTATTTCGTGCCGCCCGCCGGCGACCTCGCCCGCATGCGGAAGCTCGGCGCGCTGGTCATGATGCAGCCGAGTTTCCTGACCCGGATGCGGCGCTCGATATCAGGAGCCTTCGGGCCGCGAGCGGACAAATGCTATCCCGGCCGTTCGGTGATCGACGCCGGCGTCACCTATGTCGCTACCTCCGATGCGCCGACCGGCTCGTGGTCGCCGTGGGACGGTATGGCAGACGCGGTGAACCGGGCTTCCGATAGCGGTGCGCCGATCGGCCCGGACGAGGCGATCAGCCTCCGCGAGGCGATCCATAGCTACACCGTCGGCGGCGCTTTCGCGATGAAGCAGGAAGGCTGGCGCGGCACGTTGATGCCTGGCATGGCTGCGGACCTGATCGCCATTGATCGCGATCCCTTTGCCGCCGATGCGCCGCTGTTGAGGCTGACAAAAGTGCTGCTTACCATGGTGCGCGGCGACATCGTCCACGATGCCCTGCCGCGGCGGTCCGATTGGCGTCCGGCCGTGCGTTCGGCATAGGGTAGATCATGCGCATCGCCTTCAGCATCCTCACCGACGCCATCGCCTACGGCATGGTGCTGTTCATCATCTCGATCGGCCTCTCGATCACGATGGGCCTGATGCGTGTGGTGAATCTGGCCCATGGTGCCTTCGCCATGATCGGCGGCTATCTCGCGTCCTATGCGATCCGCGACCTGCATGTGAATTACGGCGTCGCGATCCTGATGGCGGTGGTCGGCACCATCATCGTTTCGATCCCGTTCGAGGCGCTGTTGTATCGCCGCATCTACCGCAAGTCCGATCCCGCTGATTCAGGTGCTGATGACCATCGGCATTACCTTCTTCATCATCGGCGTGGTGAATTTCATCTTCGGCCCGTCGCTGAAGACCATCCCGCTGCCGGCGACGCTGAGCGGTCCGCTCGACATCGGTTTCCGGTCGCTGCCGACGCATCGTTTGTTCGTCATCGCCTGCGGCATCGTCACGGCGCTGGCGCTGTGGCTGCTGATCGAGAAGACCGAATTCGGCATCAAGCTGCGTGCCTCGGTCGATCACAGCGGCATGGCCGATGCCTTGGGCATTCGCACCGAGATCATCTATGCGGTAACCTTCGCGCTGGCGATCGGCCTTGGCGCCTTCGGCGGCGTGGTCGGCGCCGAAATCCTGCCGATCGAGCCGTTCTATGCGCTGCGCTACATGGTGACGTTCCTGGTCGTGGTCTCGGTCGGCGGCGCCGGTTCGATCCTCGGCGCGCTGTCGGCGTCGCTGCTGCTCGGTCTCGCCGACACCACCGGCAAATATCTCGCGCCGGAATTCGGCGAGTTCTTCTTCTATCTCACCGTGATCTGCATCGTGTTCCTGTTTCCGCACGGTCTGTTCGGCAGGTCGCACGCATGAGCGAGATCGCAGCCATCCAAGCGCCGCAGAAGCGCAGCATTCCCTTCGCGCGGGAAGCCGGCGGTGCGCTCGCCATTATCGTGCTCGGCGCGGTCGGCTATTATCTGTTTCCCGACGACCTCGCCTTCCTGACGCGACTGATCGGCATCTCCTTTCTGGTGTTGTCGCTCGATCTGGTCACCGGCTATTGCGGCATCGCCACGCTCGGCCATGCCGCGCAGTTCGGCGTCGCCGCCTATGCCGCCGGCATCGCTTGTGTCCGTGGCGTCACCGATCCCATTGCGCTGCTGATGATCGGCATCTTTGCGGGCACCTTGATGGGGCTGATCTCCGGCGCACTGATCACCCGGTTTCGTGGCCTGCCGCAGCTGGTGCTGTCGATCGCGGTCGGGCAGCTCATTGCCGCGCTGGCCAACAAGCTGCAATGGCTGACCGGCGGCAGCGACGGCCTCTCCGGCATCACGCCCGGCAAGGTGTTCGGCATCTACAATTTCGACATGTACAGCCGCACCGCCTATCTGTTCTCGCTGGCCGTGCTGGTCATTGTCTTTGTGGCGTTGTCGCGTTTCGTCCGCTCGCCCTTCGGGCTGCTGTGCCGCGGCATCAAGGACGACGATCTTCGCGCCAAAATGATCGGCGTCTCCGTCTATCCGCGCCTCGTGCTGATGTATGGCGTGTCCGGCGCGGTGGCCGGCGTCGGCGGCGCGCTGACCGCGATCAGCACCGGCGTGGTCGGGCTCGACAGCGTGAGCTTCGAGCGCTCCGCCGAGGTGCTGGTGATGCTGGTGCTCGGCGGCGCCGGACATTTGTGGGGCGCGCTGGCCGGCGCGCTGATTTTCCAGATTTTCGAGCACATCGTCTCGGCGGCGAATCCGTTCCACTGGATGACGCTGGTCGGGCTGTTGCTGATCCTGATCGTGGTGTTCGCGCCGCGTGGCCTGATCGAGCCGGTGCTGTCGCTGATCGCGCGATTCACGCGCAAGGGGAGGGTGTCATGACCGACCTTCTCGAAGCACGCGGTATCTCGCGCTCGTTCGGCGGCCTGCAGGTCACCAATGACGTCAGCTTCAAGCTCGGCGCCGGCGATCGCGTTGCGCTGATCGGGCCGAACGGCGCCGGCAAGACCACGCTGGTCAATCTGATCACCGGCGACATTGCGCCGAGCCAGGGCCATTTCTTCATGGCCGGCGACGAGATCACCGGCCTCAGCATTCCCGAGCGGGTGCGTCGTGGCCTGGTTCGCACCTTCCAGACCACGCGGCTGTTTCAGAATCTCACAGTGGCCGACAACGTCGCGCTGGCGATCATGCAGCGCAAGCGCATCACAAGGCGGTTCTTCTCCAGTGCCACCGAACTGCCGGAGGTTCGCGCCGAATGGAGCGAGATCCTCGCCAGGCTCGGCCTCGATCGCCTGGCCTATCGCAAGGTGGTCGAACTCGCTTACGGCCAGCAACGCCTGATCGAACTTGCGATCGGTCTCGCCTTGCGGCCAAAAGTGCTGCTGCTCGACGAGCCCGCCGCCGGCGTTCCGCATGACGAGGCACCAAGAATTCTAGACGCCATCAACCAGCTGCCTGATGATATCGCGGTGCTGATGATCGAGCACGACATGGATCTGGTGTTCAAGTTCGCGACGCGCGTGCTGGTGCTGGCGGCCGGTCGGTTGATCTTCGAGGGATCGCCGAAGGACGTCACCGCCGATCACGAAGTGCGCCGTGCCTATCTCGGGAGCTATGCCGATGCCCGCCGCGCAACTTGAAATCCAGAACCTCAGCGCCGGCTACGGCCCGACGCGCATTATCGAGGACATTTCCCTCACGGTGCGCGCCGGCGATCGTCTCGCGGTGCTCGGCCGCAACGGCATGGGCAAGACCACGCTGCTGGCGACCTTGATGGGACTATCGACGCGCCATGGCGGTCAGATCAGGATCGGCGATCAGGATGTGACCGGGAAGCGCACCTCGGCGCGCGCCGATTTCGGTATCGGCTATGTGCCGCAGACCCGCGACATCTTCCCGTCGCTGACGGTGGAAGAAAACCTGCGCACCGGGCTGAAGGGCCGGCCGGCGTCAGCACTCGATGAAGCCTATGTGATGTTCCCGCGGCTGCGCGAGCGCCGCCGCAATTATGGCATGCAGCTGTCCGGCGGCGAGCAGCAGATGCTGTCGATGGCCCGCACGTTGCTCGGCAAGCCACAGGTCCTGTTGCTCGATGAGCCGCTGGAAGGCCTCGCGCCGGTGATCTGCGATGAGCTGATGGTGCTATTGGGCAAGCTCGCCGCGACCAAGGAGGTCACTATCATCCTGGTCGAGCAGCAGATCGAGCGTGCGCTGGATTTCGCCGACAGCGTCATGGTGATGGAGCGTGGCCGCACCAGCTGGACCGGCAAGCCCCACGCACTGATCTCCGACCGCGCTTTAGTCGATCGGCTGGTCGGCGTGGGGATTCATTAAGGGTCGCTTAACGTCTCCCTACCTTGCGGGCCGAGGTCAGAGCCCTCACGCTCTGAATATCGTCAGGCCCAGCAACAGCAGCACGATGAAGATGACGACGAAGATATAGAACAGCACCCGCGCGATGTCCGCCGATGCCGCCGAGATGCCGGTGAAGCCGAGGATGCCGGCCACGATCGACACGACAAAGAAGATCAGCGCCCATTTCAAAATGCTCATCGCCAAACTCCGGTTGCCGCAGCGCAGAAACGCCGGGCCGCGATAGTTTGTTCCGAATGGAAATAAGCGTGGTCCCTCGTCGCAGTACGTTCAAACATGTTGCTTAGAGTGTACGCACAGCATGGATTGGTGTGCGTATTCGCCTACTAATTAGGCAGTCGACATGCCCGACTCCGCATTTTAAACCTGCTCTTAACCAAAACATCCGTAAATCAACGGACAGGTGACCTGCTTCTGCTGCGGTTTTTCAATCGCTTAGATTCGGGCCACAAGGGGTCCAGGATGTGCGTCGCGGTTGTTCATGAGCGGTTGGATGGCGTCGGTGGAGTCCATGGACCCTGCAGCGCGATCCCGCCTTCAAATCAAGTAGTCTGACGCGCATGTTCACCAAACGCCCAACCGCCGATAGCACAGAGACCGGCGAAGTCGTCGCGGGGCAGAGCCCGCTGCTGACGGTGTGGCGGCATCGGCAATTGTTCGCCGCCGTGTTCTGCGGCGTGATGGTGCTGACGGTCGTCGCTCTGGTCATGCTGCCGGTGCGCTATCTTGCCACGGGTTCGGTGATCGTCGCCGAGCAGGAGCCCGCCAACAGCAATGCGTCGGCCGCCTGGGCGCAGAAGATCGGCGATCCCGCCGATCTGGAAAGCCAGCTGCTGGTGGTGCGTTCTCCGCGCGTGATGCGGCTGGCGATGGCGGTGCCCGGCGTGCTCGATGCGGCCGTGGAAGAATGTCACGCCAGAGGCGGCTCCGGCTGCGACAAGCTGAAGACCGACAGCGGCGCCTTTGTCGACTACGTCCAGACCAACTATTCGATCGGCGCGGTCGGCCGCTCGCGCGTGATCAACATTTCCTATCAGTCGCCGCTTCCCGAGGTCGCGCAGAAGCTGGCCAATGCGCTGACCAACGCCTTTCTCGACGACCAGCGCACCGCCGGATCCGACAGTCGCGAAGTCGCCGCGTCCTATCTCTGGAAAGAGGCCCGCCAGCTCGACAGCGAGTTGCGCGATGCCGATGCAAAGATCCAGGCGTTTCGCCGCAACAAGGGCCTGATGCGCGGGTCGCTGGCGCCGATCAGTTCGGAGCGGCTGACGAACATCAGCCAGCAGCTGTCGGTGGCGGAGACCGCGCGCGCGGAAGCCGCGGCGCGGCTGCAGGAAATCAAGTCGAACCAGTCGCGCGGCGCCAGCGACGCGCCGTCGGTGCTGTCGAACCGTTCCATCGCCGACCTCAAGCAGCAACTCACCGTGGTCACGGCGCAGCTCGCCAGCCAGGCCAATGTGCTGGGGCCGCGCCATCCATCTTTGCGCGCGCTCAAACAGGAGCAGGCCGCGATCAAGGAGCGCCTGGCCACCGAAGTATCGAGCATCGCGATCAGTGCGCAGAAAGCCTTCGACGCCAACGATCTGCTGGTGACGTCGCTGAAGAAGCAGATGGAGGCCGTCAAGGCGGAAGTCGGCTCCGCGACCTCGGACGAAGCCTCGATCGAGAGCATGGTGCGCAGCACCGAAATCAAGCGGCAGCAATATGCCGACCTCTACAAGCGCGCCAGCGAGCTGGAAACCGAGCGCCGCGTGCTGATCGGCAGCACACGGCTGGTCAGCCTTGCCGAACTGCCGATCAAGCCGTTCTTCCCGAAAAAGATTCCGTTCCTGGCGGCCGGCGCGACCATCGGCCTGCTGCTGGCCTTTGCCACGGCGTTCTTCGGCGACCGCCTGAACCTTGGCAAACTGCCGCGAATGCGTATGGTGTTACCCGCCAAAACCAAAATCCAGCCTGCTGCGCCGCCGCCGATCGCGCCAGCCGCGGTCGCGGCCGCCGCCAAAGCGCCGCCGGTGCCGGAGCGCAAGGCGCCGGCGATGGCGGGTTCAACGTCGGAATTGTCTGTTGTCACCGGCGCGCCAATCCTCGCCCGGCTGCCGGCGCTGAAAAAGGACGCGTCGGAATCGCCGATCGGTGCCATCCTCACCGCGCAATCCGGCCCGTCGTTGTCGCGTGCATTGTCGCTGGCGCAGCAGGACCGCGCCTATCAGGACGCCCTGCGCAATCTGGCGGCGGGCCTGTTCGCATCGGGCAGCGAACGAAATCGACGGAAAATTCTGGTGGCATCGCCGGCGACCGCCGAAGGCAAGACCTTCCTGACCCTGGCACTGGCGCAGCATCTCGCGGCAACGGGCCGCAGCGTGCTGGTGATCGAATGCGATCTCGGCGCACCGAAATTCGAGACCGCGCTGGGGCTGCGCAGCAGCCTCGGCCTGCAGGGCATCCTGCGCGGCGACGCCCAGCCGCGCGAGGCGGTGGTACGCACTGCGACACCCAATCTCGACGCCATCGCCGCCGGCCCGTTCGCGGCATCCGCCGACCTGTTGATGCGCAGGCCACTGGCGGATCTTTTGCTGTGGAGCCAGATCTACGACGTGGTGCTGATCGACGGTCCGTCGCCGGGCATCCAGACCGATATCGGCGTGCTGGCGCGGCACGTCGATGGCGTACTGCTCTGTGTACGTTCCGGCCGTTCCTCGATCGGGCAGGCGGTCGCCACCTCCAGCGCGATCAGGGCGGCGGGCGGCGAGCTGTTCGGCATTGCCATCACCATGGCGACGCCGGAAACGAACGGCGCGCGTGCGGTCGGATCGGTTGGCCTCGGTGCCTATGCCGGGGCGACGTGATGTCGACGCCGCGCGTGATGTTCGTCTGTCACACCGGATCGATATCCGGCGCGGAACTGGTGCTGCTCGACATTGTGCAGCCATGGGCCGGCCAGTCCGCGTTTCTGTTCGAGGATGGCCCGCTCGCTCCAGCGCTGGCGAGCAAAGGCCTCAAGGTCACGGTGTCGCGCTGGGGGCAGGGGCTGACGCAGGTCCGCCGCGATAGCTCGATTCTTAAAATCATTCCGCTGGTCGGCCGTCTCTGCGCCATCGTTGTCGAACTCGTCAGCGCCGCGCGCCGTCATGATGTGGTCTATGCTAATTCGCAGAAGGCCTTCGTGCTGTCGGCGATCGCCGTTACATTCGCGCGGCGGCCGCTGATCTGGCATCTGCATGACATCATCACCTCCGTGCATTTTGGCGCGATGCAGCGCCGCGTGCAGGTGGCGCTGGCGAACTTTTGCGCGAGCAAGGTTGTCGTGCCGTCACAGGCCGCGGCGGATGCCTTCATCGCGGAAGGTGGCAAGGCAAATTTGGTCGCGGTCGTTCCCAATGGCCTCGACGTGCTGCCGGAATCCAGTTCGCCGGCACAGATCCGGCAGGAACTCAACTTGCCGGAAGGTCCGCTCGTCGGCGTGTTCAGCCGCCTCGCGGCCTGGAAAGGCCAGCATGTGGTGCTGCAGGCGCTGGCCAAGGCACCGGGCGTCAGCTGCATCATCGCTGGCGATGCGCTATTTGGCGAACAAGCCTATGCGGCGAAGCTGAGGCAGATGGTCGATGACCTCCATCTTGGCGATCGCGTGCATTTCCTCGGCCAGCGCAGCGATGTGCCGCGGCTGATGAGCGCCGTCGATGCGGTGATTCATCCCTCCGTCGATCCGGAGCCGTTCGGTCGCACCTTGGTCGAGGCGATGCTCGCCGGCGTGCCTGTGATCGCGACCGACGCAGGGGCCGCATCCGATATTCTCGAAGCCGGCAAGGCTGGCACGCTGGTGTCGCCGGGCGATGCCGATGCGCTCGCTGAAGCCATCAACAAGATTATGTCGCGTCCGCCTGCACTGGCCGCACAGCTTGATTATGCCGACGCGCGCGCGCGGTCGCGTTACGGCGTCGCGCAGATGCTGCAGACGATCTCCGGCCTGATCGATCGTGCCGCGACGGGAGTCCCGGTGTGACCAAAGACCTCATCTCCGCAGCCCCCAGAGTCGGCATCTCATGCCGGCTCCCAGCAGCGGCGGAATAGCCTTGTCCAAGACCTTGTCCAAGACCTTGCCCAAGACATCGACCCGCCGCTTCACTGCGATCCTGATCACCGGTGCCCTTGCGAGCAAGGTCCTCGGCTTTGGGCGCGAAGTGCTGATGGCCAAGGTGCTGGGCGCTTCGCTGGTGGCCGACGGTTTTCGCGGCGCGACCGCGGCGGTTTTGATTCCGCTGGCGTTTCTGCAGAACGAGAGCGTTCCCGCGGTCATGATTCCCATGCATCGCGACGCGCTGAAAGGCGATCATGCGCCGCAAAGCCTGGCGGCGCTGACGGTAGCGCTGGGGGCGGTTTCCGTTGTTCTGGCGCTCATCATCGAGGCGCTGGGCGGATTTGTGGGTTCAGGCTGTCGTGGGCGGGTTTACGCCGGAAGGGCAGAGCCTGACGCTGGAATTCGTGCGCATCATGGCGCTGGCGATGCCGGCATCCACGATCATCAATGTTCTCGCGGCCGGTGAAATCGCGCTGGGCCGGACCCGCCTGACGAATATCCGCGCCACGCTTTTGAACATTTCCGTCCTGATGGGCATTGCCTTGCTGGTGATGACAGGCGACGTGAATACGCTCGCCTGGTCGTTTTCGATTGCGTTCAACGCGCTGGCGGCCTGGGGGCTGTTCTCGATGTGGCGCGAGGGGGTCTTGCGTTTTTCGGGCCTGACCCTTGCGAGTGTGGGTGCCACGGGAATGGAATTCCTGCGTCGCTTGCGGCCGCTGTTCGCGCTGCCGCTGGCAGAACAGGGCAATGTCTGGGTGGAGCGCGTGCTGGCGTCGCGGCTCGCCACCGGTGCCGTGGCGTCGCTCGACTATGCGAGGACGCTGACGGAAAGCGCGTTGTTGCTGATCAGCCAGCCGGTCGGTCTTGCCGTGCTGTCGAGCCATCGGCCGCCGGACCCGCGTGTGCAGATCGAGGCGATCGCGCGACCGGTTCTGGCACTGGCGCTGCCGGCTTCGATGTTCCTGGTGATGTTTGCGCCCGAGATCGTCCGGTTGGTGTTTTTCCGGGGGGCATTCAACGAGCATGCGCTGGTTCTGACCAGCCAGGCCTTGCGCGGAATCGGCTTTGGCCTGTGGGCGGCGACTTTGGGCTGGATTTTGATACGCATTCTTAACGGTGCAGGACGGAATTTCGCTGCCGCTGTCATCATTGTCGCCGCCTATGTGGTAAATATTGTCGTTAATTTTCTGACATTGCACGTGTTTGGGGGAAGCGCTTCCGGAACATTGCTGTTGGGCCTCGGTGAAACCGCCCGCGGGCTCGTCTTGCTGGCCGGTGTTGTGACGGCGCTTGAGGCACGGCGCAAGCTTCTGTTCCTGATTTTCCTGGCCAGCTTCCCCGCGGCGCTGATGGTGCTGCTGGGCTGGCAGATTCACGAGAACTTTGTCGGCACGCTCCCCCGGCTTTTTGCCGGCGGCGGCACCTGTCTGGTGTGTGTTGCCCTTGCGATGGGGCTGTTGATGCCGACCGCCTGCGTTGCGGCATTTGCGCGCGTGCGGAGTCGGTTTCAAATTTAGAAACGGATTTGATATTTAAGGACTGAACTACCCGTGTGAGGACATTTCGATGAAGCACCTGTTGTCCAGCGTCGCCAGACGGATGGCGACGTCCGAGGCGTTGATCCGCCCGATCACGATGGCTGCCAATTTGCTGATGAGCTCGCGCGGCTGCCTGGTGACGTTTCACCGCGGCGCATCTTCGCAAGCGTGGGAAAAGCTGCCCAATCGCGATTTCTATCTCGATCTCGATTTTCTCGATCAGTTCCTGTCCTACCTGACCGCTCGCGGCTGGGATGTGGTGACGATGGAGGAAGCGCTGCGCCGCTCCAAGCTCGGCAAAGCCAATGATCGCTTCGTCAATTTTTCCGTCGATGATTGCTACCGCGATACGTTCGAAGAAGTCGTGCCGCTGTTCCGCCGCCACAACCTGCCGGTCACGCTGTTCGTGACCACGGGCATTCCCGACGGCACGCTGCCGTTGTGGGCGGCGGGGCTCGAAGATGCGCTGCTCAACAATAATCGCGTGATCCTGGAGGATGGCGCCATCGACGTGCCGACGACCGAAGCCAAACTGGCGGCGTTTCATCGGATCGCGTCGTCGTGGGATGGCCCGGAAGCCGCCGCGCGATACGCCGCGTTCTGCAAGCTTAATGGCATCGATATCGACGCCATGCACTGGAAGCACGCAATTTCCTGGGAGATGCTGGAGGCCCTGCGTGACGATCCGCTGGTCGAGATCGGCGCACACACGGTGACGCATGCGCGAATTTCGTCGCTGTCCCCCGCCGGCGCGCGCGCCGAGTTGCAGGGTAGCCGCGATCGGCTGATCGAGCGGCTGGGCATCGCGGCGAAGCACTTTGCGTTTCCCTATGGCCGCTCGGGGGATTGTGGCCCGCGCGATTTCGAGATTGCCCGTGACGCCGGCTTTGCCAGTGCCGCGACGACGCGCAAGGGGCTGGTGCGGAACGGTCAGGAAGCCTTCGGTCTGCCGCGCAACACCATCAACGGCGCGCATCGCAGTCTCGCGACGATGGAATTGCATCTGACCGGTGTCACGGGAGCCGCTGCGAGGATGTCCGGGCGTGTCTGACGGAAGCCGCCTGAAGATACTCTCGATCGCCCATGCCGCGGTAAGTCGCGATGCCGGACGGCTGCGCTATTATCCGCTCGCCGGGCGCGATGACGTCGATATTCATCTCGTCGTGCCTGCGGTCTGGCATCAGTTCGGCCGCACCATCGTGGCCGACCCGTCCGACGATGCCGGAATGACGGTTCACGTCCTGCCGATCCGCCTGCCGCGCGGCGGTCCGATGAGCTGGTATCTGCACTTCTATCCGGGCCTTGGCCGCCTGATCCGCGACCTGAAACCGGACGTGATCCATCTCTGGGAAGAGCCTTGGGCGATCGTCTCGCTTCAGGCGCGAGTCCTCAAGGGGGCGGCTGCCCTGGTGATGGAAGTTGACCAGAACATCCTGAAGCGCCTGCCGCCACCGTTCGAATTCATCCGCAAGCAGGTGTTGCAAAACACCGATCACGTGCTGTCGCGCAGTCCGGATGCGACCTCGGTGGTGCGCGCGAAGGGGTATATCGGGCCGGTGACGCCGATTGGGTACGGCGTCGATCTGTCGAATTTTCACCCGGCCGTCGAGCCGTCGATGCCGCGCGCTGTCAGGCCGGATTTCCGGATCGGATATGTTGGACGTCTGGTGGAGGAAAAGGGTCTCGACGATGCGCTCGATGCCATTGCACAGACCGAGGCGCCGGTATCGCTCGCGATCATGGGCGAGGGACCCTATGAAGACCAGTTACGGCAGCGGGTTGCCGAGCTTGGCCTGACCGACAAGGTCACGTTCCGCGGTTGGGGAACGCCGGCCGATGTCGCGGCGTTCCTGCGCAGTCTCGATGCCATGGTGCTGCTGACGCGAACGACGAAATCCGTGCGCGAGCAATTTGGCCGGGTCATCGTGGAGGCCCAGGCTTGCGGTGTTCCTGTGATCGGATCGCAGAGCGGGGCCATTCCCGACGTTGTCGGCGACGGCGGCTGGATCATCCCCGAGCGCGATCCCGCTGCCCTGGCGAAACAGCTGGACGCGATTATGGCTGATCCGCAGTCGTTGCGGGCACACGGCCTTGCCGCGCAGTCCAACGTCAAAAATCGCTTTACCTATGCTGCTGTTGCCGACGCGTTGGTGTCGGCATGTATGGCTGCCGCCACCCGCAAACGCGCTGCCTGAATCCGATTGGTCTCAGGTTCGAACGGCCATCGCTCCGGGCGCAAATTCGTCTTTCGATGCCTGCACCTGCTCCAGCAATTCGATGTAGCGCGAGCCGACATGATCCCAGCCGTAATTCAGCGCGGTCGTTCGCGCGCCATCGCGCAGCCGGACGGTCAATTCCGGATCGGAGAATGCGTGCGCGATCTTTCCGGCGATATCCTCGGCGTCCATCTTGATCTGATAGCCGTTGACGCCGTCCACCAGATAATCCTCGATGCCGCCGACCGGTGTGGCAAACACCGGTACCGAACACGCCATGGCTTCCATGCAGACCAGCGAGAAGGTCTCGTAGGTGGTCGGTAGTACAAAGGCATCCGCGGCCGCGTACAGCGCCGGCATGTCGGTTCGGGCGCCGGCAAAGATCAGGCGGTTGGTGGCTGTCGCCGCCAGCTTGCGATACGGTGCCGGATTGTCCGATCCCACCACCAGCATCCATACATCGGGACCAAGACGACCGAGCGCGCCGATCGCATGGGCCAGTCCCTTGCGCCGGAATTCATGACCGGCGAACAGCAACAGTTTGGCGTCTGCGGGAATCTTGAATTCCTGCCGGATCGCGAGGCCCGCCGCTGTATCGCGCGCGAAGCGGTTGAGATCAATGCCGTTGGGAATGACGCGGATGCGCGAGGGCGGCACCGCATAAATCTCCTGCAGTTCGGTCGAGACTCGCGGGGAGACTGCGACGAACATGCGATAGCGCAGGCCGCCGATCATCCAGCGGTCGCGCAGGCTAACCCACAGATGCATCGGATTGAGCAGCCACCACCAGATATGCGCGCTACGCTTTTCGGCGAGGCTTTGCGCATTGACCGCATGGACCACCAGCACATCGCCCTTCAGGCTGTCGCCATGGCTGACGATGACGGCCTTGGGATAACGAAAGACCGCTCGCGTTGCCAAAATCGTAAAGGTCGGGACCACGAGAAAGCGACCGAGGTGTCGCAGCAGGCCGCGGGTCGGAATGCGGGACAGCCAGGGTCCGATCCGTTCGATGGTCGTGCCTGGGCTGACCGGCTCGCCGACCGCACTGGCGAGCACGGTATTAACGATCTTGGCGCGGCTGAACGCGCGCGCCAGTTCGCAGGCGACGCTTTCGACGCCGCCGACCGTACTCAATTCCTGGACAATTTGGACAATCTCGATTGTCATGGTCGGACGCTATATGAGGAATGAATGAATCAATTTCGCAATCTAGTGGTAACCGCAGTCTTAATGCTAGCGCCGCTTTCGCAGTCTTTTGCCGCCGAAACAATTTCGACGAACGCGCCTTTGCGATATCGCATCGGCGGCGGAAACATCGTGACACATTTGACAGGAGCTCCGACGGCTCAGTTGTATTCGGCGCTTCGCGGCGTCGGCGCGAAGCTTGGACGCATGGACTCTTACGGCTGGCGAGATCTGGATCGCAAGCCAATTCCCGGTAATTTCGATGCCGCCATGCTTGAGGCTTACCGGCAAGGCATTACGCCTGTCATTCTGTTGGAATACGAAGGTAGCTACCAAACATTGCAGCCGCCTCAACCCACCGGATCGTACGACGATTGGTTCGCTGCCGGACAGGCCTTTGCGAAACGTTTTCGGCCGAATGGTGAATGGGCGCTTGAGAACGGTATCGTTAACTGGGGTGCGGAAGTGTTTACCGCCATCAACGAGCCCGATGTGCAAGCCACCATTCCCCGCGAGGTGTACAGGGACGCGCTGGCCGGGCTGGCAGATGGCGTGCACAGCATCGATCGCGCCTTGCGCGTCGTGCCCGGCGGCTTTGCGACCTGTAACTCCCATGGCGATGCGACATTGCGCGGCTACGGCCCGGCAATATCAGGCCTGCTCGAGGACGGTCGGCTCGATGGTATCGACCTGCACACCTACTACAACGCGAAATGGTATCCGCTCACGCGCGGCCGCGATTTCTCGGTCCAGACCTGCTTCGATCGCATCAAGGCGGCGATGGGCCTGAAGCGCGATATCAATTTTTATGCGACCGAGTTCAACATTGCGCGCGACGGCGAATGGGAAGATCCCAGGCTGGCCGCGCGGCTGTTTCTCACCGCATTCTGGGACAATGTCGGCGTGGTGAAGGCCGACGGGACGTCGGCGACGGTGCTGGCGTTTCCATGGAATCTCGCCGACACCGGCAGCATCGAGGGGCCAGCCTATGCCATGGCTACATCGGAAGCACTGTGGAGACCCGATCCGCGTGCCAAGGTGCTGCGTACCGTTCTCCAATTGGCAGGGGATATGAAGCTGACATCGCTCGATCCGAAACGTGGCATGTACACGCTGGAGGGCGATGCCGGTCAGTTGCTGGTCTGGCAGAACCTTCCCGGCTGGACGGACGGGCCGGGGCCTGTGTGGGAAGTACAACTTCCCGATTGGGCGCGCGATGCCGAGCTCTGGGCCTGGGACGGCAAGCGCCGCGAGATCCGCATCAACAGCGGCAAGGCCGTGATCACCGGCCTCAACGGCAATGAGACCTACATGCTGCGCGTAATGCGGCAGCGTCCGTAAGCCGTTCTAGAGCGTGATTGCCTCACGTTGAAGCGTATCCGGAGTTTGTCAAATAGTTCGCGCATTCTTGAGGGCTGAAGGCGCTGAGGAGCGCTCCGATCCTGCGCCACGTGGCTTCGACGGTTCGTTCTGCGGCCTTGCGCAGCAGGGTTTTGAGCTTGGCAAACATCTGCTCGATCGGGTTGAGATCTGGACTGTAAGGCGGAAGGAAGAACAGCTTCGCGCCGGCCGCGCGGATCGCGCGGCGAACGGCCTTTCCCTTGTGGCTGCCGAGATTGTCGATGACGACGATGTCACCCGGCTTCAGGGCTGGGACCAGCACCTGCTCGACATAAGCAAGGAAGCTGTCGCCGTTGATCGGCCCGTCGATCACGCAGGGAGCGTCGATGCGATCCGAGCGCAGCGCTGCCAGGAAGGTCAGGGTTTGCCAATGACCGTGCGGCACCTTCGCGACCAGCCGTTCGCCACGTGGCGCCCGGCCATGGGTGCGCGTCATGTTGGTCTTGGCCCAGGTCTCATCGATAAAGACGAGGCGGCCTGGATCGAGCTTGTTTTGCAGGCGCTTCCATCGCGCCCGCCGCCTTGCCACGTCCGGGCGATCCTGCTCGCTGGCGTGAAGGCTTTTTTTTGAAGCTGATGCCTTCATGCTCGAAGAAGTGCCACACCGCATAATAGCTGACCTTGATGCCGCGCCCGGCAAGCTCCGCCACCAGCGCCCGCAACGTCACATCAGGCTGATCGGCAAGGCGTTTCAGCAGCCAGTCCCGCTGGTCGGCCAGCGCATAGGGTCGATTGCCACCCATAGGGCGGGCCGCGGGGCTTCCGGTGGCGCGTGCGCGTTGCGACCATTTCACCGCACTCGCCACGCTCACCTTGAAGAGCGCGGCTACCTTCCGGCAGCTCTCGCCCGCCGCAACCGCCGCCACAACGCGTTCACGAAGATCCAGAGAATAAGCGCGGGCCATCGATGCTGCCTCCCGTTCAGACAGCACCTCTGAATCACACTCCACCAGATTTGGGAATCCCAAACCGATTCAGGTCAACGCGATCATGCTCTAGTTGCCGTAGAGATAGTTCGGCAGCCACAGCGTCATGCCGGGCCAGAAATACATGATGACCATGCAGATGATCACGATGACCATGTACGGCATCATGCCGGCGAAGATCTGGTTGAGCGTGACGTGCTTGGGCGCGACGCCCTTGAGATAGAACGCTGACATCGCCACTGGCGGCGACAGGAACGCCGCCTGCAGGTTGACGAACACCAGCGTGCCCCACAGGATCGGGTCGATGTTGAAGTGCTTGAGCATCGGCAGGAAGATTGGCACGAAGATGATGATAATCTCGGTCCACTCCAGCGGCCAGCCGAGTACGAAGATGATCGCCTGCGACAGCAGCATGAACGACACCGGCGACATATTGAGCGAGAGCACCCAGCTTTCCAGCAGCGCCTGACCGCCGAGGATCGCGAACACCCCGGAGAACAATGCCGAGCCGACGAACAGCCAGCACACCATGGCGGTGGTCTTGGCGGTCAGGAACACCGCTTGCTTGGTGCGCTCCCAGTCCAGCGTTCGCGCCTGCAACGCCAGCAGAAATGCGCCGGCGGCGCCAACGGCGGCGGACTCGGTTGCCGTGGTAATGCCGAACAGGATCACCGCAAGAACGACCACGGTGAGAACGCCCAGGGGCATCGTCGATGAGGTCACCAGTTTGACGACCTCGAGACGCTCGGCGTCCATCTTGCTGTAGTAACGCACCTGCAGCAGCGCCAGGCCAGCGGTGATGCCCCAGAACCAATAGTAGAAGCCGGCGGTCGGCCCTTCCTCGGCCGGCGCGGGCCCTGTCGCGGTCAAACCCGGCGTGCCGAGTTGCTGCACGCCTTCGACCACGACCTCGATCGCCGCCTGCTGATGAATGACGACGTACCACCAGACAGTATAGAGCGAGCCGGCGACAATGATGAACGGCACCAGCGCATAGGCCAGATTCGACAGCAGCATCCGGTAGCTGACGGGCTTGCCGTCGGCGTCGATCTGTCTGGCTTTTGATGGCGAGAGCAGCGCTTTGATCAACGCAACGAAGATATTGCCCGGATAGGCTTCCTGGAACTTCGGCAACCATGCCGGCACGGGGACCTGCGTTTGCTCCTCCGGCAAAGGTGGGGCGATCTTCGGATTAATCAGCGCCCAGCTGATGATGTAGACAAGATACAGGAACGACAGGAAGAAGCCGGGGAACATCGCCGCCGCATAGAGCTTCACGATCGATTGCCCGGCCACCGCGGCGTAAACGATGATCATGACCGAGGGCGGGATCAGGATGCCGAGCGTGCCGCCCGCCGTGATGACGCCGGAGGCTAATCTCACATCATAGCCCGCGCGCAGCATCGGGTTGAAGGCGATGACGCCCATCAACACCACCACCGCCCCCACCAGGCCAGAGGCGATGCCCCAGAACGTGCACACGATCAGGGTGGCGACTGCGAGCGAAGCCGGCACGCGCCGGAACGCAAGCTGGATCGAGTAGAACATCTTGTCGACCAGCGCACCGCGCTCCATCACGTAGCCCATGAGCACGAACAGCGGGATGGAGATCAGAACGTCGTTGGTCATGGCGCCATAAGTGCGCTCGACCATCAAATCGAAGACGCGGTTGTCCGCCCAGGATTGCCCGGGAACGTAGAACGCGATGAAGCCGAAGAACATCCCGAGGCCCATCAATGTAAAGGCCGTCGGGAAGCCCATCATGATCACAATCACGATGAGCGTGAGCATCAAGAGCCCAAGTGCCGGATCGCTCATGTGTTCAAGTCCCCGCCCATGCCACGCTGGCGCGCCGCCTCGTCGATTTGTTGGGCGTTCTCGATCGCGATCCTGCGCGCCTCTTCGTCCACGTATTCGCTGTGGGCGAGCTGCTGCTCGATGACGTCGATCTCCGCGACGTCCTTCAACCGGCTCGGCCATTCTCCGGTTCGCAGGCAAACAACGCAGCGGACGATCTCGGCGATCCCCTGTAGCATGATCAGCGCGCCGGCAATGGGAATGACCGACTTGAAGTGATAGACTGGCGGGCCTTCCGCCGTCACGTTCGAGTGCTCATTGATTTGCCACGAGAGCGCGGCGTAATCGTAGCCAGCGTAAATGAGTGCGGCGATGCCGGGAATGAAAAACACCGCGTACAACACGATGTCGAGCGACGCCTGCATCCGCGGCCGCATCGAGCTGTAGAGGAAATCACCGCGAACGTGGGCGTTCTGCGCCAACGTATAGGCGCCGCACAGCATAAATGTCGTGCCGTACAGCATATTGTCGGCGTCGAAGATCCACGCTGTCGGCATATTCATGATGTAGCGCTTGAAAACTTCAACGCAGACGATGCTCATCAGCGCAATGATCAGCCACGCCGCGGCCTTGCCGGCCCACGTACTGATCCCGTCGATTGTGTGCAGAAAGCGTTGGACGCTCATGTGCGTTGCGGCCGTTCGGTGCGAGGGGCGTCTGGACAATGCTCCAGACGATACAGAACCTCATCCGGGATTACATCCCGGATGAGGTTCTGACCGTTCAGTGAACTATCAGGTCTTCTTCTTCGCGTTCGACCCGAAGTAGTGGTTGTACGCCATGCGCCGGCTGACGACGGTGTCCTGCTCCCATTGCGTCGCCCGTTTGGCGAAGGCCAGTTGCGATTCGACGATTTCCTTGAACAGCGGGTTCTCGGCGGATTTTTTCTCCACTACCTGGTCGTAGATCTCGAGTTGCTTCTGCAGGATCGAATCCGGTGTCTTGTAGAACTTGACCTTATCCTTGGTCTGCATCTCTTCATAATCCTTGGAATAGCGGTCGATCGCCTTCCACGACATATCTTGCCCTGCCGCATCCACAGCATTGGCGATAATCGCTCTTATCTTCTCGGGCAGCGCGTCGTACTTCGTCTTGTTGAACGTGATCTCGAACTGCTCGGCATTCTGATGGTAGCTCTGCAGCATGCAGACCTTGGAAACATCGGGGAAGCCGAGAATGCGATCCGACGAGGCGTTGTTGAACTCGGCCGCATCCAGCAAGCCACGATCCATCGCCGAGACGATTTCGCCGCCGGGCAGCGCGTTGACCGCGGCGCCCATGCCGGTGAATAGGTCAATGGAGATACCGACGGTGCGGTATTTCATGCCCTGGAAGTCCTCGACCTTGGTGATCGGCTTTTTGAACCAGCCGAGCGGCTGCGTCGGCATCGGTCCGTACGGGAACGACACGACGTTGGCGCCGATCGAGGCATAGAGCTTGGCCAGTAGTTCCTTGCCGCCGCCGTATTTGTGCCAGGCCAGCAACATGTTGGCGTCCATGCCGTAGCCGGGGCCGGAACCCCAGAGCGCCAGCGCGGTCTGTTTGCCGTAGTGATAGACCAGCACGCCGTGGCCGCCGTCGAGCGTGCCTTTCGAGACGGCGTCGAGCAGGCCGAAGGCTGGCACCACGGCACCCGCCGGAAGCACGTCGATCTTGAGGTCGCCTCCGGTCATGTCGTTGACCTTCTTCGCGTAATCGAGCGCGTATTCGTGGAAGATGTCCTTCGATGGCCATGTGCTCTGAAAGCGCATGCTGACCGGGCCTTGCGCACTCACGATGTTCGGCGCGGCGACGGTCGCGGCGGCACCGGCTGCGGCGACGGTCAGGAAGTGTCGGCGCGTAGACGTTTTGTCCCTGCTTGACGTGGTCATGTCACTCTCCCGGGGTTAGGTCGATCCTTGCTGGTCGATCTTTTATTGGCAACAAGACAAAGGCTTGCTCTGCGGTTTGGCAAGAATGATCGCAGAGCTGCGACGCTTCGACGCGCCTCCAACTATCCAAACGAGGCGCGGTTACGACGTCCGACCAATGCCGAGCGATTGATATCAACCGCGTCACGAAGAAATTCGCTGCAGCGCACTATGTCGCAAAGCGAGTACTGCAAAGCGATCAGGCTCGCCCCGCAAAGGACAGGCCATGCCGGCTCCGATCAAGACCGGCCCGCTACACTATCCGATCTGAGGCGGCAGGCCTGGCGACCGCTCAGAATGTGACGGCGGCATAGGCCTTGGTAATATCGCTGGCCGCTTGCTGCAGTTGCTCGCGCAATTTGATCTGGCTGGCCTTCGGCATCCGGAAGGCCGGCGCCACGAAAGAGACGGCCGCCACGACGCCGTTGGCATCGTGAACGCCGACCGCCGCGGCATAGACATGCGGCGTGATCTCTGCTCGCGATTCCGCCCAGCCCTGTTCGCGGATCACGGCGAGTTCGCGTAGCAATGCTTTCTGATGCGTCGCGAAGGTCGGATCGCGGGCAATCGCTTCATTCAGGGTTGCTTCGCATTCTGCCGGAGGCAGATGGGCCAGCAGTAGTTTGGGTCCGGCGCCGCGATGCAGTGGCAAGGCGGTGCCGACTTCGAAACTCAGCCGGATGCGAGACGATGACTCGACCCGCTCGATACAGATGGCGCGATCGCCGGATCGTCGAACGAGGATAACCGTTTCGCCGGCTTCCTGAGATAGTCGCTTCATGTGCGGGCGCGCAATCGATGCGAGATCGGTGCCGGCTCGGGCGGCCTGTGCCAGCCCGATCACACGCGGCGCCAGCACGAACGAGCCGCGGCCGTCCTCGTCGATCAGATCGGCCTCTCGCAGAATTCCAATGTATCGATAGGTCGATGACAACGGCACGCCGATCTGTTCGGCCAGGCTCTCGGCCGAATGCCGCGGCTTGTCGATGGAGAAGGCAAGAAGCGCACGGAGGATCTTTCGCGAGCTGCCGTCGGCAGCCACGGCCCGCACCGTTTGACCATCGCGCTTGGTCGTCAATGCGGTTTTCGTGATGGTCAACGCAATCTCCGTTCGATCATCGTCGCCGCCCGAAAAGGCAGCAACTGGACACCATTTGCGCACAAACAAATATTGCCGGGCGCGAGGTTTCTTATAAGATAAGATAGTGTTCTCAGCAATTGAGAAATGGCAACGACCATGAAACTTCCCCCACTGGACTACGTCCGCCCCGACACGCTTGCAGAGGCGATTGCCATTCTGGCGGCTCATGGCGGCAACGCCAAGGCAATCGCCGGCGGCCAGAGCCTGATGCCGATGCTGGCATTCCGGCTGGCGGCACCGGAGCTGCTGGTGGATATCGGCCGGCTGCCGGGGCTGGGGCGCATCGACATTTCTGCCGAAGGCGTGGACCTCGGTGCGCTGGTGACGTGGCGCGACATCGAGCGCGAGGCGCGGTTCGCTCAGGCGCACCCCCTGCTGGCTGCTGCCATCGCGCATGTGGCGCATTATCAAATTCGCAACCGTGGCACGGTCGGCGGCAGTCTTGCGCACGCCGATCCCGCCGCGGAAATGCTCGGCATCGCCATCACCTGCGACGCGCTGGTCACGGTCGTCGGCCCGAACGGCACGCGTATGGTGCCGGCGGACGAGTTCTGTCTCGGCGGACTGAGCACGGTCCTGGAGTTTGATGAACTCGTGACGAATGTACGGCTGCCGCCCTGGAAAAAGGACAGGCGCTGGGCGTTCGAGGAATTCGCCCGCCGCCGTGGCGATTTCGCGCTGGCGGGCGTTGCGGCGTTTTACGATATCGACCAGAACGGAACGATACGCGATCCCCATGTCGGTGTGATCGGGGTGGGGGACCGTCCGATGCGTTTGTCCGTCGTGGAAACCTTGCTCGAAAGCAAAAGCCTCGATGCCGATATGATCCTGCAGGCTGCCGCACTGGCGCGCGATGCGGTCGAACCCACGGACGATATTCACGCCGAGGCCGCCTATCGCCGCGACCTGGTCGGCGTCTTGCTGGAGCGCGTGCTGGCGCGGGCGGGCAATATCGCCCTCGCGGAGGCCGCATGACGCGGGCCATCGCTGTTCATCTGACGGTCAACGGAGCCGCAGCGGCGATCAGCGTCGAGCCGCGCACCACATTGGCCGATGCGCTGCGCAACGAGTTACGGCTGACCGGCACGCATCTGGGCTGTGAGCATGGCGTGTGCGGTGCCTGCACCGTGATCGTCGATGGCGCCGCCGTTCGCAGCTGTTTGATGCTGGCAGCGCAGGCCGAAGGCCGCGAGGTGAGAACCGTCGAGAGCCTCGGCGACGCCGCCCATCTCGGACCGTTGCAACTGGCATTTCGCAAGCACCATGCGCTGCAATGCGGCTTCTGCACGCCGGGCATCCTGACAACCGCGCACGCGCTATTGAGCGAAGAGCCGGACGCCGATGAGGACCGCATTCGCGAGGTCGTTTCCGGCAATCTGTGCCGCTGCACCGGCTATATCCCGATCGTCGCCGCCATCATGGAAGCGCGCAGCGCCTATCGCGGTGTGCAGGCCGAGGCCGCGCAATGAACAACATCAGCCAACTGCTGGTCGGCCATCCCGTTGAGCGCATGGAAGACGCGCGCTTTCTGTCGGGATCCGGCGTGTTCGTCGATGACCTTGAACGCGACGGCATGCTGCATGCCGCGATCCTGCGCAGCTCGATCGCCCATGCTGATATCGTCAGTATCGACGCTTCAGCGGCGTTGCGGATGCCGGGCGTTCACACGGTGATCACCGCCGCCGACATTGCCGGCGAGGTCCCGGTGATTCCGCTCCGCCTCGCGCCATTGCCTGAATTCGAGCCATTCCGGCAGCCCGTCATTGCCATCGACAAGGTGCGCTATGTCGGTGAGCCCATCGCCGTTGTCGTGGCCGACAGCCGCGCGATTGCCGAGGATGCGCTGGAAGCGATCGACGTTCAGTTCGAAGTGCTCTCCGCGGTGACCGGCCCGGGCGTGACTGAGGATGCGCTGTTCGCATGTGCGGACGACAATGTTTCGCTGCGCTACAGCGCCGGATTTGGCGATGCGGACGCGGCCTTCGCCAGTGCCGACTATGTCCGCACCGAGCGCTTCAGCGTGCAGCGGCACACGGCGCTGCCGATGGAGACCCGCGGCCTGCTCGCCGAGTGGGATTCTGCTTCTGCGCGGCTTGTCGTTACCGGCGCAACCAAGGTCACGTTCTATAACCGGCGTGCGCTCGCCAAGATGCTGGACCTGCGGCAGGACGACATCGACCTCATCGAGATCGATGTCGGCGGTGGCTTCGGCGTGCGCGGCGAATTCTATCCCGAGGATTTCCTGATCCCGTTCGCGGCGCGAAAACTGGCGCGGCCGGTGAAATGGATCGAGGATCGCCGCGAACATCTGATGGCGATCAATCATTCGCGCGACGTCGCCTGCGAATTGTCGATCGCGTGCCGCAGCGATGGCATGATGCTCGGCCTGCGCGGCGCGGTGTTCAGCGACATGGGTGCCTATATCCGCACCAATGGCGGCGTGGTGCCGGCCAAGGCCGCGCAGTTCCTGCCCGGCCCCTATCGCATTCCCAATGTCAGCGTCTCCGTCGAAGCCTTCATGACCAGCAAGACGCCGGTCGGGACCTATCGCGGGCCGGGCCGCTTCGAGGCGAATTTTTTTCGCGAGCGCCTGATCGATATGGTGGCGTCGGATCTCGGCATCGACGCAGCCGAGATCCGTCGCAAGAACCTGATCACCGAAGCCGAGCTGCCATATCCGATCGATGGCCTGGTGCCCTATGAGGGGCCGACCTCCTACGACACCGGCAATTATGTCGAGGTATTCGAGCGCGCGCTGCTGGAGATAGGCTGGCAGGACAAACGACATCTTCAAGGCAAGATGATCGATGGCGTGCGGCATGGCATCGGGCTCGGCTGTTTCGTCGAGAGCGGCGGCGCCGGGCCAAAGGAGAATGCGGCGCTGACGCTGGAGCGCGATGGAGCGCTGACGGTGGCGGTGGGTTCGTCGGTGCTCGGGCAGGGGCTGGAGACCGTGCTCGGCCAGATCGCATCCGATACGCTGTCGATCCCGTTCGATCGCATTCGCGTGCTGCACGGCTCGACGACGTTGCTCGACGAGGGTTTTGGCACCTACCATTCCCGCGCCGTCGTGATGGGCGGTTCGGCCGTGCTCGATGCCGCGAAGAAACTGCGCGAAAGAATTCTGGAGCAGGCTGCCAATCGTCTCGGCCGCCCCAACAGCGAACTGACCATCGCGGATCAGCACGTCGTCGCGGCCAATGGCGCGTCGGTGTCGCTGGCGGATCTTGCGGCCGAGCAGGTGCTGAGCGCCGACGGCACGTTTGCGAACACCACCCGCACCTACAGCTATGGCACCCATGCCGCGCATGTGACGGTGGATCCGCGCACCGGGCGCGTCGAGATCCTCGACTACGTGGCCGTGGAGGACGTCGGCCGCGCGATCAATCCGGCCATCGTGCATGGCCAGGCGATCGGCGCCATCGTGCAGGGCCTGGGCGGTGTGTTTCTTGACCACTTGATCTACGATGAGCAGGCGCAACTGCTGAATGCCTCGCTGGCTGATTATCTGGTACCGACCGCAAGCGATTTTCCGCGGTTGCGCGCGGTGACGCTGGAGCTGCGGCCCTCGCTGACCAACCCGCTGGGCGCCAAGGGCGCGGGCGAGGGCGGCATCGTGGCTGTGGCCGCTGCAACGGCCAATGCCGTGGCCGCCGCGCTGGCGCCGCTCGGCGTCGAGGTCAACCATCTGCCGCTGACGCCGCCACGTCTGTGGCGTCTTATCAAGGACGCGCGCGACCGCACGCCGACTGCCGCTTAAGGAAACGTTCGTGCCGATCGATATCCACGCTCACTACGTCCCGCCGCAACTGCTCGCCGCCATCGCGGCGAAAGGTGCGGAATGCGGCGTCAAGCTGCTGCCGTCACCCGATGGCAAGCCGCCGGCGCTCGGTTTCGACTACGGCTTCAAGGTGCGGCCATTCTTTCCGGCGCTGGTGGAGCCGGTGGCGCAACGCCGTGCCAGTCTGGATCGGCAGGGCCTCGACCGGCAGCTGGTCGCGACCTGGCCGGATATCTATGGCTATGGGCTGACCAAGGACGCCTGCGCGGTCTGGCATCGCATGCTCAACGATACGCTGGCGGAGTGGTGCCATGCCAACGCCGATCGCTTTTCCTTTGTGGCATCTGCTCCTTTGGTGGACGGCGTCGACGCGGCGGCTGAACTTGAGCGCGTTGCAAAACTCGGCGCCGTAGCGGTGATGGTCTCCACCAATATCGAAGGCGTCAATATTGGCGAGAAGCCGCTCGATCCGTTCTGGGCCAAGGCGGAATCGCTGGGTCTGCCCGTCATCCTCCACCCGGTGCTGGTCGATGCGGCGCCGCGCGCCGCGAAATTCGCGCTGACCCAGATCGCGCAATACACCTTCGATACCACGCTCGGCGTCGGCTCGATGCTGTTCTCCGGCGTGCTGGATCGCTTTCCGGCGCTGTCGCTGGTGCTGAGCCATGGCGGCGGCACTTTTCCCTATCTGCTGGGCCGATTCGATGTGATGCACGCGCGGATGGACAAGGTCGCGCAGGGCGATGTCGCCAATCTCGCGCCGTCATCCTACGCCTCGCGGATCGGCTACGATACCATCGTGCACGCGCCGAAGGCGTTGCGCTTTCTCGCCGACACCGTCGGCATCGAACAGGTGGCGCTGGGCACCGACGAATCCTTTCCGCCGGCGGATCGCGATCCCTTGGCCAGCGTCAAGGCCGCGGGATTTTCCGCCGGGGATATTGAACTGATTACCGAGATCAATCCAAGACGACTGTTTCCACGTTTGCCATGAGCCGCACTGCCCGTTGATTTCAACGCGAATGATAGAGAGAGCCGATCATGCTGAAACATCTGCTTGTTGCCGCCAGTGCCGCTGCCTTCGCGTTCGCAAGCGCGCACGCCCAGGACATGAAGACGGTCAAGGTCGGCACCACCAACCTGTCGTCGGACATCGGATTGTTTCTTGCGCAGAAGCGCAGCTATTTCACCGAGGAAGGCATCAAGGTCGAACTGGTGCCGTTCGACTCTGGCGCCAAGATGGTGGCGCCGCTGGGCGCCGGCGATCTCGACGCTGCGGCTGGTGCCGCCTCGGCCGGGCTCTATAACGCTGTCAATCGCGGCCTCAAGCTGAAGATCGTCGCCGACAAGGGCACCAATATTGCGGGCTACAGCTACAAGGCGCTGATGGTGCGCAAGGATCTGGTCGACAGCGGCGCCTTCAAGTCGCTCGGAGATCTGAAGGGCAAGAAGGTCGCGCTGATCGCCAACGGCGCAGCAGATGAATCCGTCATCAACCAGGCGCTGAAGAAAGCCGGCCTCAAGGACGAGGACATCGAAAAAGTGTTTCTGCCGTTCCCGCAGCATCTGCCTGCGTTCAGCAACAAGGCGATCGATGCGGCGATTTCGGCCGAACCGGGCATCACGACCATGGTCCGCAACAATGTGGCGGTGCGCTTCGTCGGGCTCGATGACTTCTATCCGGTGCAGCAGACCGCGATGCTGCTCATCAACGGCAAGTTCGCCGAAGATCGCAAGACCGTGACGAGCTTTCTGAAAGCCTATCTGCGCGGCGTGCGCGCTTACGATGCGACGCTGAAGGACGGCAAGATCGCTGGCCCCGGCGCGGAGGACATGATCAAGGACATCGCCGAAATGACCGGCTTCAAGGACCTGACGCTGCTGCACCAGATGGTGCCGGTGTTCATCGATCCCGACGGCAAGGTCGATAGCGCCAGCATCGAGACCGATCTGGCCTATTTCAAATCCCGGGGTCTGGTCTCGAACGACATCACCGTCGCCAGCGTCGTGGACAGCTCGTTCATCGACGCGCTCAAGCCCGTGCTGGGACCGTTCGCCCGGCCGAAATAAAAGCCGGCCAACGGGTTCGAGGGACTGATCATGGCGATGCAGGCGACCACGGCGACCGGTTCGGAGAACGGCATTGCGCCGGTTCCGAAGATCAGCCTGCGCGACGTCACCCGGCGGCATGGTGCCAATCTGGCACTCGACCGGATCACGCTGGATATCCCGGCCAGCACCTTCTTTGTCGTGGTCGGGCCGAGCGGCTGCGGCAAGACCACCTTGCTGCGCATGCTCGCCGGCCTCGATGCGCCGACCGAAGGCGAGATCCGGATCGCCAATCCGCAACCGGGTCATCCGCAAAACGCCATGGTGTTCCAAGGTGACTCGCTGTTTCCCTGGATGACGGTGTGGGAGAATGCCGCCTACGGCCTGAAGATGCGCAATGTGGCGTCAGCGCGCATCACCGAAGTGGTCGGTCACTATCTCAACAAGACCGGCATGTACGGCGCCCGCGCGCTGTATCCGCATCAGCTGTCCGGCGGCATGCGGCAGCGCGTCTCGATCGCGCGCGCCTTTGCCAATGACCCCGACATCCTGCTGATGGACGAGCCGTTCTCCGCGCTCGACGAGCAGAACAAGACGCTGCTGCATGAGGAACTGCTGCGGATCTGGGAAGAGACGCGCAAGACCGTGGTATTCATCACCCACAGCGTCGACGAGGCGGTGACGCTCGGCGACCGCATCATGGTGATGACCGCCGGCCCCGGTCGCATCAAGACCATCGTCAATGTCGATCTGCCGCGACCGCGCAATGTCGTCGAACTCAGGCATACGCCGGCCTACGGCGAACTGGTCTACAATATCTGGGCGCAGCTGCGCGAAGAGGTCGATCGCGCCCGCAGTCAAGAAACGGGGAGCGGATCATGACGCCCCGCCGCAGCGCTGCATGGGCCTGGAACGATCGCAGCATCAGCATCCTGTCGCCGCTGATCCTGCTCGGGCTGTGGGAGATCTGCGCCCGCACCCATCTGATCGATGTCAGATTCTTTCCGGCGCCGACGAACATCATCAAGCATCTGTTCGATCTCGCCGCCTCCGGCGCATTGTGGAAGCACACCGGCGCCAGCCTGTACCGGCTGGCGGTCGGCTTCGTTGTCGGCTGCGTGCCGGCGATCGTACTCGGGCTGGCGATCGGACTGTATCGGCCGGTACGCGCCGCGTTCGATCCGCTGATTTCCGCGACCTATCCTATTCCGAAGAGTTCGCTGTTGCCGTTGATCCTCTTGATCTTCGGTCTCGGCGAAAGCTCGAAGATCGCCATGGTGGCGATCGGGGTGTTCTATCCGGTGGTGATCAACACCGCCGCCGGCGTGCGCCAGATCGCGCCGATCTTCCTCGATGTCGGGCGCAATTTCGGCGCCAGCCGCTTCAACATGTTCCGCACCGTGGCGCTCCCCGGCTCGCTGCCGCTGATCATGACCGGCATCAAGCTCGGCGCCGGCATGGGGCTGGTGCTGATCGCCATCGCCGAAATGGTCGGCGCCAAGCAGGGCCTCGGCTACATGATCTGGAACGCCTGGGAATTGTTCGACGTCGAGACCATGTATGTCGGCCTGTTCGTCATCGCCATCATCGGCTTCGTCATGAACACCGGCTTCGACGCGCTGGAACGCGCCATCGTGCCATGGCGCAAGGGGTGAGTGGAGGGCGCGCTTGCTTCACTTCTCCTTGTTTGGGATCCCCGTCCAATCCACAAGGAATCCTCATCCTGAGGAGCGGTCGCCTTCGACCGCGTCTCCTGCGAAAGGCGTAGCCATTCGCTTGGGATGGGCGCACACGCCATGGTTCGAGACGCGCGCAAAGGGGCGCGCTCCTCACCATGAGGGCGGCGCGTGTTGCGTTCGCAACATGACCTCGTTCAAAGGTTCGTCGCTGCCATCAACTGCGCGGCGACGCCCAGCAGCTGTTGCCGGATATTGGTCGCCGCGGTGACTTCCCAGAACGTGCCGCGCGTCGCGGGGCCGATCGCAAACAGGCCAGGCTGTGGTTTCCCGGAAAGATTGATCAACCGGCACTCCCGATCGACATCGAGGCCGAGGCCCGTCGGGCCCGGGCGAGCCCGACCCGTTGCGAGCAGCGACTGCACCAGGGGATCGTTGACCCTGTCATAGCGCTCTTCCGGCCCGGTGCAGTTCAGGATCCAGTTGGTGGCGAGACGGATGGTCTCGCGGCCACGGGCGCGAATGGTGACGTCATGACCCCATTGGGTTGCGGGGGCGGTCATGAGGCGCGCGGGGATTACGCGCAGCTGGCGCTTCTGCTGCAGTTGCGCGAGCAGTTCCGCGACATCGGGCGCCAGCCGGTGCCGGTGCGCCAGCCAGATCGAGCGCAGATGCCGCGAGAACCGCGCGCGCTCGGTTTCCGAAAAACCTTGCCAGAAACCCGCGGTCTGCAGTCTGAACGTGTCGATCACCGATTGCCAGGGAATGCCGTCGGCGGCCTTGCGCCGGATGTCCTCGCGCAGCGCATGAAACAGCCCGCGCACGGTCGGCACCGGCCAGGCTTCGACCGGATCGGGGTCAGCGACCGGCTCGATGTCCACCCGCGGCAACAGCCCGCGGCGCGACACCATGGTGATCTCCTGGCGGACGCCGCGGTGCACAAGGTCGATGACCACATCCACGGCGGTGGCGCCGGTGCCGATCACCAGTACGCGGTCGTCAGCGGCGATAGGATCGAGCGCGTTCGGCGCCCAGACATTGGAGATCGAGCGCGGCGAGGGGGCGACCGGGCCAAAGCCCGACGGCGGATGGTTGCCGATGCAGACGAAGACGAGATCGGCGTCGATGGCATCGCTGGATACCGTGACAACCCGATACCCCCCGCCATTCGGCGCGACGCTCAGCGCCGCGTCATGTCGGGTCTCGGCCTGTCCACTGGCTGTCAGCGCCGCCAGCTGCGCGCAGAGGAAATCGCCATACAGCCAGCGCGGCACGAAGGATGTCGAATAGTCCGGCCCCGTGACATGGCCGTTCGCCGCCAGCCAGTCGACGAAGGCCTCCGGATCATCCGCGCCGCAGCCGCCCATCTTGTAGGCGGGGACGTTGATGCGGTGCCATTTTTCCGGCGCGGAATAGGCGAGGCCGCGGCCGAAGCGGCCATCACGATCCAGCAGCGTGATGCGGCCGATGCCGGGGAGCTTCGCCAGGATCAGCGCCGCCAGCGTGCCGGCAGCGCCGCCGCCGATGATGGCGACGCGAAGGGGCGCTCGCAGTTCAGGTGTCATGCGGAGAAGAATTCTGAGGTTGGCAGCATGCCGAAGTCGGTCATTCCGGTGGCGCGTAAGCGGCGGGATCGACCGATGTCGGTCGTCCTTCCAGGGTAAGCCGGCTGACGCGGGCCGGCGTCTCGGCAATCACCCGGCCGCGGCGGACCACGGCGAGACGCGTCGCCTTCAGGCGGATCGCCTCGATCGGATCGCGCGCCTGCAGCAGCACCAGGTCGCCGTGGCAGCCGACGTCGAGCCCGTAGCCTTCGAGGCCCATGATCTTCGCAGGGTTGGTGGTGACGGTGTCGTAGCAGAACCGCATCGCCTCGCGGCTGGTCATCTGCGCCACATGCAGGCCCATATGCGCGACCTCCAGCATGTCGGCCGACCCCAGCGAGTACCACGGGTCCATGCAGCAATCCTGGCCGAAGGCGACGTCGATCCCGAACGGCCGCATCTCCGGCACCCGGGTCATGCCGCGGCGTTTCGGATAGCTGTCGTGGCGGCCCTGCAGCACGATGTTGATGAGGGGATTGGCGATTGCCGCGACGCCGGCCTCCGCCATCAGCGGCAGCAGCTTCGAGACATAGTAATTGTCCATCGAATGCATCGAGGTGAGATGCGAGCCGGCAACGCGGCCCTGCAAGCCCAACCGCTGCGTCTCATAGGCCAGCGTCTCGATGTGGCGCGAGAGCGGATCGTCGCTCTCGTCGCAATGCATGTCGACGCGCAAGCCGCGCGCGGCGGCGATCTCGCACAGCGCTTTCACCGAGGCAGCGCCGTCGGCCATGGTGCGTTCGAAATGCGGGATGCCGCCGACGATGCTGACGCCCTTGTCGAGCGCGCGGGCGAGATTGGCCGCCGCCGTCGGCGAGCGGAAATAGCCGTCCTGCGGAAACGCCACCAGTTCGAGATCGAGATAGGGCGCGACCTTCTTCTTGACGTCGAGCAGCGCGTCCACCGCCAGCAGACGATCGTCGCAGATATCGACATGGCTGCGCACCGCCAGCAGCCCCTGCGCCACCGCGAGATCGCAATAGCGCAGCGCGCGCTCGACGAGGGCTTCATAGGTCAGCAGCGGCTTCAACTCGCCCCATAGCGCGATGCCTTCCAGCAGCGTGCCGGAGACGTTGAGCCGGGGCAGCCCGAGCGACAAGGTCGCGTCCATATGGAAGTGGATGTCGATGAAGGGCGGAGATGCCAGATGGCCGGCGGCGTCGATGACGCGCGCCGCGTCGCCTTCGAGGCTCGGCTGCACCGCGACGATGCGGCCGTCGGCGATGGCGATGTCCTGGCCGCTGCGGCCGTCCGGAAGTTTGGCGTTGCGAATGAGCAGGTCGAACGGCATGCGGCCCTTTGGAACGTGAAATCGCCGGAATTATCGACGCTGCGCCGCAGCAATGCAAGGTCTGCCCGGAACCGGGCCTCGCGCGTCAGCGGACCCCAAACGACAGTCGCCTCGGGCGTTGCGACCTGCGGCATCGACGGATTGTTCGGGTGCTAATGGATGGGCTTTTGCGCCGCGCGGAGCAGGTCGATCGGACTCCACGGCTTCGCCATGAACAGCGTGCCGTCGGGCAGGCGGCGAACCCGCGGGGCGCCGGAGGTGACCACGACATGTATGTCGGGGAACCATTCCTTGGCGAGATAGGCCAGTTCGATGCCATCCATCGTTCCCGCAAGCTCCACATCGGTAAACACCATCGAGACTGTGTCCCCGGACTCCTCAAGCACCAGCACCGCCGCCTCGGCGCTTTCGCATTCGATGACGTTCATCTCGCTTTCTTCCAGCAGCAAGCTCACCAGTGTCCGTTGCGCCTCGTCGTTCTCGACGACCAACGCCGTTGATCTGTACGCATATCCCATGCGGAACCTCCGTGGCTGGTGCGATAGGGGGCAATGCACCAGATTGCAGGGAGTTCAGATAAAAGTGAGTTCCCGTGAGCAACAATGTTGCGGAGTGCGCGGAATTCGCTGGGGTCGGGACTCATTAGCGCGTAGCCAAATGCGGATTGATGCGAGCTTGATGAAGGCCAGGTAAAGGCCAGGTAGTTGACCGCGAGCTTGTCGTAACGGGTCGCGACCCGCTGACATTGCCTGATCTTGTTGAAGAACCGTTCAATCAAATTCCGCGCGCGATACAGATACGGACTGAAGCGCATGATTCGCCGCTCCAGTTTGAGGCTTGACTGAGGTGACACCATCAACAGCGAAGCAGAATTTCCGAGATTACCCTGCCTTAACGGACATAAGGCGGACATGCCAAAATCGGCGCCAATGACCCTAGCCGACTTTTCGCGCTAGAGCCCGGCCGGAGCCCGGGCTGTCACGACCCATGTCGCTGCATTTAGCCTGACCCCATCAGGTCCATCGTGTGCCGCAAGCGCAGATCGCACTGCCGGTAGCGTCGCGGCCCGGAGTTCGGGATTCTCTCGAAGAATTTTGCCCAGAGCTCCGACCCGCGAACATACCGCCAACATCGCATCGAGGTCGCCGCTTCCAACCTGCTCGTCATGGGCAGTGATATCGATCTCGCCGAAGCCCGCTCTTTCCAGAATGCCGCGCACGCGGTCGGGGTTAGCGAACGCGAATGGGCCGGGCGCGTCCGGATTGTGAGCGGGCTGCGGTGGCAAATGAGCGGACGCGGCCTTAAGCGGCAGGATGTCGAGCGGGTTCTCCTCCAACGCGCGCCAGCAGACGAAGGCGAGTCGCCCATTCGGCCTGAGGCTACGACGAATGTTGATAAACGCCGCGGCGGGGTCAGCGAAGAACATCACTCCGAACCGCGAGAAGGCAGCGTCAAACGAGGCCGGCTCGAACGGGAACACCTCGGCATCTGCTTGGACGAACCGCACTCGTTCGCACCCTTGGGCCGCGCGCTGCGCGAACGCCAGCACCGCAGCCGACAGATCGATCCCTACTACTGTTCCGTCCGGCGCGACTGCCCGGACAAGGTCCAGCGCAGTCTCGCCCCCGCCACAGCCTATGTCCAGGACGCTCTCACCGGGGTGCGGCGCCAGCGCCGCCAAACCGCGCCGGCCAAGCGGAGCAAGTTGCAGCTCCAATAATTCCCGTACATCTGCCCACGCGCTGACTCGTACTTCGTCTTGGGGCAGCGCGGGCAGGGGGCTGATCTGATCCATTCCGAGATCATTGTCTGAAGGTCTGGGATTGTCGAGGTCACCCAGCAAGCCTGCCACTGTACGTTCTCAACGTGGCTGTCGGTCGGGCCAGCGTTGACCGCTTTTGGCACCTTGCGCGATGTCCGACTTGAGTCCGGAGTGCGCACCAAAGCGGACCTCCGCCAAACTTCTGGATTTATGGGGCCATGCCCCGGTCGCGCTTGGGGCTTGTCTCGGTGATCTGTCGCATCATCTGCGGCAGCAGGAACGGCGCGCCGTTGATGGTCCGGTCAACGGCGACATCGATCTCGAACACCCGCCTGATGACCTCGCTGGTGATCGTCTCGTCCGGCGCGCCTTCCGCGGCGACCGCGCCATGGCGGAGCATGACGATCCGGTCGGCAAAGCGGACCGCGAGGTTGAGGTCGTGCAGCACGGCGACGACAGCCGTGCCGTTGCGGGCGCGACGCCGCGCGATTTCCACCAGCGCGATCTGGTGGCGCAGATCGAGGCTCGATGTCGGCTCGTCGAGGAGCAAAATGCCGGGGCCGTGCGCAGCCTCGCCGCAGGCCAGCTGCACCAGTACGCGGGCGAAGTGGGCGCGCTGCTGCTCGCCGCCGGACAACGTCGGCAGTTCGCGGTGGCGGAAGTCGTTGAGGTCGACCCCGTCGATGGCCGCATCGATCAGCGCCTGCGAGGCGGCCTGCGCCTGGTTGCCGCGTCCCATCCGCACGATCTCTTCGACCGTGAACGGAAAACTCACGGTGACATGCTGCGACAGCATCGCTCGGCGCAAGGCGAGCTCTGCCGGCGCGTAGGCGCTGATATCGCGGCCGCCCAGCCGGATCAGCCCGCGGTTCGTGCGAAGGTCCGCCGAGAGCAGACGCAGCAGCGTCGACTTGCCGGCGCCATTGGGACCGACGATGGCGACCATTTCGCCACTTGCTATGCGCAGATCGACATGGTCGAGCAGCCTAGCGTGGCCGATCGCTAGCGAAACGCCGGAGGCTTCAAGCGCCGCGCTCACAGCCCCACCAGCCCGCGCTGGCGCAGCAGGATCAGCAGAAAGATCGGCGCGCCGACCGCGGCCGTCAGAATGCCGATCGGCATTTCCGCCGGCGCCACGATGGTGCGGGCGAGCGTGTCGGCGCCAACAAGAAGACTGGCGCCGAGGCCGACCGACGCCGGCAGCAGCAGGCGGTGGCCGGGGCCGATCACCAGCCGCAGCAGATGCGGCACCACGATGCCGATGAATCCGACGACACCGCACACCGACACCGCGGCGCCGGTCATCGCCGAGACCAGCACGATGCAGATGCGCTTCAGCTGCTCGACGTCGACGCCGGAATGGAAGGCTTCGGATTCGCCGAGGATCAGCACGTCGAGGCCGCGGCTGATGAAGGCCATCGCCGCCACTCCGATGACCAGCACAGGCGCGAGCGTCGCGGCCTTGCTCCAGGTCGCGCCGCTCAGCGATCCCAGCAGCCAGAAGGTGATGTCGCGCAGTTGCCGGTCGTCGGCGATGAACACCAGAAGGCCGATGCCGGCATTGGCGATCGCCGCGATGGCGAGGCCGGCGAGCAGGAAGATCGCGATCGAGGTGCGGCCGCTGCGGCTGGCGATCCGGTAGAGGATGATCGTGGTCGCCAGCGATCCCATGAAAGCTGCCAGCGGCAGCAAATAGGGCTGCAAGAACAGAATATGAGTCGCGAAGCGGCTGTCGCTGATCACGATGGCGCCGGCAGCCGCGAAGGCGCCGCCGCTGGAGACGCCGACCAAAGCGGGGTCGGCCAGCGGATTGCGAAACAGGCCCTGCATGATCGCGCCGGAAGCGCCGAGCAGGCCGCCGATCATCGCGGCCACCGCGACGCGGGGAATCCGGATCGACCACAGGATCAACTGATCGCGGGAGGCGAGGGCATTGCCGGGCTCCGTCGTCGTCAGCCCGAGTGCCGCCGGTAGCCGCGTCAGCGGAATCCCGGCCGCGCCGACGGTGGCTGCCAGCAGCATCGTCAACAACAGGGCGGCGACCAGGACACACAGCACGGCAAGCGCCGGCGGACGCCGGACGCGGCTTTTCGTTGTGACAAACGCGTTCAACTTCACGTCGGCAACGCTCATCTTATTGACGGCAGTTGACGGTCAGCGACGCCGGCTTGAAGTTCACGGCTTCGGCGGCAAGCGCCGGATCGAGTTTGGCGGCGAGGTCGCGCGCGGCGGCGGCGGTGCGCGGGCCGAAGCCGAGCAGATACAGCCCGTCCATGGCGACGAAGCTTTTCGTCTGCGCGGCCGGCGTCAGCGCGAAGGCCGGGCTGGCGAATACCGCGTCCGCTTTCACCTGATCCTTGCCGCGCTCCATCGACAGCACATGATCGGGCTTCGCGGCGACGATCGCTTCGTCATTCATGATCTTGTAGCCGTCGAAGCTATCGGCGACGTTGACGCCGCCGGCGAGCTTGATGATCTCGTTGGCCGCGGTCTTCTGACCTGCGACCATGGCGCGGCCGTCGAGAAACGACATCACGAACATCACGCGCGGCGGCGCCTTCACCTTGGCGCGCAGGTTGCGCAGCCATGTCAGGTCGCCGGACACCGCGTTGGCAAGGCATTCGCCGCGCGATTCGACGCCGGCGACGCGCGCCACCAGCCGGATCTTTTCCAGCATGCCGTCTTCGCTAAACGTCTCCGGCACCATGATCAGCGGCACTTTTGCGGCATCGATGACCTCGATGGTCTCCTTCGGGCCGGCCCCGGCGATGGCCAGCACCAGCTGCGGATTGAGGCCGAGCACACCTTCCGCCGAGAGCTGGCGCATGTAGCCGACATTGGGCTTGTCGGCCATCGCCTTGGGTGGATACAGGCTGGTGGTATCCACGGCGACGATGCGATCCTCGACACCGAGCGCGTAGAGAATTTCCGTCACCGCGCCGCCGACAGACACGATCCGGGTCGGGTGCCCGATGGTCACGTCGCGACCGCGCGCGTCATGCACGAGGATGTCTTCGGCGGACGCTGCAACAGGCGTCGCCAGACAGCAGGTCAGCGCTACACACCGCAAGGCGTGGCGGAAGCGATTGCGACAAAGTGTCATGCCCGACCTCATTTGGTGAGGATCAGCTTGTTCTGAAACGTCAGCCGCAGGCGGTAGGTGTCTTCGCCATGGGAAATCAGTAGCTCACGTTCGTCCGCAAACAAGTGGCGGCTGTCGATCCGGTTGCCGGTCACAACGACACTTCGTTCGAGTGCAGGCTTGCCGTGGGCAGCAGAGGCGCCATCGCCAATCCCGTCTTGTGAACCCGTATCCATTGCGTCGATCTATCCCGTCCGTGAAAGCATCTGCTGCGGTTATAGTTTTGCTCCCGCGGCATCGCCAAGCGTCGCAGTCTACAATTGATGTAAAGAGCGGCGGCGTTGCTTGACCCCTCTGCCCCGGGGCCGTATTCGAAAATGGCAATACGGTGGCAGTCGCCGCCGAGTCGTATTCAATAGCCAGCAAGCCGCTGCCTCGCGCAGCGCCAGCCAGCCACGCTTACATCAAACGTTGAGCTGGGGACTAAAATGGCTTTTGGGGCTTTGACTACGCGTGCCTTGTTGCTGGGCGCGTCGATCGTATCGATGGGTGTGTTGTCCGCCCAATCCGGTTTCGCGCAGGCAGTCGAGCCGGCCGGTGCCGTTCAGCCGCAGAAGCCGAAGCCCGCCAAGAAGAAGCGCGCCGCGCAGGTTGCGCCCGTTCCCGCGCAGGTTCGCAATGCCAACGCCCAGGTTGCTGGCTCTGTCCAGTCGCTTGATGCCATTACGGTTTCCGCGTCGAAGACCGAAGAGCGCGCGATTGACGCGCTGGCGCCGGTCAGCGTCGTCACGCTCGACCAGATCCAGCTGCAGCAGCCGAACCGGCTGAGCCAGCTGTTCTACAACATTCCCGGCGTCTGGATGCAGGATCGCGGCGACGATCCCTCCACCGCGATCAACATCCGCGGTCTGCAGGATTTCGGCCGCGTCGCGGTCGTGGTCGACGGCGCCCGGCAGAATTATCAGCGCTCCGGTCACAACGCCAACGGGTCGTTCTTCCTCGATCCCGAACTGGTCGGTGGCATCGACGTGGTGCGCGGCCCGACCGCCAACATTTACGGCTCCGGCGCCATCGGCGGCGTCGCCTCGTTCCGCACCAAGGATATCCAGGACGTGCTGCGGCCCGGCGAACGCTGGGGCGTCGACATGAGCGGCTCCTACGGCTCCAACAACAATCGCGGCCTCGGCTCGGTGTTCGGCGGCGTGCGCGTCGATCCGACCGTCGATGTGTTCGGCGGCGTGGTCTACCGCACCCAGGGCAATTATAAGGACGGTGCCGGCACCGAGATCGGCAACACCGGCAACGACATCGCCTCCGGCCTGATGAAACTTACCGTGCGTCCCGCCGAGGGCCACGAGATCAAGTTCGGCGGCATCTTCCAGGACGACCAGTACAGCATCGGCCAGTTCAATCGTGGTCCGACCACGACGGCGGCGCCCGCCGCGGCCATTGCCGGTTCGTCGGTCTATGCTTCGACTGCGAAGAACTATACGGGCACCGTGACCTGGAAATACTCCAGGCCGGACGACATGCTGTTCGACTGGAACGCGACGCTGTATGGCAACCGCACCGATAATGACCAGGTCAAGACCTACAACAACCGCATCACCAATGGCGGCGGCGGCGGCCCGGCCGTTTGTCCGCTGACAAATCCCGGTAACAACATTTCGGGTTGCGTCGGTGATCGTCGCGGCTATCTGCTCGACACCATCGGCGTCGATGTCAACAACACCTCGCGATTCGACTATGGCAACTGGCGCAACGCCGTGACCTACGGTTTTGATGCCTTCCAGGACACCGTCACCACCAGCGATTCGCGCGGCAACTCCAACATCACCACGCCGAGCGGCGAACGGACGGTTTCCGGCGGCTTCATCCAGCTGAAGAACAACTATTCGAGCTGGCTCGAAGTGGTCAGCGCGCTGCGCTATGACCACTACGAACTGAATTCAGAGGGGACGACGAGCGGCGCCACGTCGTCGAGCGGCGATCGCCTGTCGCCGAAGATCACGGTCGGTGTCACGCCCGTTGCCGGCTTCACGCCCTATGTCAGCTATGCCGAAGGCTATCGCGCGCCGTCGATCACGGAGACCCTGATCGCAGGCGGTCATGCCACCGGCGGCGGACCGACGCTCTTCAACTGCCCCGATGGTACGTCAGGCCTGTTCTGTTTCCAGCCGAACCCGAACCTGCGGCCTGAGGTCGGCAAGAACAAGGAAATCGGCATCAACCTGAAGTACAACGATGTCTTCTCCTCGGGCGACAGCTTCCGCGCAAAATTCAATTTCTTCCGCAACGACGTCGACGACTACATCGACCTCGTCGCATCGACGCCCATTCGGTCGCCGCTGACCTATTTCGGCCAACCGATCCCCGGTCTGTACAGTAATTACTACCAGTACCAGAACATTGCCTCGGCGCGGATCGAAGGCTTCGAGGCGGAGACGTCCTATGATGCCGGACTGTGGTTCGTCGGCGTCGCCGGCAGCGTCCAGCGCGGCAAGAACACCGAGACCAACATTGGCCTCGCCACCATCCAGCCGCGCAAGATCACGACCACCGGCGGCGTGCGCCTGCTGGACCGCAAGCTGACCATTTCCGCGCAGTGGTCGTCGGTGGCCGCCAACAACGACATCCCGGTCGGCTATATCCCGTCCACGGCCTATGACCTCGTCAACCTCTACGTGGCCTACCAGCCGACGCAGGACATCACGCTGAACTTCTCGGTCGATAACCTGCTCAACCAGTACTATCGTCCCTACGCTATTCCGGGCGCAGGTGCGGATGGCCTGGCCCAGAACGACGCGCTGTGGACCAGTGCCGGCCCCGGCATCGTCTACAAAGGCGGCCTGAAGGTGCATTTCGGCGGCGCATGATCGCGTCTGACACAACCCATTCCTCAAGAAATCGCGCTCATGTCCGGGCGCGATTTCCGTTATGATCACCAGCAGCACACAGAAGGAGCATTCCATGTTCATCGCGATGAACCGTTTTCAGGTCAAGACAGGGTCCGAGCAGGCATTCGAGACGGTATGGGCGACGCGCGAATCCTATCTCAGCGAATTGCCGGGTTTCGTCGAATTCCATCTCTTGAAAGGTCCGGTGGCCGAGGATCATACGCTGTACTCCTCGCACACCACCTGGATCGACAAGGCCGCGTTCGAGGCGTGGACGAAGTCCGAGCAGTTCCGCAAAGCCCATGCCCGCGCCGACAATCCCACCGGCGCCAGCCTGTATCTCGGCCACCCGAAATTCGAAGGCTTCGAGGTGATCCAGTCCGAACGCAACATCAGCGCCGCGGCGTGAGCTGCGTGCCTGCATCCGTGAGGACCTGATGATGACCACCGCCTTGCTTGACGACCTCAAGACCCACATGCGCGAGAATCCCGGTGCGGTCATCGAGGACGTGGCGCGCGCGCGAAACGTCACGCCGCGTGCCGTCATCGAGGCGTTGCCGCTGGAAATGGTGCGGATCGGCGGCGACGCCGAGGCGTTCGTCTCCGCGATGCAGGACATCGCGACCTGGGGCGAGGTGACCTTGATCGTGCACACCGACGATGGGATCTTCGAGATCACCGCGCCGGTGTCGCCGGGGGAGGTCGGGCGCGGCTATTTCAACCTGATGCAGCCGAAGGGCCTGCACGGCCATCTGCGTCATGAGCGCTGCGGCGGCATCGCCTTCGTCGAGCGTCCGTTCATGGGCAAGTCATCGGCCTTCGCCGCGTTTCTCAGCATCGATGGCGGCGTGATGTTCAAGGTGTTCGTCGGCCGCGACGAGACGCGCGCCCTGAAGCAGGGCCAACTGGAGCGCTTTCGTGCGCTGGCAAAGGCGATCTGCGGCTGACGCTTCAGCTGCGAAAGTCGATCGCCCGCAGAATGATGCCCGGCGGCTTGCCTTCGAGTTCGACGGCGACGAATTTGCGCGAGGCGCGTTCGCCGATCCGGTCGCGCAGCCGCAGGAACTGTTGCTCGCGCTGGCCCGGCGTGGTCCGGCTGGTGCCTTCCAACTGGTCCATCGCGTCGGTGCTGATCGCGCAGGGCACGCTGGTCTGGTCGTCCATCATGGTGAACAGCACGACCATGCGATTGAAATCGTATTCCTGGAATCCTGCATTTGTCAGGGCCATCAGATGATCTCCTCGATCAAAACCCTTATTTGCGCTTCATCGGCGGGTTGAGTTCGGCGATCTTCGACAGGCAATCCTTCTCGGTAGCGTGAGGACCGCTGACGAAGGTGCCGCTGATCTTGGTGCTGTACCAGCCCGAGGTGACGCCGAGGCGGAGCGATTCTTCGGTCTGGACGTGGCGCGACAACAGATTCTGCATGAAATTTCCTTTGGGGTAGCATTCACGGTGCGCCCTTTCAGGTCGAATAGCCATGGCTATGTTGGCCGTTGTTCCTGCGCCAGCTGCCCTTCATAGCCAGATGAAGCAGCGCTCTGGCCTTACCCTCCCCCTCCAGGGGAGGGTGAAGAAAGAGCGACGTGTTGCGCAGCATCCTCAGCGATGCTTTCGCATCGCCTGGGGGCACGCGGCTGCAAAAGGCGCCGCCCGCTTACTCCTCGCTCTCCTTCATCCGCGCCACCAGCATCTCGGCGACCAGCCGCGTCGAGGGCGAGGCACTGCGGGCGGCGAGTTGCACCAGCGTCACCTGGGTGGCTTCGAGCCGCTTGTCGCGCAGCGGAATCGCCACCAGCGTGCCGGCCGTGATCGCAGGCGCCGCGGAAACCATCGGCAGAAATGTCGCGAGTTCGGTTCGCGCGACGACGATCTGCGCAAAGGCGAGCGAATTGGTCTCGCTGCAGATTTCGAGGCGAACATTGGCCTGCGCGCAGGCCTTGTCGAGTTCCTGACGGATGCCGAATGAGGGATCCGGCACGACGACGCGCAGGCCCGCCAGGTCCTTCACGGTGTAGGAGCTCTTGCCGGCCATCGGGTGATCCGGCGCGACGATCAGGCAGACCGGCTGTCGCATCCGCCCCAGTTCGATCAGGTCGCGCCGCGGCGCGCGGCCGAACACCAGGCCGAGATCGACGTCGTTCTGGCTGACCATCTCGGCGACATCGCGCGAACCGACCGCGGTGACGGACATCGCAATGCCCGGATATTCGCGCGACAGATCGACAAAGAAATTCGGCAGAAAACTCGCCAGCATGCCTTCGACGGTGGCGATCTTCACCTGGCCGCGGCGCAAGGAGTCGAATTCCTCGACCCGGCTGCGCAAGCCGTCGAGCTGGTTGCGGTTCTCGATTGCGTAGCGATAGAGCACGTGGCCGGCGTCGGTGAGATTCATGCCGCGCGCGCCGCGCTCGAACAGTTTGACCGACAGCTCCTCCTCCAGCCCCTGCACCTGCCGGCTGATGGCCGACGGGGCGATCCGCAGCGATGCCGCCGCCTGTTTGATCGAACCGCATTCGGTGACCACTCGAAAATACCGCACGGCGGTGGATTCAATCATGGCGGGCATCCCCAATGACGCTGCACATCGATACAGCAGGCGCTGACTAGCGTTCTGTTTTTCAGACCGATTGCGTCTAATTTCAATGCTTTTATTCGAAAGCTGGATTTGCCATGATTTTACCAGGCATTGGTCACGGTCATTGACGGAGAAAACGGATGGTTCAATCCCGGCTCGCTCGCTACGCCCGCATCTCAGGCTCGCTTCTGCTGGCGATGGCCGGTCTGGCCGGCTCCGCATCGCTGGCCTCGGCCGACGACGTGATCCGCTTCGGCGCACCGCTGCCGATCACCGGGCCTTTGGCGCCGGAAGCCGTCAAGCAGCAGATGGGCTACAACCTCTGGGCCGAGGAGGCCAACAAGGCCGGCGGCATCAATGTCGGCGGCAAGAAGTACAAGGTCGAGATCGTCTACGCGGATTACCAGTCCAACACGCCGCGCTCGGTGCAGACCACCGAGCAGATGATCACCCAGGACAACATCAACTTCATGTTCGGCCCGTTCGGCTCCGGCGCCGCCAAGGCGGCCAGCACGATCTCCGAAAAATACAAGATGCCGACCATCGCGGCGTCGGCCTCGTCCTCGCAGGTCTATGACCAGGGCTACAAATATCTGTTCGGCACCTTCACCCCGAATGACACGCTGACCACGCCGCTGACCCAGATCATCAAGGCCAAGGCGCCCGAGGTGAAGAAGGTGGCGATCCTGGCGCGCAACGACCTGTTCCCCCTGGCGATCGCCCAAGAGATGGAGAAGTCCGCCAAGGCCAACGGCCTCGAAGTCACCTACTTCGAGAAGTATGCCATCAACACGCTGGATCACTCCGCCACGCTGTCGCAGATCAAGTCGCTGGCGCCGCAGTGGATATTCATCACCGGCTACACCAACGATCTCCTCTTGATCCGCAAGCAGATGGTCGACCAGCAGATGAAGGCCGCGGTGGTGACGATGATCGCCGGTCCCGCCTATCAGGACTTCATCGAGGCCGCCGGCCAGAGCGCCGAGAATATTTCCAGCGCGTCGTGGTGGCATCCCGCCGAGCAATATGACGGCAAGGACATCTTCGGCAAGACCTCGAACTTCGTGAAGCTGTTCCGCGCCAAGTACAACAGCGATCCGGACTATGGCCAGGCCTCGGCCGCGGTCTCCGGCGCGCTGTTCCAGCTGGCGATCGAGAAGGCCGGCTCGCTGGACCGCGACAAGGTGCGTGACGCGCTCGCCAGCATGGACGTCATGACATTCTGGGGTCCGGTGAAGTTCGGCGCCAACGGCCAGATCAACTCGCTGGAGCCGCCGGTTTTCCAGATCCAGAACCAGAAGCCGGTGGTGCTGTTCCCGGATGCCATCAAGCAGGGCGAATTCAAGCTTGGCGTGAACTGAGGGCTGCGCCCGGCTGAGGAATTCACATGCTGGCCGTTCAGGTCCTGATCAATGCGCTGGTGCTGGGCTGTCTCTATGCCTGTATCGCCATCGGCTTCTCGCTGGTGTGGGGCGTGCTCAACGTCATCAACCTGATCCACGGCTCGTTCATCGTGCTCGGCGCCTATCTCGCATGGGGCGCCTATCAATGGGCCGGTATATCGCCGTGGTTTGCGCTGGCGGTTGCGGCGCCGGTGTTCTTCGTGCTCGGCTATCTGCTGCAGCGGCTGCTGCTCAACCGCGTCATCACCGCGCCGGTGCTGGTGACGCTGACCCTGACCTTCGGGCTCGATCTGATCCTCAACAACGCGATGATCTATTACTTCAAGGCCGACTACCGCAAGCTGACGCTGAGCCCGCCGACCGGTTCGATCTCGCTGTTCGACGTGGTGGTGCCGGTCGATCGCCTGATCGCGACGGCCTCGGCGCTGGCGCTGACAGGCTTGCTCTATCTGCTGCTGCGGCGCTCCAAAGTCGGCCGCGCCATCGTCGCCGTCCGGCTCGATCGCGATGCCGCCGTGCTGATGGGCGTCGATGTCAAATCGATCTACGCCATCGCCTTCGGCCTCGGCGCCGCCTTGGCCGGCTGCGCCGGCGTGCTGATGGCGCTTATTTTTCCGATCTCGCCGCTGACCTCGTCGGCCTATCTCGGCAAGGCCTTTGTGGTCTGCGTGCTCGGTGGCCTCGGCAGCGTCTCCGGCGCGCTGGCCGGCGGCCTGTTGCTGGCGCTGGTCGAAGGCATCGGCTCGACGCTGATCGGACCGGCCCATGCGACCACGCTGTCCTTCGTGCTGCTGATCATCTTCCTGGTGGTGCGGCCGCAGGGCCTGCTCGGCCGAAAGGGTTTTGAATGACCCGGGTCAATTGGGCGCTGCTGATCCTGATCGCCTGCGTCGCGTCGCTGCCGCTGTTCGGCGGCGCCTATGCGCTGCGGCTCGGCACCATCGCCTGCATGTATGCGATCTTCGCGCTGTCCTGGAATATCGTCGGCGGCTTCGCCGGCTATCCGTCCTTCGCCACCGCGGCGTTCTTCGGCTTCGGCGCCTATGCCACCGGCATCCTGCTCAACAAGGGCGTGCCGCTGAGTGTCGCGGTGATCGGCTCGCTGCTGATGTGCTTCGTGCTGGCCGCCGCGCTCGGCGCGGTGCTGCTGCGGCTGCGCGGCCATTATTTCGCGATCGCCAGCCTGTCGCTGGTCGAGGTGTTTCGCGAACTTGTCAACAACGCCACCGATCTCACCGGCGGCGGCATGGGGCTGAACATTCCGCTGGCGTCCGGCTCCGGCATTCTCGCCGACGCGACGTTCTTCTTCTATGCCATGTGGGGCCTGCTGCTGATCACGGCGGCGGTGGTGATCATCGTCTCGGCCTCGAAGCTCGGCTTCGGCCTGAACTGCATTCGGCAGAACGAGACCGCGTCCAACATGGTCGGCCTCAATTCGACGCTCTACAAGAGCGTTGCCTTCGGCCTGTCGGCGTGTTTCGTCGGCGCCGCCGGCGGCATCTATGCGGCCTGGGTGCACTACATCGACCCCTCTGACGTGTTCGACATCCTCTATTCGGTGAAGCCGATCGTGATGGCGCTGATGGGCGGGCTGGGGTCGCCGCTCGGCGTGGTGTGCGGCGCTTTCGTCTACCTCGGCCTCGAGGAGGTGGTCTGGCGCAACTACATCCAGATCCACTCCGGCGTACTCGGCGTGCTGATCATCATGCTGCTGTTGTTCCTGCCGCACGGCCTGATCTCGCTGCGCTCCGGCATGTTCTGGCGGAGGACAAAACATGTCTGAGATACTTCACCTCAGCAACGTCTCGCGTCACTTCAGCGGATTGAAGGCGCTGAGCGATGTCACCATTAGCGTCAACAGGGGCGAAGTGCTCGGCCTGATCGGCCCGAATGGCGCCGGCAAGACCACGCTGGTCAACACCATCTGCGGCGTGACGCCGGCCAGCGCGGGCGTGGTGACCTTCGACGGCCGCGACATCACCCGGGTCAAGACCTATCAGGCCGCGCGGCTCGGCCTGTCGCGCACCTTCCAGATCGTGCAGCCCTTCGCCGAATTCACCGCACTCGACAATGTCGCCGCGGCCGCCTTGTTCTCGCAGCCCGGCGAAAGCCTGAAATCCGCGCGCGAGGAAGCCCGCGCGCATCTGGCCTTCGTCGGCCTCGACGCGCAGGCCAACCAGTCGGCGGCGACGCTGACCTTGGCGATGCGCAAGCGGCTCGAACTGGCGAAGGCGCTGGCGATGAAGCCGAAGCTGCTGTTCCTCGACGAGGTCAATGCCGGCCTCAACAGCGCCGAGGTCGAGCGCGCCACCAAACTGATCCATCAGCTGGCAGCGGGCGGCATCACCATCGTGATGATCGAGCATTTGATGAAAGTCGTGCTCAACGTCTGCACCCGCATCGCCGTGCTGCATAACGGCCAGCTGATCGCCGACGGCGCGCCGCGCGACGTCATCAAGAATCCCGCCGTGGTCGATGCTTATCTCGGCCAGCAATACGCACAACGGAATGCCGCCCGTGGCTGATTCCCTGATCCTCGAACTGCAAGGCTTGCGCGCCGGCTACGGCGAGATCCAGGTACTGTGGGGCATCGACATGGCGGTGCGTCGCGGCGAGATCACCGCGCTGATCGGCTCCAACGGCGCCGGCAAGACCACCTTGATGCGTGCGCTGTCCGGGCTGATCCCGATGCAGGACGGCAATTACTTCTCCGAGGGCCGGGACCTGACCGGCGATACCGCCGCACAGATTCTCGCTCATGGCATCGTCCACGTGCCCGAGGGCCGGCGGCTGTTCGGCGCCATGAGCATCGAAGACAACCTGCTGATGGGCGCCTATTCGCGCAAGGCCAGCCGCGCCGAAATCGCCCGCAATATGGAGCGGGTCTACACGACATTCCCGAAGCTGCTGGAGCGCCGCAACCAGGCCGCCGCGACGCTGTCCGGCGGCGAGCAGCAGATGTGCGCCATCGGCCGCGGCCTGATGAGCGCGCCGCGCCTGTTGATGATCGACGAATTGTCGCTCGGCCTGTCGCCGCTGCTGGTGGAGCAACTGGTCGCAGCATTGCGGACCTTGAATAGCGAGGGCATGTCGATCCTGCTGGTCGAGCAGGACGTCACCACCGCGCTCGACCTCTGCCATTCCGCCTACATCATGGACATGGGACGCATTGTGCGTACCGGCCTCGGGCCGGAACTGCTGGCCGATCCGATCATTCGCGACGCCTATCTCGGCGTCCTCGAAGACTAAGCACCGTCGTTGCGACGAATACTTTTTATTCCATCCAAAGAGGCAATTCATGATCGAGACCGTCGAAGCAACCAACAGTGGCTATCGTTTCATGCCCGGCGTCAGCCAGTATTCCTGCGGCGTCGGCGCGCTGCCCGGCTTCACCCTCGAGCGCGTGCGCTTCTCCAGCGTGGTGCCGCTGAAGCAGGGTTTTGCGATGGCCGCCGAGATCATCAGGAAGGCCGGCCGGCCGCTGACGTCGTTTGCCGCCTGCGAGCTGCGGTCGCCGGCGCCATTCACCGAAGATGGCTTTAAGGCCTTCAACGAGATCTACATCAAGACCCTGATCGAGTGGGGCGTGATGAAGGACGGCGTCAATCCCGTCGCGCGCAGCAACGTCTGTCCGAAGCTCGATCCGCCGTCAGAGCCGGGCTTCCACGCCTTCTCGTTCACGACGGTTGCGCCAGATGCGCCGGCGTCGTTCGTTGTCGCCGGCAGCGGCGAGTCCGTGGAAGGCAAGGCGAACTACCGCGACCATATCGTCCGGCTTGGCGACATCAGCCCGTTCGGGATGCTGGAAAAGGCCAAGTTTGTGCTCGATGAAATGGAGCGCCGCATGAGCGCGTTCTCCGGCAACTGGAGCCAGACCACCGGCGTGCAGCTCTACACCGTGCAAAATGTGTTCTCGGTGCTGGAAAGCGAACTCGGCCGCCGTGGCGTGTTCCGCAACGGCCTGACCTGGCATTTCAACCGCCCGCCGGTGGTCGATCTCGAATACGAGATGGACTGCCGCCGCGTGCACATCGAGCGCGTGGTCGAGGTCTGAGAGCCCGCCCAAATTTGCGACAGAGTCTGTTTTTTCGGCGGCCGTCTGCCTAACACATTGGCAGGCGGCCGTTCGCGTTCGGTTTTCATCAACTCATTGGGCGCTCCCGATCAAGACCGCGTGACGCTTCGTCCCTAGCCTTGCACCGTGTCGCAGTTCGAATGGCGACAGCGGTTCAGGTTTCACACAGGCGATGGAGCGTCAAAATGATCAAGAATCTGATGGACGACGTGAGGAGCTTTCGCGCGATCGACCTGATCGTCGGAGTCATCACGGGTGTTGTGGCGTGGGCCTACATGCTGGTCGGCTCGCCGCTGATCAACAGCGTGGCCCAGGGCATGGGGCCGATCGGCATTTTCTTCGCGGCCTTCCTGCTGGCTATTCTCTATATCCTGCTCACCCTTGGCTATCCGATCCGCAAGAGCGGACTGGTATTTCTGGTGGCAATGCTGACGCAGGCGGGCATGCGCCTGATCACCGGCGATCCGTTCGGCTTCATCGCCTTGCAGGCCTATGCGATTGGCGGCCCGCTGATCTGGTTCGCGACGCTGGGCTGGGACGATTACAAAAATAGCTTCTGGCGCTGGACCTGGATCGGCGGCCTCTGCCACCTGCTCGTCGATGGCATCTTCTATTTCTATCTCGGCGTCGCGCCGCTGCTCGGCTCGATGCTGTATGGCTACCTCTGGGCCTTCGGCGGCGCCAGCATCTTCACCGGCATGCTGATCGCGCTCGGTCACATGGCGCTGTACCCGATGCTGGAGAACAGCAAGGCCATCAAGCAGATCTGGGTCAAGACCCGCGCCGATCGGCTGAAGGGCACCGTGCTCGCGACCAGTTCGGCCGCGGCCTGACGTCTCCTGCGATCCGGCGGGTTCGCCCGCCGGACCGTTCTGACGATCTGCGATGTGAAAGCTGCAGGAGCACCCCATGCATCATTGGACGCCAGACATGACCACTTCTCTCCAACCGGCGGACAATCGCGTTGATGCTATCCCGGAGCTCAAGCCGGAGTTGCTCGGCCTCAGTGGCGTCAGCTTCACCTTCGACGAAGAAAAACCGCTGATCCTGAAAGACGTCTCGCTCTCGATCCGCCGCGGTGAGCGCATCCTGCTGCTGGGTCCGAGCGGCGGCGGCAAGAGCACGCTGCTGATGATACTGGCGGGCCTCATTCCGCGCATCATCGATGGTGTTTTGACCGGCGAAATCCGTCTCAACGGCGTCGATACCAACAGGATCCCCACCAGCCTTGCCAGCTTCTCGCAATCCGCGGCCATCGTGATGCAGGATCCGGAAAGCCAGATCACCTGTCTCACGGTAGAGGATGAGGTCGCCTTCGGCCTGGAGAATTTCAACACTCCGAAAGCCGAGACCATCGAACGCGTCGATCGTACCCTGCGCGGCACCAAGATGCACGGCATGCGCGACGATCTGGTCTACACCCTGTCCGGCGGCCAGAAGCAGCGCCTCGCCATTGCCTGCGCGCTGGCGCGCTCGCCCGATGTCATCATCCTCGATGAGCCCCTGAGCAATCTCGATCCGGTCGGGAGTGCCGAGGTGATGCCGCTGATCGAGGACGTCGTCGCCGCCAGCGATGCCGCCTTGGTGATGACTGCGCATGATTATGCGACCTTCGCCCGGCAGTTCGACCGCGTGGTGATCGTGGCCGAGGGCCGTGTCGTGCGCGACGGCCCGATCCGCGAAGTGCTGGCCGACGTGCCTGTTCTGAACGAACTCGGCCTCGAAATTCCGCCTTACGTCGCCTGGGCCTATGAACAACTCGGCAGCGCCATGACGCAGGCGCCGCTGACCGCCGCGGAGGCGGTCGATCTGGTCGCCTCAAAGGGCAAGCTCGTCGCCCATCATGCGCATGTCGATGCTGTCAGCGCCTCCGATGGTGCCGAGACCGTGGTGCGGATCAGCGATCTCTCGCTGACGTTCCGCAAGAACGCCGTGCTGAAGAATGTCGGCTTCTCGATCAAGCGCGGCGAGGTCGTCGCGCTGGTCGGTTACAACGGCTCCGGCAAGTCGACGCTGGCGCTGGCCATCGCCGGCGTGATTCCGCCGACGAAGGGGAGCATCGAAGTGCTTGGCGAGACCTATCGTTTCAAGCGCGGCAAGAAGGTCGGAAAAGTCGCCGACGGCATCGGCTACGTGTTCCAGTATCCCGAGCATCAGTTCCTGCACGAGACTGCGCTGGAGGAGGTGATGCACGACCTCGAGGACAGCGACAAGGAGCGCGCGCAGTCGCTGCTGTCGGCGATCGGCATCACCGACAGTGAAATCCATCCCTATGAACTGAGCGGCGGCGAGAAGCGCCGGCTCGGCGTCAAGGCGAGCATCGCGCGGCCGCCGCAGATATTGATCATGGACGAGCCGACCTATGGCCAGGATGCGCGTAATCGCCAGCTGATCGAGGATGACATCCGCACGCTGAATGCCGCCGGCACGACCATCATCGTCATCACCCACGACATGGATTTCGTCCACAAGGTCGCTAATCGTGCGCTGGTGCTTCGCCGCGGCGAGATCGCTTTCGACGGCGCGGTGTCGGAATTGTTCGCGCCGGAGGCGGATCTCGCGAGCTACGGCCTCGTCAGTCCCGCCACCGAAGACCTGCGCCGCGCCATCGCTGGCCGCATCGCAGCGGGAGAACCATGAAATGTCGGGCGATCTGACCCTCGGCTACGTCGCCGGAAAATCCTTCCTGCACCGCACCGATCCGCTGACCAAGCTGATCGCGCTGACCGGCGTCATCATCTTCGCGATCGGCGCGCCGATCGATTACAATTTCATGATGCTGCTGGCGCTGCTGGCCATCGTGCCGTTCAGCGGCGTCGGCCTGAAGACGTTCCTGACGCCGTGGAAGGTGCTGATCCCGCTCTGGATCCCGTTCATCGTGCTGCCGCCGATCCTGTTCAACCTGCAGTCCGGCCTGATGGGGCTCGCCAACGATACCCGAACCATTCATCTGTTCGGCTACGCCATCGCCTATTCGCAATACGGCCTCGACTACGGCGTCAAGATCGCCGCGCGGGGCATGGCGATCGGCATGGCCTCATTGCTGGTGCTGTGGACCACGCACCCGCGCGACCTCGTGCAGTCGATGGTCGAGGATTTTCGCGCGCCCTATAAATACGCGTGGTCGGTATTCCTCGCTTTGGTCTATGTGCCGATTGTCGAATACGAATCGCGGCTGCGCACCTATGCACTCGCCATTCGCGGCGTGAAGCATCGCAAATTCAGCATGCACGGGCTGAAGGTGCATACCGTGCCGGTGATCTTCCGCTCGCTGCGCCGCGGTTTCTCGTCGGCGCTGTCGATGGAAGCGCGCGGCTTCGGCGCCACGCCGCAGCGCACCTTTCGCTATGATCTGCGCCGCCCCGCGCACGTCGCGCTGATCCGCCTCGTCGTGGTCGCTGTGTTCGTCACGCTGATCGCGCTGGCGATCATGAGCGGGCGGTTTGCGATCTTCCACTCCAGCTAGGCTCGATATCAGCCGAGCCCGCCGAATCTTCAAATCAATGAGCCCTTCGGAGACCGATTGCCATGACCCTGATGTTTGCCGAACGCAAAGCCAAGAAGGAGACCATCGATCCGGCTCTGCATACGCTGCGCGCGACACCGGAAACCTGCCACTGGGGCTATTTCGATGCCGCCCGCGCACCGGCCCTCAAGGTCAAGAGCGGCGACATGATCCGCGCCGAGGCGGTGACCCATCACGCCGGAGACGCGCCGGAACTGCTGATGGACGAGGGCATCACTGCGATCTTCGACGGCATTCCCGAGAGCGACCGCAATCCCGGCGTTCATATCATGACCGGACCGATCTATGTGGAGGGCGCCAAGGCCGGCGACGTGCTGGAGGTGCGTTACCTGCAGATGGTCCCGCGGGTAAATTACGGCTCCAACCTCGCGGCGAACTGGGGCTACCTCTACAAGGAGTTTGGCGAGACCGAGCGCGTCACGATCTATCAGCTCGATCCCAACAGCCAGCAGGCCAGCGCGATGTTCGCCTATGAGGTGAAGGAGAAATACCTCACCCCGGGGCGCATCACCCACGCCAGGGATTGCTGCCGCGAACCGGCACTGGAAGGCATCCGCATTCCCGTGCGGCCGCATCTCGGCACCGCCGGCGTGGCGCCCGACGCGCAGGGCCGTGTCAGCACGATTCCGCCGGGCCTGCACGGCGGCAATATCGATAACTGGCGGATCGGTGCCGGCGCGACGATGTATTATCCCGTGATGGTCGACGGCGCGCTGTTCTCGATCGGGGATCCGCATATCTCGCAAGGTGACGGCGAACTCAGCGGTACCGCCATCGAGGCCTCGCTGAACGTCATGTTTCAGGTGTTCGTCCGCAAGGATTTCCACTTCCCGTCGCCGCTGCTGGAAACGCCGAACGAATGGATCGTCCATGGCTTCGACGAAGACCTCAATGTCGCCATGCGCCAGGCATCGCTGGAGATGCTGGGCCTGCTCACCGAGCACCAGAATCTCAGCCGCAACGATGCCTATTCGCTGATGAGCGTGACCGCTGATTTCGGCGTCACCCAGGTAGTGGACGGCCGCCAGGGCGTGCACGTGCGGATGCCGCGCGGAATTTTCCCGCCGAAGAAGGCCCGCGAATAGGGAACCAGCCGGCCAAAGCTCCGGAAAGCCGGGCTCTGGCCGGCTCGCGGTACAAACCTTGCTTGCCTGGATACTCTGGCGTCCGGCCGGAAAGGCAGAGTCATGTCCAGATGAACAAGAGTGGTCCGGCCATCTCCAACGGCTGGCGCTTCAGCAGCGAGGCCTATCCGGATTCGCTTCGCGTCGGTGCATGGCGGGAGGCGGTCGGTCGCCTCGGCCTGACCGTGTCGAGCGGCGAACTCGACGTCGGCTTCCACGGCACGGTCACCTCGCAATCCTCGCCGCTTGGCGTGATGTTCGCGCAGATCGCGTCGGGCGCGCAGCAATTTGTTCGGACGCCGGCCCGCGGCGACGAGAGTATCCTGCTGCTGCAGCATCTCGACGGCGATGCGCAGCTCAATGACGGCGAACGCATCCTGCGGCTGGCCGGCGGCGATCTCGTCATCGTCTCCGGCACTGGCGGCTTCACCCTCGATCTGGCGTCGCCGTTCCGGCAGATCGTGGTGCGGGTGCCGCGCGTGGCGGTGAATGCGCGGATGCTGGCGCTGAATGCTGCCAAGGTCGTGCATATTCCCGGCCGCAAGGGCTTGGGTTTCGTGTTCTCGCAATTGCTGGCCTCGGTGGCGCAGACCATCGATACGCTGGAGACCGACGACATGCGGCCGGTCGATCTGGCGCTGTCGGAATTTCTCGTCGCCTGCCTCGCCGAGGACCCCGCCGATGCCGAGCGGATCGGTGCCACCGGCATTCAGGCCGCGGTGCTGCACCGGATCTGCCAGAAACTGGAATCGCAACTCGCCGATCCCGATCTGTCCTTGACGCAGGTCGCGCGGGAAGAGGATCTGTCGCCGCGCTATCTGCAAAAGTTGTTTCAGGCCAGCGGCGAGAGTTTTACCAACTATCTCAGGCACCGGCGGCTGGAGCGCTGCCGCTTCGATCTGGAAAGCCCGCAACTCAGTCACCTCTCGATCTCCGATATCGGCTTCCGCTGGGGCTTCAACGACGCCGGCCACTTCAGCCGCGCGTTCCGCGACCAGTTCAATGTCTCGCCGCGCGAATTCCGCCACGACGCCGCGCAAAAACTGTCGGAGAGCGTGCTGCACCACGTCAACCGCGGCTGGCCGCACAAGGCCTTCGCGCAGAAGCGTCAGCGCGTCGCGCTGTTTCCCGACGCCGAACAGAAGAGCAAAGGTGCGTCGCTGGATGCGCTGTTCGACAAGAGCAAGAGTTCGCAACAGCATCACACGCTCGCCGCCAACGACAAGACGGTGCACTGGGGCTATTTCAGCCGCGCGCTACCGCCGGTGCTGGAGATTGCCTCTGGTGACATCGTCAACGTCGAGGCGGTCACCCAGCACGCCAATGATGACCACGCCCGAATGATCGCGGGCGATTCAGGCCTTGAGAGCATCTATCACTGGACACCGACGTCGAAGAATGTCGATCGCCGCGGCGCCGGGCCGATGGATGCCTCGATCTACGGCCGCGGCGCCGGCGAAGGCTTTGGCGTCCACATCATGACCGGGCCGATCGCGATCACCGATGCGAGACCTGGCGATGTGCTGGAAGTTCGCATTCTCGACGTGCTGCCGCGCCCCAGCGCCAATCCGGATTTCGCCGGTTGCTGCTTCGGCAGCAACGCCGCGACCTGGTGGGGCTTTCACTACGACGACCTGCTGACCGAGCCGAAGCCGCGCGAGGTCGTCACCATCTACGAGTTCGATCTTGGTCTCACCAAGCCGAGCGCGCGCGCCGTCTACAATTATCGCTGGACGCCGCAGACCGACCCGTTCGGCGTCGTGCATCCGACCATCGATTATCCCGGCGTGCCGGTCGATCACGCAACGATCGAAAAGAATTTCAATATCCTCAAGGGTGTCAGCATTCCAGTCCGGCCGCATTTCGGCGTCATCGGCGTGGCGCCGCGCGAAGCCGAGCTACTGGACTCGGTGCCGCCATCCTATTTCGGCGGCAATATCGACAACTGGCGCGTCGGCAAGGGTTCGACGATCTATTTGCCGGTCTCGGTGGCAGGTGCGCTGCTGTCGATCGGCGATCCCCACGCCTCGCAGGGCGATTCGGAACTGTGCGGTACTGCGATCGAATGTTCGCTCACCGGCGTGTTCCAGATCGTGCTGCACAAGCGCGCCGATCTCGCGGGCCAAGTCTATGCGGATCTGTCCTATCCGTTGATCGAGACCAAGGACGAATGGGTGCTGCTCGGCTTCAGCCATCCGAACTATCTTGCCGAACTGGGTGAGCAGGCGCAGAGCGATATCTATGACAAGTCGTCGCTCGATCTCGCCATGAAGGATGCGTTCCGCAAGATGCGACGCTTCCTGATGGCGACGCGCGGCATGTCCGAGGACGAGGCGATCTCGCTGATGTCGGTGGCGGTGGATTTCGGCGTCACGCAGGTGGTCGATGGCAACTGGGGCGTCCACGCCATTCTGCGCAAGGCGCTGTTTGATGCGGAATGATCGAGCCGCGGCGTTTCTGCTTCAATGATGGACGAAACGCAGATCCTGCGATGTCTGCCGCAGCCGTCGGGTGAGCTCGCGCGCCAGATTGCCCAGAAGCCGGGTGGCCAGCACCGGGTTTTCCTTGAGGATCAGATCGAACCCGTCACGCGGAAATTCGTAGCTGACCACATCGTCGTCGGCGACGATGGTGGCCGACCGAGGTACCGACTCCACCAGCGACATCTCGCCGACTGTCGTGCCGCGGCCAAGGCCCGCAATCCGGCGGCCGTCGTGATGGCTGTCGAGCCGCAGCAGCACGCTGACGCTGCCCTTGAGGATCAGCCACATGCGGTCGCCGGCGTCGCCCTCCCGGCAGATCGTGTCGGCGCGTCTGAACTCGCGCAACGTCATGACCTTCTTCAATTCCTGCATCTCGTCGCCCGAAACGCCATCGAGAAAATCGATCTGCTCCAGCGCCAGTAGGTCCGCGCGCCCGCGGCCACCAGCGGAGCTGTCGAGCATTTTCTCTTCCATCCATTCCAGCGCCGAGTCGAGATCCTGGGTCATCGGCGGCGATGTCAGGTCATGTCCGAGCGCATTGCTGATGATCGTCGCATGGACGGGCCTGACGTTGCAGTAGATCAGTTGTCGCTGCTTCTCGGTCGTTTTCTGGCGCAGGCTCCGCAGCGCGTTGATGCCGGATATGTCGAGGTCGGAAATCGCGCGCATGTCGAGCAGAACCATTTCCGCGCTGTCGAGCAAGGTCTTGACGCGAAGAGAGAGGTCGTCGGCGTTGCCAAAGAACAGGGCGCCTTCGAGTTGCAGCACGGCGCGCTGCCGCCCGGTTTGTTGCAGGATCGCAAGGTCGTGTGCCGAGCGAATGCGCTTGGAGAACAGCTCGTCGCCGAGATAGGCGCGTCGAACCAGCGGCCGACTCATATTGATGACGAAGATGATGCTGGACAGGATAATGCCGACGATGACGCCGGATACGACCGAGCTGAACACCGTCACCGCCATCACCGCCAGCACGACGACGAGGTTATAGACGGCATGGCGGCGCACCTGCGGTTCGGCCTTATGCCGGACGTCCGCGAGAAGTTGCACGTTCCAGCGGTCGAATAGCACGATGCCGATCACGAGCAGCAAGCCCATGAACACCGCCCGCGGGATTTGCGCCAGCACGGATGACAGCAGGAATGTGATGACCATCAGGCTGAGCGCAACGAAGATGCCGGTCCATCGGGTTCGGCCTCCCATGCGATAGGCGAGCAGAATCACCGACGGGATCGCTGACCCCCCAATGCCGCCGCCCAGTGCTGCTGCGGCATTGGCGACGCCTTGCGCGGCGAGATCGCGGACCGGATGGATGTGTGTGTCGTCGAGTTGCTGGGCCACCCGGAACGCCAGCATGGTCTCCACGGTCGAGATGATCGCCAGCACCAACGAGACGAGAACGACATGCGGCAGCACAGCGACCAGCTCCGACGTCATCGAGCCGTCCAGCAACGCCTTGAGTGGCGTCGCCGGCGGGAAGCTGACGTGGATCGCGCCGATGGTGGGGCCGAGGTCGAGGCCGGTAATGATAGTGACGAGATAGTAGACGGCCGTGCCCGCAACGAAGCCCGCCAGCGAACCGGGAATTTTCCTCAGCCAGTCCGGCATCCTCAGCCAGGTGGCGATAGCCGGATAGTTGAGGATGAACAGCGCCAGGGCCACCCCGAAGACGAGCATCGCCGGTTTGTTGGGCCACAGCGTGTGGCCGCCGGTGAAGAACGGCTTCAGCTGCGAAATCACAATCAGCATGCCGACGCCGTTGAGCAGTCCGGTGAGAACCGGGTGCGGCGCGAACTTGATCACGCGTGTCATGCCCGCCAGACCGAACAGAACCTGCCACAGACCCGCCAGAAACAGACAGAGCATGATCGCCATCACGATCATCGCCGGCTGGGTTGCAAGCGTCGCGTCGCTGGCCAATGTGGTTGTCAGGCCAGCCTGCACCAGCGCCATGCTGACGCGGCTTGCGGTGACGATATAGGACGAGGTCGCAACGACCGCGGCGACAAGGCCGACGATGGCGCCGCCATACAAGCCGGCCGCAGCGCCCGCTGCAACGTAGTCCGGGCCGAGCGGGGCGAACACCAGCAGTCCGCAGGCCAGACAAAGCGGCAGGCAGACCAGACTGGACATCAGCCCTGCGCCGATCTCCGATCGCCAGTCGAGCGATGGCTTGGCTGGGGATGGAGCTTCAGGCACGAATCAGCCTCATCAATGGGGGCTGTCGATCCTTTCGGGAAACGACCCCGCGAGCCAGCGCGGACCGCTGATTATCAAGAGATAAATCTGTCTTCGACAAGCAATCGAGAGACTGCCGGACCGCCCGACGACGTCAGACGCCGGCGATGACGGTCTTGCGGTACAGCGCGCTGTAGCTGGCGGCAGAGATATTCCAGCTGAACGATTTCGACATCGCGCTGCGGCGCATCGAGTTCAGGCGATCCTTGGAGCCGAAGGTCGCGAACGCCCGCAGAATGCCGCCGAGCAGGGACTCGGTCGAGGGTTTGCTGAACAGGAAGCCGGTCTCGCCATCGACGATGGTCTCGGCAAGTCCGCCGGTCTGGTGACCGATCGGCAGCGAGCCGAAGCGTTGCGCATACATCTGGCTGAGGCCGCAGGGCTCGAAGCGCGACGGCATTAGGGTGAAATCGCTGCCGGCAAAGATCCGCCGGGCCTCGCGGTCATTGAAGCCGATGGCGACGCCGATCGCGTCGGGCCGCCGGCGATGCGCTTCCATCACGGCGGCCTCGATCCCGGGCTCGCCCTGTCCGGTGACGACGATCTGTCCGCCGGCCGAGACGATGGCGTCGGCGGCCGACAGCACGAGGTCGACGCCCTTCTGGTGGACGAGGCGGGCGACCAAACCGAAAATGGGCCCGCGTGATAGCGCGAGCCCAAACTGTTGGCGGACACCGTCGGCATTGGCGCGTTTGGCTTCCCAGTCGCCGGCGCCAAACGGCCGCATCAGCTCCGCGCAGACGCGAGGATCCCAGCTCTCATCGATGCCATTCAGGATGCCGGTGAGTTGCGCAGCATTGGAGCGCTTCCGCAGCAGGCCTTCGAGCCCGCAGCCGAGTTCCGGCGTGGTAATTTCCTGGGCGTAGGTCTCGCTGACTGTGGTCAGGTGCGAGGAATAGATTAGTCCGCCCTTCAGGAAGGAGAGCTTGTCGTAGAATTCGAGGCCGTCGATGTGGAAGGATTCCACCGGCGCGCCGATCCGGCGCAGCGTTTCCTTGGGAAACAGGCCCTGATAAGCGAGATTGTGGATGGTCAGGATGGTCGGGATCTTGATCCCGCTCCAGGCCAGATAGGCCGGCACCAAGGCGGACTGCCAGTCATTGGCATGGACCAGGTCGGCCGACCAGTTCTTGTCGACCTTGCCGGCAGCCAGCAGTGCTGCCGCCGACGCGAAGCGCCCGAAGCGGATGTCGTTGTCCGGCCAGTCCCGGCCGCAGGCGTCGCCGTAGGGATTGCCGGGCCGATCGTAGAGCTGCGGGCAGAGCAGGATGTAGACGGGCATACCGTCCTTGGTGGCGGCCAGTCCGAGCGAGCAGGCCGGCATTTCCGCCAGCGCCGGACACTCGCCGACGATCTCGATACTCTCGAACTGGGCAACCACCCCGCGGTAGCCGGGCAACATCACCCTGACGTCGGTCCAGATGCGCAATGCCCGAGGCAGGGCGGCGGAGACAGCCGCAAGGCCTCCCACCCGAACGAAGTCGTCAATCTCTGGAGTGACGAACAGAACCCTCAAGAAGTGCCCTCATACCAACGGTTACTTCAATTAAACAAAATCATTCCAGCATCTCTGGTACAATGAACCGGAAGCCAAAACGGCCCCCGGTTTTGACACTTGCAGTGCAGAAAAACTGTCTCTGCACTGCAGTATATCACATCACTTAATACGGCATTGCGAAATAGAAATGTGAGCCCGAAGATTCTTTCGTAAAATCACATGTTAGGGGAGGGCTGAACGATCAGGCGCAGGAAGCTCATGGCGCAGCCGACGGCGGCAAATCCGGCGCCAAGCGCCAGCGCCAGCGTCGCGCCTTCGTGGCCGACGAGGCCGAAGCAGAAGGCCGCGAGCGCGGCGCCGGTGGACTGGCCTGTCAGCCGGGCGGTCGCGACGATACCGCTGGCACTTCCGCTGCGCCCGGCCGGCGCGCTGGACATCAGGGCTTTCATGTTGGGTGCCTGGAAGAAGCCGAAGCCGGCGCCGCATACCACCATCCGCCAGACGATGTCGGGAATGCTGGGTTCGACCGGCAGCATCGCCAGCAGCGCCATCCCGACGCCGAGCATGGCGAGGCCAATGCCGCCGAGGATGCCGGCGGGATAGCGGTCGGACAGCCCGCCGGCGATCGGCGCCATGATGGCGACCACCAGCGGCCACGGCGTCAGGAAAAACCCGGTCTCGACCTGCGAGCGGTGCAGGATATCCTCGAAGTAGAACGGCAGCGACACGAACGCGAGGCCTTGGACCGAGAACGAGCAGATCGCGGTTGCCGCCGAGAGGGCGAATACCGGCCGGCGAAACAGGTCGATCGGCAGCATGGGCGCGGGGTGATCGGCTTGCCGGCGGATCACCAGCCAGCCGACCAGGGCGCCGGCGACGAGTTCACCGACGACGACTGGTGCTGCGGTGTGATGCGCGGCACTGTCGATGCCGAGGATGAGCAGGCCCAGGCAGATCGATGACAGCAGGGCGCCGAGAAAGTCGAAGGGATGCGTCGCGCGCGAGGTTTTCGGCAGCGTCTTCATGCCGATCAGTATGGCGAGTGCGCCGAATGGCAGGTTGATGGCGAACAGCCACGGCCAACTGCCGACCGACAGAATGCCGGACGCGATAGTCGGTCCGAGCGTGAACGATGTCGCGACCACCAGAGCATTGTGCCCGAAACCGCGGCCTAGCTGGTTTGGCGGATAGACGAACCGGACGAGCGCCGTATTGACACTCATGACGCCGGCGCCGCCGAGGCCCTGCAGCACGCGCGCGATCAAAAGGGTGTCCAGCGACCACGCCATGGCACAGGCCACCGAGGCCAACGTGAACAGGATGAGGCCGCCCAGATAGATGCGCTGGTGGCCGACGATCTCGCCGAGTGCGCCGAGCGGCAGCAGCGTTGCCACCATGGCGATCTGATAGACATTGACGACCCAGATGACATCGGCCGGGGTGGCTTTGAGGTCGGCCGCGATGGCGGGCAGAGCGATGTTGGCAATCGCGGTGTCGAGCGAGGCCATCGACAGCGCAGTGAAGATCGCCAGTTTGGCCCAGCGTCGTTGTTCGGTGGACAGGCCATCAGCCGGCGAGGGCGCCGTCGCATTTCCATCTGCCATCGTGGGAAATTCCTGGGCCGGCGCCGAGATGACAGCCGGAAGCGGTTACATAGGACGGATTGCAGACCGCCTACAGCCACCGATCTGCATGAGGCATATGCATGCCTCCGCCCGCCCGAGAAGGATTTTCCCTGAAACTAGCGCGTCTTGGGTCGCGCCGGCTTGAACCAGACCCCGGCCGCCACCGCGGTTGCGATGATGGTGCCGTAGATCACCAGCGCCACCGTCAGCGCGATGAACAGCCAGATCAGCGATCCCGTCAGCCGCAAGGCCAGCCAGCCGCCGCCGATCGAGATGATCAGACGCAACACGCCGGCCATCAGCGGCCAGATCATTTTGCCAGCGCCCTGCGAGGCAAAATACAGCGACAACCCGAGGCCGAAGAATCCGTAGGCCGGGCCGACGATGCGCAAATAGGCGCTGCCGGTCTCGATCATCTGCGGGTCGTTGCCGAACAGGCCGAGCCAGGCCGCAGGCCAGATTGCGGCGGCAAGTCCGACGGTTTCCGTCAGCACGAAGACCATCGCGCCGCCGATCAGCGCGACGCGCAGTGCGCGCGCTTCCTGGCTCGCCCCGATATTGGTGCCGACGAAGGCGACCAGCGGGCCGCCGAACCCGAAGGCCAATGGCACCATCAGATATTCCAGTCGCACGCCGGTGCCGAAACCGGCCACCGCATCGCCGCCGGCTGCGCCACCAACCAGCGCCGTGGTCAGAAGCACGGTCAGGCTGGTCTGCAGCGAGACCACGGCGGCAATCGCGCCGACGCGAAGGATGTCCGCCGACAGATCCCAGCGCGGCCGGGCCATCTTGAAATGCACGATGCAGCGCCCAGACAGGATGTAGCCGCCAAGCACCACGGCGACGATGGCTGTCGTCACCACCACCGCCCAGCCGCCGCCGCCGATGCCCATCGCCGGGATCGGGCCCCAGCCGAAGATCAGCAGCGGCGACAGCGGGATCAGCAGGACGACGCCGATGCAGATCGCGAGCGATGGCACCAGCATGTTGCCGGTGCCGCGAATGATGCTGGCCAGCGCGTTCATCAGCCAGACCAGCACGCTGCCGCCGAACACGACATCGGAATACTGCATGGCGGCCTCGAGTGCCCCGCCATCGACGCCCATGGCGTGATAAAGCTGGCGGCCAAAGATCAGGAAGATCGCCGCGCCGAACAGGCCGATGGCAATGTTGATGCCGACGGCGTGCATCACCAGCGCTTCGGCGTCGTGATGGCGGCGCGCGCCGAGCGCCCGCGCGATCGCCGAGGAAATGCCGCCGCCCATGGCGCCGGCTGACAGCATCTGCATCATCATGAAGCCGGGAAACACCACCGCCATGCCGGTCAGCGCGTCGCTTCCGAGATGCGAGACCCACCAGGTTTCGATCAATCCGGTCGAGGCCTGCGCCAGCATCACCAGCAGGTTCGGCCACGCCATTTTCAGCAGCGTCGGCACGATCGGCGCATGCAGCAGCATCCGCGTGCGGGGATTCATCTCATGTGCCGTCGTGGCGGCGATGATGGCCTGGGGAGGATCGAGTTTCATCGGGCGTGCCGTTCTATGGTGTTGCGGCGATCTTGCGTGACTTGCCGAGACGTTTTTGCACGCGAGCGCCGGCTGCCGGCCCGGCAGCATTGGCGTGGGTCGCGTCGGTGATCGGTTTTCCGGTGAGGCGATCGACGAGAATCGGCTCGGCCGCTTGTCCCGTGGTTTTGTCGACCAGCATCACGCTGACGCCTTCCGGCGCGAAATGCTTGTTGCCCCATGCCTGCAACGAATGCAGCACCGGGCGGAAATCGCGTCCGCGCTGGGTGAGGATATATTCGTCGCGCGGCGGCCGCTCGCAGTAGCGGCGGCGCTCCAGCAATCCGGCATCGACCAGCGTGGTGAGGCGGCGGGTCAGGATGTTCGGCGCGATCTTCAGGTTTTTCTGGAACTCGTCGAACCGGGTCATGCCGTAGATCGCGTCGCGCAGGATCAGAATGCTCCACCACTCGCCGACGCGCTCAAGGCTGCGGGCGACCGGGCATTCCATATTGCCAAAGCTTTTGCGCTGCATAAGAGGAAGATAGGCCTGTTACTATTATCATGCAAGTCACTAGCCGCAGGGCAGGTGTGCATCGTGTCCCGGACGCGACGCGGCGGTCTTCATACCGCTCCGCGGATCCGGGGCTCGGGCTCACAGGCGCAGTGCCATCGTCAGTTGCTTGAAAGGGCCGGAGTGAAGGCGATCTCTCACCCCACCATGCGTTCGCGTCCGACCCAGAAGCCGGCGCGCAAAACCTTCTTGTCGATCTTGCCGACCCCGGTCATCGGCAATTCGGTAACAAACTTGATGTGCTTCGGCGCGTGCGCCGATCCTTTTCGCGTTTTGACGAGGTTGATCAGTTCCTCCGCGGTAGGTTTCGACCCGGCGCGCGCCACGACGATCGCGGTGACGGCCTCGCCCCATTTGTCGTCGGGCACGCCGACCACGGCGCACATCGCCACGTCGGCATGGGTCGAGAGCACGTCCTCCACCTCGCGCGGAAAGATGTTGAAGCCGCCGGAGACGATCATGTCCTTCTTGCGGTCGAGGATGAACATGTAGCCGCGTTCGTCGGCGCGGGCGATATCGCCGCTGTGCAGCCAGCCGTTCTTCAGCGTCTCCGCGGTCTGCTCCGGCCGCTTCCAGTATTCCGCCATCACATGCGGTGCGCGCACGCAGATTTCTCCGGCCTCACCGGTGGCGACCTCCTGATCCTCGTCGTCAAGGATCTTCACCTCGCAGGCGGCAATCGGAAAGCCACACGACAAGAACAACTCAGGTGCCTTGGCGTCGTGGTCCGTCTTGCGCAGCACCGAGACCGGGTAGCATTCGGTCTGGCCATAGAGCTGCGAGAACACCGGGCCGATCCGCTCCATGCCTTCCAATAGCCGGCTCGGTGACATCGGCGACGCGCCATACAGCAGAAGTTCGAGCGACGAGAGGTCGGTCTTTGGCAGCGTCGGGTGATCGAGCAACACGTAGATCATGGTCGGCACGAACAGCGTGAAATTGATCCGCTCGCGTTCGATCGTTCTTAATACGGCTTCCGGGTCAAAACCCTTCAGCATGTGCACGGTGCCGCCGCGCATCAGCGCCGGCAGCACTTTTGTGCCGGCGACGTGGCTGATCGGCGCCACCGTGAGATAGCGCGGCATGTCGGGAATTTCGAAATCCGCCAGGATGGCATTGGCAAATCCGGCAACCTGACGATGGTGACGCAGCGCGCCCTTGGATTTGCCAGTGGTGCCGCCCGTGTAGTTCAGCACCGCGACGTCGTCAGGGTTGGCAAAATCCTTCGCCGTGGCGCTGCCGCCTGTATCGGCCGCGGCGAGCAGGTCAACGCCGTAGTCGGCGCGGCCCAATGTAAAGACATGTCGCAGCCCCTGTGCGCGCGCGGCCAGCTCGCCGCCGCGCTGCAGAAAGGTGTCGGCATCGATCACGAGAATCTCGGCGCCGGAATCCTCGATCTGGTCGATCTGATCCTCCATGGAGCCAAGCGGATGCAGCCATGAGATCGCAAAGCGCGAGAGCTGGGCGGCGACGCCGGCGCACCAGGTGTCGGCGCGGTTCGCGGTCAGCAGCGCCACCCGCGTGCCCGGCTGCGCGCCGAGGCTCATGAATACTTTCTGAAAACGACCGATCAGATCGGTGGTGCCGCGATAGCTGATGGAGCCGCCGGGCCAGCTGAACGCCGTGCGTTCCGGGTAGCGCGCCAGCGTTCGCAGCGTCTGTCCGCCAACCGTCGGAAACGTGTTGAGCCAATCGCCCATGATGTCCTCCCGCAGCTTTGTCATTGGCCTTCGACCGTGCCAATATTTGCCGGAAGGCTAACAACGAAATCGATGCGGGGAAACACAAACCCGCACGCAGCGAGGAAGCACCCTTTGAAACCTCCCGACCCCCTGGCGCGATTTCACGATCGCCTGAGCTTGCCCCTGATCGCGGCGCCGATGTTTCTGGTCTGTCCGGCGTCGATCTCGTGGTTGCTGCTTGCAGCCATGGCGTGATCGGCTCGTTTCCAACGGTGAATTGCCGCAGTGCGGAACAACTTGATAGCTGGCTCACCGAGATCGAGACGCAGCTGCGCCGTCATGTCGAGGCCACCGGAAAGCCGACGGCGCCGACCTGCGCAAATCTGATCGTGCACCGCTCCAATGCGCGACTTGCGGATGATCTCGCCGTATTGCTGCGCCACGCGCCTGAACTGGTCATTACGTCGGTCGGTTCACCGGCGCCAGTGTTGGCACCACTCCATGATGCTGGCGCGCTGGTCTTCGCCGATGTCGCCAGCATTCGTCACGCCGAACGCGCGGTGGAGGCCGGCGCCGACGGGCTGGTGCTGCTGACGGCAGGAGCCGGCGGCCAGACCGGCTGGCTCAATCCGTTTGTGTTCGTGCGTGCTATCAGGCAATTCTTCGATGGTCCCCTCGTGCTGGCCGGCGGCATCAGCGATGGCCACGCGTTGCGTGCGGCGAAGGCGCTTGGCTGCGATCTCGCTTACATGGGCACCAAGTTCATCGCCACGCGCGAGAGCATGGCCGATGTCAGATACAAGGAGATGCTGGTCGCCAGCGGCGCCGATGACATCCTGCTGACGCGTGCCTTCACGGGCCTGCAGACCAACATGCTGCGACCGTCCATCATTGCCGCCGGGCTCGATCCCGATTCCCTGCCGGAGCGCGGCGCCATCGACATCGCCAGGGATATCGACATCGGCGCGCGGGAGAAGCGGCCGGCGCGCTGGCGCGACATCTGGAGCGCGGGGCATTCCACGTCCGGCGTCACTGCGATTATGTCGGTGGCGGAGCTGGTTGAACAGACCGCTGTGGAATATCGCGCAGTCTGAACTTCTTGCCGCTCCGGCCGTTCCCATGTGCTAGAAGCGGCCGAACCATTTTCGGCGGTGTCACAGGAGACATTTCATGCGCAAACTTTGGACCGTGCTGGCAGCGCTGGCGACCCTGAGCCTGACCAATTGCGGCTACAACGCAATCCAGAGCAATGACGAGCAGGTCAAATCCGCCTGGTCGGAGGTGGTCAACCAGTATCAGCGCCGCGCCGATCTGGTGCCGAACCTCGTCAATTCCGTCAAAGGTTTTGCGCAGCAGGAGAAGGACGTGCTGCTCGGCGTCACCAATGCGCGCGCCAAGGTCGGCAGCATCCAGGCGACGCCGGAGGTGCTGAACGATCCCGCCGCGTTCCAGAAATTCCAGGCGGCGCAGGGTGAGCTGAGCAGCGCGCTTTCGCGGCTCCTGGTGGTCACCGAAAACTATCCGCAGCTCAAATCCGACGCGCTGTTCAAGGACCTGATGTCGCAGCTGGAAGGCACCGAGAACCGCATCACCGTGGCGCGCAACCGCTACATCAAGACGGTGCAGGATTATAACGTCGGCGTGCGCACATTTCCGAATAACCTGACCGCGATGATGTTCGGCTACAAGGAGAAGCCGAATTTCTCCGTCGCCAATGAGAGAGAAATCTCCACCGCGCCGAAGGTCGATTTCAATCCGGCGCCTGCAGCTCCGGCGAAGTAAGCCGGCATCGGCCGGATGACCGGGATGAAGGTTGTCAAAGCGTGCCTGCTGGCGCTAGTGCTGTGCTGGGGCTTTGCCGCGTCAGCCGATGTCGCGGTGCCGCCTCTCACCGGGCGCGTGGTCGATCAGACCGGCACGCTGACCACCGAGGCCGCCGCGCGGCTCGAACAGAAGCTCAGGGATTTCGAGGCGCGCAAGGGCAGCCAGGTCGCCATCCTGATCGTGCCGACCACGGCGCCGGAAACCATCGAGCAGTTCTCCATTCGGGTGGCCGAGGCGTGGAAGATTGGCCGCAAGAAGATTGACGACGGCGCGATCCTGCTCATCGCCAAGAACGACCGCAAGCTGCGGATTGAGGTCGGCTATGGGCTTGAGGGCGCGCTGACCGACGTCACCGCGCGGCGGATCATCGACGAGGTGATCACGCCGAAATTCAAGAACGGCGATTTCTCCGGCGGTGTCGAGGACGGCATCGATCGCACCATCAGCGTGATCGACGGCGAACCGCTGCCGAAACCGGCGCCGCAGCACGATTGGCTGGGTGCCGGCAATTTCGATCCGGGCCTGTTGTTCAACCCGTTCGTCATCATCGGCGCGCTGGTGCTGGGCGGCGTGATGCGTGGTATTTTTGGCCGGCTGATCGGCTCGCTTGCAACCGGGGGCCTCGTCGCTGTGATCGCGTGGTTTCTGATTGCCTCCTTGCTTACATCGGCAATCGTCGGTGTCATCGCCTTCGTGTTTACGCTGTTCAGCGACAACATCACGTCGGGCAGTGGCGGCAGAGGTGGGTTTTCCGGCGGTGGATTTTCGACAGGCAGCTCGTCGAGCAGCGGCGGCGGGTTCAGCGGAGGTGGCGGCAGCTTTGGCGGCGGCGGCGCCTCGGGGAGTTGGTGACCATGGCTCTCAAGAACACGGGCATCGCACGCATCGGCAAGCATCTGCTCGGCAACCGTTCGCGGGTGCGCAAGGCGTTTCCGCCGAAGGCGCTTGTCGCCATCGAGCAGGCCATCAAGGCCAGCGAAGCCAGTCATGCCGGGCAAATCCGCTTTGTCGTGGAGGGCGCGCTCGACGGCGCGCCGCTGGTCCGCGGCCAGTCCGCGCGTGAACGCGCGATCGACGTCTTCTCGCAATTGCGGATCTGGGACACCGAACACAATAACGGCGTGCTGATCTATCTGCTGTTGGCCGACCGCGATGTCGAGATCGTTGTCGACCGCGGCATCGATGCCAAAGTCGGCACTGCCGGCTGGGAAGCGATCTGCAAGGCGATGGAAGCGCAATTCCGTGAAGGCCATTTCGAGCGCGGCGTGATCGCCGGCATCCAGGCGGTGACGCAACACCTCGCCGCGCATTTCCCGAAGGACGGCGCTGCGGTCAATGAACTGCCCGATTCACCGGTGGTGATGTAAGAGTTCGTCATTGCGAGGGCCCTTGCGACGAAGCAATCCAGCCTTGCTTGTAACTTTCTGGATTGCTTCGCTCAGAGCAAAGTTGGCAAAGCCAACTTTGCTAGAGTTCGCAATGACGACGGTGAATGTATCTAGCTCACACCTTCGTCGATGGCCTTGTATCGACGCGCGCGAACCACGCCGCGATATGGCTGTTCGCGGGATCGAGCGGCTGGCCGACCTTGCCGGCGAAATCGAGCCAGCAATACAGCTTGATGTCCGCCAGCGTGAAGCGCGGCCCGCAGATGAATTCTTTGCCGGCGATCTGGCCGTCGAGCCAGCGGATTCGATCCGCGGCGATCTTCTTCAGACCGGCGGCACCTTCCGGGGCGCAGACGATCCGGCTCTCGAAGCGTTTCAGGCCCTGGCTGAAGCGGTAGCCATTGGCGATGTGCTGGCAGATGTTGAGATCGATGCGTTGCCGCCACATCCGGGATTCCGCGCGCTCTTCGGGGGTAGTGCCGATCAGCGCCGGCGCCGGGTGCGTCTCCTCAAGATACTCGCAGATCGCCACCGTCTCGGAGAGATAGCTGCCGTCGTCGAGTTCGAGCGTCGGCATCTGGCCATGCGGATTGCGCGCAAGATGCGCGGGCTGGCGGTTTTCGCCGGCGGCGAGATCCACGGTCTGGACGGGGATGTTGATGCCCTTCTCGGCCAGGAACATCCGGACCACGCGCGGGTTCGGGCCGATCGAATCGTACAGTTTCATGTTTACTCCCGCGCATGGTTTGTCCCTTTTGACGGGGTTGCGGGACCAACTGTCAAGGGAAAGACGCCTCAGGTGTCGTCGAGCTTGTTGAGATCACGCACCGACTGCATGATCGGCTCGAAATTCGAGCGCGCATCCAGCGCGTCGAACAATTCCGCGGTGTCTGACAATAGCGCGTGCGAGCGCTGCAGCGCGATCCGCACGTCGTCCTGCGGCGTATCCGACAGCCGGCCGTGGCCGGACAGCAGGATTTTGGAATTCAAACCTTTCAGCCGTTCCAGCGACTGGATGTAATCGCTGATGCTGCCTGATCCAAACACGCCGCCCATCACGCCGCCGGGCATCAGGGTGTCGGCCGCGAACAGCAGTCCCTTGTCCTGATCGAACAGGCTGATGCAAGCCGATGTATGGCCCGGCGTGTACATCACGTTGAGCCTGAAATTGCCGAGGTCGATCAGGTTGCCTTCTTCGAGCCAGATGTCGATGTCGATCGGCACATTGGGTTCGTTGAACATCTTGCGCAGCATCGAGAAATCGTCGCGCAGCATGATCTTGTTGGCGGCAAGCCGGTGAGCTGCGATGATGGTGCGGCCGTTGAAATGGAAGGCCGCGCCGACATGGTCGAGATGTTCGTGGCTGAGTATCAGCATGTCGATCTCGTCGAGCGTGCAGCCGACATGCTGCAGGCATTCCTGCAAATGCGGGAAGTTCGAGGACAGCCCGACGTCAATCAGGATGGTGCGTTTGCTGCCGCGCACCAGATAGGCATTGGCGGCGCGGTTCTTGAATCGGATCTGATAGACATCCTCGGCCGCTTGAATGAGCGAGCAGACATCATTGTTCAGGAGGATCGGGAACGCTGTTGGTTTACGGTCACTCATGGCGTGGCCGTTCTGAAGTTGACGGCGTTGGATGCGCGCAGCCGCTTGCTCAGCGCATCCATGATCATCAGCGCGAAGGCCGGTTGCTGGCTGACGAGATAAACGAAGCGGGCGTGATTGATCCGCATCACGCGCGTCCCGGGCGCTGCGGCGATCGCCGTCGCCGAACGCGACGAGCCGTCGATGACGGCCATTTCGCCGAAGAATTCACCCTTGCCGAGGCTAACGATCAGCGTCCGGCTGGCGCCGGTGTTCTTGATGATATCGACCTTGCCGTCGAGAACTACGAACAACTCGCGCCCGGTCGAGCCTTCCTCGAAGATGACATCCGAAACGTCGTATTCGTTGATGCACTTCTCGATGGTCATGGAGCCCTCCGGCCTTCTGGCGTCGGTTCCGTCTGCGTATGGTAGCCCGGAAATGGGGCGGCGCAATCGATGCATCGCGGCCGTCCGGCGATACCGCAGAGCAGCAAACGGGCCGAAATATCGGCCGGCGCATGGCATGGCCCGGTCGCGGCGACATGGTTCTGCCGTCAGCAAAAGTGAAATCTTCGTAAGCAGCGCGGTCGGTAAGGATTTGGCAAGCAATGAAAGTTACCAAATAGTTCATCTTTATCGGAGAATTGCGCCCGTGAGCGACCATCAGGCCGACCAAAACAGTGATCTCAGCGGTAACAGCGTCGATCCGCAGCTGAACGCACCGGCCGACGCCTCCCATGCGGCCGCGTCCGACGCGGTTAACATTGAGCCGCCAAAACTGGCGCCGGAGCAGGGCGACGCGTCCAAGGTGGAAGCGCCAAAAGTGCATTCGCCGCACACCCCCGGCAAGATCATGATCATGTCGCCGCAGCGCGAGCGCTCCTGGGAAGACTTCATCGATGCGGAGCCGCAGCCCGAGCCCGAGGTTCGCGCTGACACCCCTCACAAGCGCCGGATTTCGATGGTTGCCGCGGTGATCGCGCTTGCCGCCGTCACCGGCGCCGTCGGCGGATCGCTGGCCACCGCAGGCCTCGGACATTTCTTCGGCAGCGACGACAGCAAGACCGCCAGCCGCGCGCTCGAGGAATCGATCATGCGGATCGACGCCGACGTCGCTGCGCTCAAGATCAATGTCGAGCGTGCCGGCAAGCAGGCCGCCGCCCAGTTCGGCAAGACCGCCGACCGCCTCGACAAGGTCGAGAAGGCGCAGGCCGAACCTGCGGCCAAACTCGCCAAGCTCAGCGAGACAGTGGACAAGCTGCGTGCCACGCCGGCTCCTGCACCGGCGCCGGTTCCAACTCCCGTCGCTTCTGCGCCGGCGAAGGACGTCACCGGATCGATTGCCGCGCCGGTGCCGACGCCTGCGCCGAAGCCGGAAATCGCCCGGCTGCCGACGCTGGATGGCTGGGTGCTGCACGACGTCGCCAATGGTGGCGCCACCATCGAGGGCCGCCAGGGCTTTTTCGAGGTCTATGCCGGCGATCCCGTCCCCGGCCTCGGCCGCATCGACGCGATCCGCAAGCAGGATGGCCGCTGGACCGTGGTCACCAGCAAGGGCCTGATCGTTGCTCGCTGATGAGAATGTGTGCGTGGCCGCTGATGCGGCCGCAGCGCTTTTCGGCTAGATTCTCGACGTGACGTGCTGGCTCATCGCCGCACGCGTCGGGAACATGCCGTGCGGTTTCGCTTTGCGTTCATCGTTTTTCTTGGCGGCCTTGCGCTGACCGATGTTGCGCATGGCGAAGCCCTGCAGAGCGGGCTCGCCGTCACCGATCCACTGGCCTTGCGTGAACTGGAATTGCGCGAGCACCGCGCGGCACCGAAGAGCCCTGGGCTGGGTCTCGCCCAGATGCTCGATCCTTCGCGCCCCGCGCCGCTGACCAATGATGCGCTGTTCGCGCTGCCGTCGATGGCACCGGTGCGCAGGGCGCTCGATTCCGAATTCGAGCGCTACATCGCCAGGCACCAGGCAACTCTGCCGCGTGAAACCATCGGTGTTGGTCCGCCACATGACTTTCAGCTGTTCGATCAGAGCCTGCTGTACTCCGGTGAAACCCGCTTTGTACTGGCGGGCATCGTCAACCGGATGGACCGCGCCTATGTCGCGCCGCAGAGTTGCGGCGAGATCCGGCTGATCTACCGGTTGACGCGGATCGGCGAGGGCGCAGCGCCGCCGCGGCTGCCGATGACGCTCAACGTCGTACTGCGAGCGAGGGAGCCAGCCGATACCTCGCTCACCTGCGCCGAGATCGCGCGACACTGGCTTGCCGCTTCGGAGGCGCCGCAGAGCGGTGCGGAGTTGGCGAACGGCCTGCTCGCGCCGGATGGAGCGCTTTCCTCCATCAGGCCCGAGAATATCGATCGCCTCGAGACCAATCTGCAGATCGCCCACGCGCCGAAATCGGCGATCCGCGAATTTCGAACCGACTATCTGCAAAAAGTGTTTCGCTATGATCTGTCATCGAAGGCGTTCGAGGAAGCGCCGCTGGAAAACCAGATCGACCGCGACCGCATCCTTGCGGACGATCATCTCGCGCGCGATTTGAGGGCGTGGCTGCTCGATCCGAAAAACCTGGGCGATCTCGATCGCGGCACCGTCCTGGTCCCCGACAAATTCCTGGCGGCGGGCTCGGTCGCGGCGACGCCGGCCGGCTTTGCGCGTTCGAGCCTGCAGCCGGAATTCGGCCTGATGCAGTCCGACCACGCTGGCGGCAAGGCGGTGTTCACCGACAACGACGTCGTGTCGGCCTTGAAAAGAGCTGCGGACAACGGCGTCGTGCTGCAAAATATCCGCTCGCCCGCTGGCTTCGCGCGGCGGCTCAACGACATCACCTGCGGCGGCTGCCATCAGGTCCGCGGTATCGGCGGCTTTCATTTTCCCGGTGTGGACTGGATGGCGGAGAAGCCGACGAACACCACGATCGTTCCGGCGTCGCCCCACTTCGTCGGCGATCAGCCGCGCCGCCGCGATATTCTCACCGCGATGCGCGACGGCGTGGCGCCGGATTATTCCCGCGGCTTCTCGGACCGGCCGCAGGCGCGCGGCAGCGCGGCGCTTGCCGGCACCGAATACTTCGATGGCTGGGGCGCGACCTGCTATCGGCCGCAGGCGAAGACAGCGGAGAACGACAAGAGCTTTGCGTCATGGAACTGCGCGGAGGGGCTGTCATGTCAGCCTGCTGGCGCCGATATATCGTCACGCGTCGGCATGTGTTTTGTGAGATGAACCCGGGATCACGCGATGAACGAGGCCGAAAAAGAAACCAGGGAGCGCGAATCGCACCATTGCCGAGAACGACAGCGAGCAGCAGACCACTGGTGATATCCGTGTCAGCACCTGGGCGATCGCCGCCGCGGTGCTGATCGGCCTCGCGGTATTCGGCTGGATGCTGGCGCGCTAGTTCATGCCACCGTGCCCGACGCCCGCAACGCCGCGATGGCATCACCGTCAAACCCTGCATCGCGCAAGATCTCATCGCTGTGCTGGCCGACATCTGGCGGCAGGCGCGGCTTCTTCTTGGTGCTGCCGCCGACCCAGATCGGGCTGTTGATGGTCATCATATCGCTGTCCTCGAACGGGATCAGCACGTCGTTGTCGATCATCTGCTGATCGCCAGGAATGTCGTCGAGAATGCCGACATAGCCGAATACGAGGCCGTTGCCGTCGAGCCGGGTGCGCCATTCGGCGAAATCCCGGGTCGCGAACACCTCGTCGAGGATCTTGATCAGCTCGACCGAGCGCGCATGGCGATCCGGCTTGGTGGCGAAGCGCGGGTCGTCGCGCAAGTCGTCGCGGTCGAGGCATTTTGTCAGCGCCGGCCATTGCCGTTCCTCGGCGAGCAGCGACAGCATGATCCAGCGGCCGTCGCGGCACTTGTAGTGATTGGTGACGGCATTCAGCGCGCGTTCGCGCGGCCGGCGTTTTTCGAATTTGGCCCCGACGAGCCTGGCCTGTGCCAGCACGCTGCTGGCCCAGACGCCGTTGGCCATCAGGTTGGATTTCACCTGGCAACCCTTGCCGGTGCGCTCGCGCTTGTAGAGCGCGGTGACAATGGCGCCGAACAGCGCCATGGCGCAGGGGTGGTCGCCCATGCCGGCGATCGAGCGTGCCGGCGTCGTGTCCTCATCGGCGCGCACGAGGTCCATCAGCCCGGAGCGCGCCCACCAGGCAGTGCTGTCGAAGCCGGGCTTGTCGGCTTCCGCGCCGCGGTCGCCGTAGCCGGTGAAGCAGGCATAGACGAGGCGGTCGTTCAGCGGCGCCAGGTCCTTGTAGGCCATCTTCAGCCGCGCCCGCACCGGCGGCGGGAAATTGGTGATGAACACGTCGGCCTCGGCGACGAGCTTGTACAGCACCGCCTGTCCTTCGGGTTTTGCGAGATCGAGCGCCAGGCTCTTCTTGTTGCGGCTCTCCATCATCCACGCGTAATTGTGCTCGCTCTTCGGATAGCCCGGCAGGTTCGGTAGGTTGCGATAGGGGTCACCGGCGCCGGGCGGCTCGATCTTGATGACGTCGGCGCCAAAATCGGACAGCACGGTGGCGGCGGCCGGTGCGGCGATGAAACTCGCGCAATCCAGAACCTTGAGGCCTTTGAAGATGCCGTCTTCCATGCGTCGCTCCCGTGCATTTTGTTGTTTTTGCCGTGTGCCGGAATTCGTGTGCCTTGTCGGCGAAGGACGGATTCCGGTCGCGCATTTGACCCATCTTGGCTCTGCGATGCAACGGCGGAAGTCAGATGGCAGCGCTGCTACTCCCCATCCGACATCAGCGCCGCGTTGCCGCCGGCGGCTGCGGTGTTGATGGTGACGGTCTGCTCGGTAGCGAAGCGCGCGAGATAATGCGGGCCGCCGGCTTTCGGGCCGGTGCCGGAGAGGCCAAAACCGCCGAACGGTTGCACCCCCACAACCGCGCCGATCATGTTGCGATTGACGTAGATATTGCCGACCTGCAGCCGCTCGATCACGCTTTCGGCCATGTCGTCAATGCGCGAGTGAAGCCCTAGCGTGAGGCCGTAGCCGCTGCGTTCGATCGATTGCAGCACGCGCTCGAAATCCCCGGCAGGATAGCGCACCACATGCAGGATCGGCCCGAACACCTCATCGGTGAGGTGCTCGGCGCTCGCGAGTTCAAAAATATGTGGCGCGACGAAATTGCCGCCGGGCGCGATGCCGGTGAGATGTACGCGCGCCTCGTTGGTCATGCGTGCGATATGCGTATCGAGCTTCTGCTTTGCCTCGGCGTCGATTACCGGGCCGACATGGGTGGCGGGATCGTTGACATCGCCGAGCTTCAGCTCGCGCGCTGTGCCGACGATCATCTCGATGATCCGGTTGGCGACGTCGTCCTGCACGAACAAGAGCCGCAGCGCCGAGCAGCGCTGCCCGGCGGAGCGAAACGCCGAGGTCACCACGTCGTCCGCGACCTGCTCCGGCAGCGCTGTAGCATCGACGATCATCGCATTGATGCCGCCGGTCTCGGCAATCAGCGGCACGATCGGCCCGTCCTTTGCCGCCAGCGCGCGGTTGATGGAGCGGGCGACTTCGGTCGAGCCGGTAAACACGACGCCTGCAATGTCGGAATGTTGGACCAGTGCCGCACCGATGCGGCCATCGCCGGGGACCAGATGTAGTGCCGTCGTGGGCACGCCGGCCTTGTGCAGCAGGCGTACCGCTTCCGCGGCCACTTGCGGCGTCTGCTCCGCCGGCTTTGCGACGACGGCATTGCCAGCCATCAAAGCCGCGGTGATTTGTCCGAGAAAAATCGCCAGCGGGAAATTCCACGGCGAGATCGCCACAAACACGCCGCGGCCGCGTAGCCGCAGAATGTTACTTTCGCCGGTGGGGCCGGGCATCGCCTCGCCATCGCCGAACAATTTTCGGCCCCGCGCGGCGTAATAGCGGCAAAAGTCGATCGCTTCGCGGACTTCCGATAGCGCATCGTCCAGCGTCTTGCCGCCCTCGCGCTGCAACAGCGCAATAAAATCTGCGCGGCGCTGTTCCAGCAGGTCGGCGGCGCGTTCGAGAACTTGCGCGCGAGTTTCGGCGGGCGTGCGGCTCCATGTCCTGAAGCCCGCGCGCGCGGCAGTGATCGCTGCGTTCGCTCTCTCCGGCGTGGCGTCAATGACTGCATTATTGTTTGCACTACTCGCCGCAACATCGGCCAATAGCCTCTCCAGCGCAGTGCGACCGCCGAATTCGATGCCGCGCGAGTTGATCCGCTCCGGCTGATAGAGATCGCGCGGCAACGGAATTTTCGAGTGCCGTGCATTCCCCGCCGATCCAATGATATCCGCCGGACGCTGCAGCAGCGCCGCGATAGGCACCGCATCATCAGCTGCAATCGCCACGAACGACGAATTGGCGCCATTCTCCAGCAGCCGCCGCACCAGATAGGCCAGCAGATCGCGGTGGCTGCCGACCGGGGCATAGGTGCGGTACGCAATTTCCGGATGGTCTGTGCTGAGCTGCGCATAGAGCGCATCGCCCATGCCATGCAGGCGCTGGAATTCATAGCCGCCGCTGTCGCCGGCAAGCTCCAGAATCGTCGCCACGGTCAGCGCATTGTGCGTCGCGAATTGCGGAAACAGCCGCGGTCGCAGCGCCAGCAATTTTTGCGCGCAGGCGATGTAGTTCAGGTCGGTCATCGCCTTGCGGGTGAACACCGGATAATCGTCGAGGCCGCGCTCCTGCGCGCGCTTGATCTCGGTGTCCCAATAGGCGCCCTTCACCAGCCGCACCATCATGCGGCGGTTGAGACTGCGCGCGAGGTCATCGATGTAGTCGATCACGGCCTCAGCGCGTTTCTGATAGGCCTGAATCGCAAGGCCAAAGCCGTCCCACTCCGCCAGCGATGGATCGGCAAACGCCGCCGCAATCACATCGAGCGACAATTCCAGGCGGTCGGCTTCCTCGGCATCGACGGTGAAGTTCAGGTCGTAGGCTTTTGCCTTTTGCGCCAGCGCGATCAGGCGCGGTACCAGTTCCGTCATCACGCGCGCGCGGCTCACCGCCTCGAAGCGCGGATGCAACGCCGAGAGTTTCACCGAAATGCCAGGCCGGTCAGGCAGGACGTTATTGCCGGCGGCGTGGCCGATCGCGTCGATCGCAGTGGCATAGCTTTCAAAATAACGCTGCGCGTCGGCCGCCGTGCGGGCGCCTTCGCCGAGCATGTCGAAGGAATAGCGTGGCGTGCGGTCGGCCTGCGGCCTGGCGCGATCGAGTGCGGCCTGAATGGTTTCGCCGAGCACGAAGTGGCTGCCCATCAGCCGCATCGCCTGCCGGGTTGCAGCGCGCACGGCGGGAAGTCCGAGCCGCTTTGCCAGTCGGCCGAGCGTGCCCTGCGGCGTCTCGCCGGGCTGAATCACCCGCGTCGACATGCCGAGCGCCCAGGCCGAGGCATTGACCAGGAACGCGGTCGATTTCGTCTCGTGGTGGACGAAATCGCCCTGACCGAGCTTGTCCTCGATAAAGGCGTCGGCGGTGCGGGCGTCGGGCACACGCAACAGAGCCTCGGCCAGCACCATCAGGGCAAGGCCTTCCTTGGTGGACAGTGCGAATTCCCGCAGCATGTCCTCGATGCCGCCAAAGCGGTCGTCCTGCGCGCGGATCGCTGTGATCAGCCGCGTCGCGATCTGGTCGATTCGGGCGTCCTGCTCCGGAGCGAGCCTTGCTGAGGCCAGCAACCGTGCGGCGAGGGCGCCATCATCGGCCGCATAGGGCGCGGTGAACGGTGGAGCTGAGAAAAGATTGGATGGCATGGGCATTCCCTCGAATGTTGAAAACCTAGCGCAGAGCCTGCCGCAGCTCGATGGACATTTTTACAGATTTGCCTCATATATTCCGGAATTAAGAAGGATATTCCGCCGATATGAGCGACATTGACAAGATCGACCGTAAAATCCTCTCCGTGCTGCAAGCCGACGGCCGAATCGCCAATGTCGAGTTGGCGGAGCGGATCGGGCTGTCGCCGACCTCGATTGGTGAGCGGCTGAAGCGGCTGCAGCGCGACGGCTATGTCGAAGGCTATGGCGCGCGACTCAATCCGCATCTGCTCGGGCTCGGCCTGCTGGTGTTCGTCGAGGTGCTGCTCGACAAGACCACGCCGGATGTGTTCGAGCGCTTCGCCAAGGCGGTGCGGCTGGCGCCGGAGGTGCTGGAATGCCACATGGTCGCCGGCGGCTTCGATTATCTGGTCAAAGCGCGGGTCGCCGACATGACGGCCTATCGGCGCTTTCTCGGCGAGATCTTGCTGGCGCTGCCCGGCGTGCGCGAGACCCGCACCTATGCGGTGATGGAAGAGGTCAAGCGCGACGCGCCGCTGCCGGTGGGATAACCGCCGTGTGCGCCTTGGCAGCGCAATACCGCTGGGCTAGTTTTCGGCGAAATTTCTCGGAGTGGATGATGCAAGCAGGGCACTTCAAACAACGCGGCGTGATGATGGCCTGCGTTGTCGCGATTGGCGCGGTTCTGTCGTTTGCTTCAAGCGCGCGGGCGGTTGAACTCAGCCAGCCGATCAGCGAACTCTATACCTCGGTGTCGATCTATCCGCCGTCGGCCAGTTCGATGACGATCTGCTATGGCTTTGTCTGCCGGCGCCGCCACGTGCTGGATTTCAGCCCCGGTGACAAGACCGCTTTGACAAAAATTCTGGCCTCTGGCCGTGCCTCGGCCGCAGCCGAACGCGCCGCCGTGCAGAAGGCCGTGGTGTGGTTCGATCGTCGCGTCGGCCCGGTGATCGGCACCGACAAGCGCATTGCCAATGCGGACTTCCGCTATTTCGACGACAAACACAATTTCGATTGCTGGGACACGACGCGCAACGTCACGAGTCTGCTCCTGGTGCTGCAGGACTGGGGCTTGCTGAAGTATCATGTGGTGGGCGATCCGCATTATCGCGGCAACGCGCTGGTGCTGCAGACCCCGCACAACACCGCGGTGCTGCTGGATCGCGCGACCCGCACCGAATGGGTCGTCGACCTCTGGACGCGCGGCTATGCGCAGACGCCCGATGTCATGCCCGTCGATCAATGGGTGAAGGAAAATTGAGCACCGACGCGTCGCCGAAGCGAACGCGTGGACTTCAAAAGTTAGGCTCTTCAAAAGTTAGGCTAGAGCGCACACCGCGGATCGAATTAGCGCAATCTGCGTGAACCTGATTGCGTCGCAAGAGAGGAGGCTTTTGGAAACCACTCTTGCCGAATGCGCTCTATGTTGTTGAAACGTGATCTTCTCGGAGACTGGCCTGGATTAAATGTCGAGGGAGTAAGTCCGGATCACGCCGTCGCATCAAACCTTGAGGTTCTCAGCCGAGGTCTTGCCGCGGTTCGCGACTTCCTCGAATTCAACGGTCTGTCCTTCGTTCAGCGTCGAAAGACCAGCTTTCTCCACCGCCGAAATATGAACGAACACGTCCTTGCCGCCATTGCTGGGCTGGATGAATCCGAAGCCCTTCGTTGCGTTGAACCACTTCACAGTACCTTTAGGCATCACGTCGTCTCCGCGGGATTAAAAAACGATAACGAATTGTCGGTCCCCGCAAACCGGCATATCCGACATGCGCACGTTACGCCCTCATTGCCAAGCTTGATAGCTTAAACCGCGTGCATAAATTGACGAAACACGCCGGTATTTTGCGATTTTGCGCCCTTTTGGCCGCTTTTGCGGCTTTTCAACGCGCGAAAGGTTGCGAAGCCGCGAATTCCAATTCGGGGGCAATGCGGCCGATTGGCACGCCCGATACGATTCTACGCGGTTCCATCGCCGGGCAGGCGTAGCCTCAATAGGTCGCGGTCAGGTAGTCGACGATCTTGCCGGCGTCACCATCGTCGATCGGCGCGCCGTAGACCTTGATCATCTTGGTCACTTCCGCCTGCCAGAAATCCTTCTTGAATTTTGCCCCGCGCGGCTGGGTCTGAATGTAGTCCGCTGAATGGCACGCCGTGCAGTTGTTCTGCGCGACCTCGACACCCGGTCCCGGCTTGAACGCCGCGGTCTCGTCGGGCAGCACGTAGGTCACCGGCTTGGCGTGGAGTGTCACCAGTCCGCTGCCGACGATGACGGCTGTTGCAGCGATCAGCGCATGGATCATGTTTTTCATGGTCGATCCCCTCAGGCGGCCGTGACGCGGACGGTTTCGGCAACGTTGCGCAGATAACCCGCCGGATTCCACAATGCTTCCATCGGCTGTGCCACACCGGCATTGTTGGTGGCGCGCACCTTGATCTCATGAGGGCCCGCGGCAAGCTTTACTGGCAGCTTCCATTCGCGGAATGAATACTTGCCGAGATCCTTGCCGAGTTTTGCAGGCGTCCAGGTTTTGCCGCCATCGGTCGAGATCGCGACCTCCTTGATGCCCTTGCCGCCGTCGAAGGCGATGCCTTTCAGCGTCGTCACACCAGCCTTCAACTTGGCACCGTCCGTCACATTGGTGATGAAGGAGCGCACGGTGAAACGGTTGATCGGAATCGTCGCCTTCGGAGCGGTGCCGGGCTCGACGCAATTGCAGTCATTGTCCGGGATGCGATAGGCGGATTTCATCCAGTAGCCATCGAACACGCTGTCGATCACGGTGATCTCGTTGAGGTGCTTGACCCAGTAAGTGCCATAGTAGCCGGGCACGACGAGCCGCAGCGGGAAGCCGTTGAGCACCGGCAGGTCGTCACCATTCATGCCATAGGCCAGCATCACCTCGCCGTCGCGGGCATGATCGATATCCAGCGCCTTGACGAAATCCGGCGTCTTGTCGCTGACCGGGCCGTCGAGGCCGTTGAACGTGACCTGCTTTGCGCCCGGCTTGACGCCGGCCTTGTCGAGCACGGTCTTCAGCGCCACGCCGCGCCAGCGGGCATTGCCCATGGCGCCATGGCCGAGCTGGCCGCCGGCAACGCGCGGGCTGAAAAACCCGCGGCTGTTGCCGGAACATTGATTGACCGCGGTGATTTCGACCGCGGGCAGCTTCCTGATGTCTTTCAGGGATAGCTTGAGCGGACGCTCGACGCTGCCCTTGATCTCCAGCGTGAAGGTGTCGGGATCGATTGACAGCGGAATGTCCGCGAGATGGTAGCGGACAAAGAACGCATTGTTCGGCGTGATGGCGCCGTCGTTGAAAATGGCGAACGGCGTTTCGAGCTGCGGCGGCCGGCTGGTCAGCCCGATCATCGGGCGCTTCTGCGGATATTTTACCAGCGGCCGTTCGCCATTGTCGAACGGCAAGGTCACGCTATCGAGCGCGAAGGCCTTGATGGGATCGAAGCTGGTTACCGCGCCAAGCGCCGCAAGTCCGCTACCGACGCGTTTCAGCATCTCTCGTCTGTCGAGCATGGGGGCTTCCTCCGAAGCTATCGTATCGAGGCCCGTCATCACGGGCCTTGAAGCAGCAATAGACGCACCGCCATTCGGCAAGTCAATTTATGCTTTGGCATTGCTCGCGGTGAAACGCATTTTGAAAACAAGAATTCGTTATCGTTGCCGCGATGCAGCACGTTCAACGGTCGATGCGATACGGATCCAAAAGGAAAACCCCGGCTGCGTGATGCAGCCAGGGTCTTGATGCAGGTCGAGGGTTGGATCAGTCGCAGACGTTGATGGTGCGGAGGCGATAGCCATAGGGCGTCGGCACGCGGCGGGTCACGTAGCAGCCGGCATCGTCGTCATAGCTGCCGACATAGCCGATGCCGAAGCGGGGGCCGTGAAAGTGATGATGATAGCCGCCCCAACCACCGCCGTAGCCGCCACCCCATCCGCCGCCGAACGGCTTGGCCGAAGCGGTGGAAGGTGCCAGCGCCATGGCGCCGAGGGAAGCTGCTGCAACAAGTCCAAGAGCCAATTTGCGAAACATGGTCATTCTCCATTCACGATGCGCTGTGCGCGGGTTCTGGGATCGTCTGACCCATCGCAAATTCGTCGCACCCGTTTCGAGGCGGGTTCGAAGGAACTGACCGGGAATTTTATGAATGGCTGTTCAGGCGAGGGCTACAGCTTCCCGCCTGCTATACCGCAACGACATCCTCAATTAGCAGCGCCAGCACCTTCGCATCCGCAACGGTGCGGACGATCATCGGCTCGACGCGACCGCGGATCGGGACTTCCTGTGCGGGCAAAGCATCGGCATCAACGCCGGCCATTTTGCACACGTCTTCCGAGACGATCGCCTCGCTGGCAAGGCTCTTGGTCATGTCCTGCAGTCTTGCCGCGACATTGACGGCGTCGCCGAGCGCGGTGAACACCATGTGGTCGCGATAGCCGATGTCGCCGACGATGACTTCGCCGCCGTGAATGCCGATGCCGAAGCGGATCGGATCGGGCAGGTCGTGTTCGAGGGCGCGATTCAGCTCATCGATATTGGTAGCGATCAGCGCCGCGGCCTGCAGCGCCTGGCGGCAGGCGGTTTGCGGATCGCAGGCGAGCCCGAACAGCGCCAGCTCTCCGTCGCCGACGAACTGGTTCGGCTGGCCGCCGCAGGCGATCACCGCCAGCGACACCGCGCTGAGGAATCGATTGACGATGAAAACGGTGTCGAACGGCAAGCGCTTCTCCGCCAGCTTGGTCGAGCCGCGCATGTCGACGAACATGCTGACGAGGTAGCGCTCCTGGCCGATCCGCTGGGGATGCGCGGCGTGGGCGTTGGCCGACATCGGATGCGGTTCCAACAGCTGGAAGAACGACAGGTCGGCGGTCGGCCGCAGCTGGCAGGCGAGGCGAATGGCCGGATCGCCGCCAGCGCCAATCCGGCTCAGCACGAAAGCTTCGCGCGACGACGGCTCCGGCAACAGGCCGGTATCGCCGATCACACGAATCCGGCAGGTCGAACACCGGGCGCGCCCGCCGCAGACGCTGGCATGCGGCATCTGATGGCGCAGGCTGGCCTCGAGCACGCTGAGGCCAACAGGTACCCGGATGGTGCGGCCATTGCCATAGGACAGGCTGATCATGCCGACACGGCGTTCGGCCACGATACGCACGGCGCGCGCCGCCAGCGCCAGGCCAAGCAGTCCGAGATAGCCGAGCAGGAAATCGTCGGCGATGTCCTGCAATACGCTGTTTTCTGCTGTCGTGCCGACCTGCTGCGGCGAGAGATTCTCCTTCTGCCATTCCGGCGAAACGCTCTCCTGCACGGTGGTCCGGCCGCCCTGATAGAGGCCGAGCAGCGCCAGCGTCGGCACCAGCACGGCGCCTGCGAGCAGAAACGGTGCGGCGTCCTTGAAGAAGGATTTTATTCTCAGCCAGAAATACAGCCCGATGCAACCATGCGTCCAGGCGATCAGGATGACGGCATACATCAGCCACATCCTGTAAGGGAGTAGCACCCAGTAGCCGTAAAACACCTGCTCGTAGCCGCGCTCCTGCGCGAACAAGGTCTGGCCGAGCCGCATCCCGACGACGTGGGTGACGATCAAGGCGGGAATACTCAGGCCGAGAATGAGTTGCAGCGGCTCGATTGCCTTCCCATGAAACTGGCGCCGCTCGTAGAGCGCCCAGATGCCCAAGCCGGTATGAATCGTTGCCGCCGAATAGAATGCGACGGCGATCGGCGTAAACTGCCAGAATCCGGCGTGGATGGCGACACCGGCGCCCATCGCATCGAGCGAGATATTGCCGAGCGCATGGTTGAGGAAATGGCTCAGCAGATAGGCGAACAGCACCAGCCCGCAGACCAGCCGGACCTGCCGCAGGCTGATGCCGCGGAGGAAGGAGATAGCTGGTTTCTGGGAGATATCGGTCATTTGATCCGGCTGAATGCCCGGCGATGTTAGTGGCAGACCGTTCCGGATACCATGCCCGCTGGCTGCTTTGGCCTGCTTTGCGCCAGTAATGTCAACAAGTTGACACCGGGCGTCTGTCCGCTCAAAAGCTCGGCGATGTCCTTGGTCCTGCCCTCCCGCAAGCTTGATCCGAACGTCTCGCGCCGCGCGCTGTGGGCGGTCGGCGCGTTGCTCGTCGCGCTCACCACGATGCGGCTGGTCTATGCTGGCCTGTTCGATCTGCGCACCGATGAGGCCTATTACTGGACCTGGTCGAAGGAGAGTGTGCTGTCGTTCCTCGATCATCCGCCGATGATCGCCTGGTTCATCCGCTTCGGCACTGCGATTTTCGGCGACACCAATCTTGGCGTTCGCTTCGCCGGCATTTTGGCGATGGCGGTGACGCAACTACTGCTGGCCGACATCGTGCGTCGGGTGACGCAAGATCTCCGCGCCATCGTCTTCGCCGTGCTGATGCCCGAGGCGGCGCTGTATTACGGACTGCTGATGGCCAAGGTCGCGCCCGATGTGGCGATGATCCCGTTTGCACTGGCGATGATCTGGTCGCTGGTGCGATTGACCGAGAGCGATGATGCGCGCTGGTGGCTCGCCGCCGGCGTTTTCGCCGGTCTGGCGTTGCTGTCGAAGTTGACGGTAGTGATGCTGATCCCCGGCGTGCTGGCCTTCATGCTGGTGCCGGACTGGCGCAAGCGCTGGCTGCGCAGTCCCTATCCCTGGCTCGCGGCGCTGATCGCACTGGTGCTGTGGTCCCCGGTGCTGATCTGGAATGCCGGGCATGACTGGGCGTCGTTCAAATTCCAGTTCGTCCGTGCGTCCGCCGATCATGAATTTTCATGGCGGATGCTCGGCGATTTTCTCGGGCTGCAATTCGGCCAGGTCGGCTTCATCCTGTTTCCGGTGGTGCTGTCCGCCGTGATGATCACGGCGTGGCGCGGTTATCGGAAGCGCGATGCGGTGGCGATTCTGCTTTCGACCTGCGTACTGGTGCCGTTCGGCTATTTCCTCTGGAAATGCCTGACGCTGCGGATCGGCGATACCTGGCCGATGTTCATCTGGCCCGCGGGTATTGCCGCGGCGGCCATCAACATCCCGATGCTGCGGCGTGAGAACTGGTCGCCCGGCATGATCAAGTCGTCGGTGTCGTGGAGCATCGCCGCGATCGCTTCGGGCATTCCGCTCGTCGTGCTGGTGTTTCTGTATTGCGTCGCCAGCCCGTGGAATCTGATCGGCAAGAACGATCCGATCGGCGGCGAAGCCGGTTACGCGCCGCTGGCAGATCGCGCGCTGGTGGAGATGCAGAAGGCCGGTGCGACCTGGATCGCGACTTCGGACTACCGCACCTATGCGATGCTGCGCTGGCATCTCAAGGACAAGGTGCCGGTGATCCAGATCAACGAACGCGCGCGCTTCCTCGATTTTCACGATCCCGGCTTTGCTCTGATCAAGGACCACACCGGGCTCTATATCGCGCAAACGCCGGACGATCACGGTCCGCTGCTGGCTGCGACTTCGGCCAGGCTCGAGCCGCTGGCACGGGTCGATACGGTGTTTCGCGGCGTGGTGATGAAGACCTATCAGATCGACAAGCTGACCAACTGGACGCCGGACCTCGCGCCGCCGCCGGGCACGCCGTTCTATCGCTGGCCGCAACTGGCGCTTCAGGCCTCACCGAATTTTCAAATCGCGGCGCTCCGCTAGCCTTCGTCACCATCTCGCTTGCGCAGCAGGTCCTTGGCGAGATCGCTGAGTGCGGGCCTTGGCAGTGCGGTGAACGGCAGCGGACGCGTCACGTCGATGGCGGCGAGGCCGAGCCGCGCAGTCAGGAGTCCATTCAGCATGCCTTCGCCGAGCCGTTGCGACAGCTTTGCCGCGATGCCATGGCCGAGTACCTGCTGGATCATGCTGTCGCTCGCCGCCATGCCGCCGGTGATGGCGAGATGCGCGACGGCGTGGCGCAGCAGCCGGATCAGCCCGAGCGTGCCCGGCCGTCCGCCATACAGCCGCGCGAGCTGCCGCACCAGCCGGATCGAGGCGGCGGCCACGAACAGCACGTCGATCAGAGCGCGCGGACTGACGGCGGTCACGATCGAGACGCGTTGCGCGGCGGAGGAGACGAGGCGGCGCGCTTCCTGATCCAGCGGCGTCATCAATTCGCGTTCGGCGAGGCGAATGAGATCAGCGCCGTCGATGATGTCGTCGGCATGACCCAGCAGCGCAGCACGCGCGCGGGCCAGTTGCGAATTGCTGTGTGCGAGCTTGAGCAAATCCGCGAGGATCGCGCGGCTCTCGGTGCGGTCATCGCTGGCCAAAGCAGCCAGCGCGCGGACATGCAGCTTTTCGATCGTCGCCAGCCGCGCAAGGCTCAGCGCCTCGCGCGCAATGATGACGACCAATGCCAGCGTCGCGAGAAACGCGAAGCCGAGGCCGAGAAAGCCAAGGCCTTCGCTGCGCGCGAACAGGTCCTCGACCAGGTGGGTGACGCCAAGCCCGAGACCAAGCACGACAAGTCCGCCGAGCGCGCTCCAGAACAGCGTGCCCCAGCGAAAGCCGGATCGCACCGGCAGCAACGGCTCGTCGATGACCACCGGCAACAATGCCGGATCGGATTCCGGCGTGATCCGGATCGCGCCGCGCGCCAGCCGCCCTGCCTCGTCGTCGGGCTCCATCACGGTGACGTGGGGATCGTCGAGCCGGAAGGTGGCCGGCCGTCGTGTCGTCGATCGTTCGGTCATTGCAGCCTGTCTCCGATCAGGAACTGGAGCGCGCGGTCGAGGCGGATGTGAGGCAAGGCGGGTTCTTCCGCACCATCGCGCGTCAGCAATGGCGGCCGGAAGCGCAGGAAGCGGAAATCGGCCTTGTCCGCCGCCGCGGTGGAGAGCCCGCGAAACGCGCCGCCCTCGAACAGCCCGTCGAGGTCGGTGGGCAGATCGCCGGGGAAGGTCGCGACCTCGGTCTCGCCATCGAAGGCCTCGCCATTGGCGACTTCGCCTTTGGTGGGCGTTCCCAGGATCGAGGGCAATTTGTCGCGGCCGCGCTGCACCAGCGCCTCCTTGGTGGCGCGGACCGCGGCAAGCGCGACCACATCGACGGCGGCGCCCGCCAGTTCGGAGCGTGCCACCGCCTTGCCCACAGTTCGCCGCAACACCTCCTCCAGCCGGTCGTGGCTGAGATGATGCAGATGATCGGCCTTGGTGGCAGCGAACAGAATGCGATCGACGCGCGGCCGGAACAGCGCGCTCAGGATCGTGCTGCGGCCGATGCGAAAACAATCGAGAATGCCGGCGAGCGCAGCTTCGAGATCGTGCAGCGCTTCAGGCCCGGAGTTGAAGGCGGACAATGCATCGACCAGCACGATCTGGCGATCGAGCCGCGAAAAATGATCGCGGAAGAATGGCCGGATCACCACGTCCTTGTAGGCCTCGTAACGCCGCCGCATCATCGCCCACAGCGAGTTGTCTGGTGCGGTGCTATCAACGGGCAAATCGAGCGGCGCAAAAGTCAGTGCTGGTGAGCCCGCGAGATTGCCGGGCATCAGGAAGCGGCCGGGCGGCAGCAGGCTCATGGCAAAGCGCTCGTCGCGGCAGGCGCGCAGATAGTCGGTGAACAGTCTTGCCGATATCAGCGTGGCCTGTTCGTTCTCGCGCGTGAGAGGATCCAGCGTTGCCAAATGGGCCTGAAATTCCACGGCTAATTTCGCGCGCGGGCCGTGCCGCGACAGCGCGAGACTCTCGGCGGACCATTCCTCATAGGTTTTGTTGAGCAGCGGCAGATCGAGCAGCCACTCGCCGGGATAGTCGACGATGTCGAGCGTCAGCGTGCGTTCCGCGCCGTTGTGGCGCTGATAATCGATCACCAGCCTGAGCTCGCTGATATCAATCGTCGAGTTAGGCCAGCGCCGCTCCTCGATCAGGGTGCGCAGATGCTCTTCATAGGCGAAGCGCGGCACGGCGTCGTCGGGTTGCGGCGCGAGGCGCGCTTTTGCGATCCGGCCGGTGGCCAGCGATTCAAACACCGGGAAGCGGCCGCCGCGGGTCAGGCCGTGAACAAGCGCGGTAATGAATACCGTCTTGCCGGCGCGGGACAGGCCGGTAACGCCGAGCCGTACCGTCGGATTGAACAGACCGTCGCCATAATCCAGCAGCGCGCGGGCGGAGAGGCGCGCTTCCTCGACGAGTTCGGACAGGCTGGCCATGCGGGGGGAGAACTCACAGAGCAGAATAATACAAATGATACAGACGGCAGTTTTGAAAGTGGCGATTATCGGGCCGAAATCAAGCGTGTCACACGAGCGTCGCACACGTGTCGTTTGCGTTTCGTTGACCTTCTGCAGCGTATGATTTATCGCTGCAGCAGGGGAAGTCACAGGCGGGCTCCGGGCAAGCTCACCATATCGCCAGCCGGGTCGACACCACCATGACGGTTTTCAGACTGAAGCAACTGACCGCGGATACGGCCCACCTGGTGGCCGGTGCGATCCGCTGGAACTACGACCGCGCCGAACTGATCGCTGACGGTATCGTCCACGGGCTCGGCGTATTCTGCGGCCTGGTCGCCGCCACCGCGCTGATCGTGCTCGCCGCTGTGTTCGCCTCGGCCTACGAAGTCGTCACCGCTTCCGTCTACGCCGCCGGCCTGCTGGCGATGCTCGGCCTGTCTGCGGCGTATAATCTGTGGCCGGTGTCGCCGCGCAAATGGTGGCTGCGCCGGTTCGATCATTCCGCGATCTATCTGCTGATCGCCGCGACCTATACGCCGTTCTTCGCGCAGATGAAGGATGGCGTGCTCGCCGCGGCCCTGCTCGTCGGCGTGTGGGCCGTCGCCATCGCCGGCATCGTCATCAAGCTGGTCTATCCCGGCCGCTTCGACCGGCTCGCCGTCGGGCTCTATCTGGTGATGGGCTGGAGCGGGCTGATGGCCTATGACGCCGTCTTCACCTCCCTGCCCACCATGGCGGTCTGGTTCATTGCCATCGGCGGCGCGCTGTATACGCTCGGCGTGATCTTCCATGCTTGGCAGCGGCTGCGGTTTCAGAATGCGATCTGGCATTCGTTTGTGCTGCTCGGCGCCGCCTGCCACTATACGGCCGTGCTCGACCTCGTTCTGAGCTAACAAAAAATTCCAGGGGAGTGGGACCATGCAGGTGGCCGGCAAGGTCGTCGTCGTGACCGGAGGCGCCAACGGCATCGGCCAGGCGCTGTGCGAAACCTTTCATCGCGCCGGCGCAGCCAAGGTGGTGGTTGCCGATCTCGATGGGGAGCGGGCGAAAGCCGTTGCGGCCTCGATCGATGGCGCCGCGTTCCAGTGCGACGTCGGCCAGGAAAAAGACATTCAGCATGTGATCGCGGAGACTGAAAAGCAATTCGGGCCGATCGCTTTGTTCTGCTCCAATGCCGGGATCGGCGGCGGATTCGATCCCATCACCGAAAATGCCGGCGGCACGTCGGATGAGCCCTGGGCACGAAGCTGGGCGATCCATGTGATGGCCCATGTCTATGCCGCCCGGCATCTGATCCCGCTGATGAAGGCGCGCGGCGGCGGCTATTTCCTCAACACGATTTCGGCGGCGGGATTGTTGTCGCAGGTCGGCAGCCCCGCTTATTCGACCACCAAACATGCCGCGGTGGGTTTTGCGGAAAACCTCGCGATCTCGCACAGGGCGCATGGCATCAAGGTCTCGATCCTGTGCCCGCAAGGCGTCGAGACCAATATGCTGAAGGCGATCCCGAAGGGCCCGCAATCCGGCGATGGCGATCTCAGCCCCGAGCAGGTCGCGAAGGATGCGCTGGCGGGGATCGAGCAGGAAACGTTTCTGATCCTGCCGCATCCCCAGGTGATCGACTACATGCGCAAGAAAACCGAGAACTACGATCGCTGGATCGGCGGTATGGCCAAGATCCAGGCGAAGATGCGCGAGGAATTCGGGGGGCGGTGAGAGGGTGTGCATGTTGCGAGCACTTCCTGATTCGAATTTCAAACAGGGCAAACAGTTTTATTCCCGCGACGCCAATGCGCCCGGGGTGTGAGCATTCCCCGCCCTCCTAAGAGGGCCGTGCGGAACGCGCGGGTGCCCGATGCACCCATGGCCCGTGCGCAAATGGGGTAGAACAAGCGCGCCCGGGATTCAGGATCCACCGAGAACTCCCGGCGTTCCGCACGCGGTGTTTGTCGGTCTATCTCGTGCTCTCTCCGGCGGCCGACACGCTTTCTCGTCGCCGTCGCCAGTAAGGTGTCCGTCCCCGGATTTGGGGCCGGCCCTCCCTGGCTTGATGCCACGCGGGGCACCAGGACCACACGATTTCGCCGGACGTGACAGCGCCGTCGTCTGCGCCTCTGCCGGATCGGTCATGACCCCTTTGTACAAGGCGGCCACCCTCCTCACCAACTCCGCGCCTCGGGGCGCGAGCAGCGCCAGCTGCGGGCGAGCCCGGAATCCATATTCTCGATGGTGGTGGTTATGGATTCCGGGCCCGCGCCTTGGTCGGCTATCGCCGACCAAGGCGCGTCCCGGAATGACAAAGGAGAGGGTTCGCGATCCGAGAGGTTGTGTACTTGTTGAACGCTGTGTCTCGCCCCTCACCCGAAATGCGCTGCGCGCATTTCGACCTCTCTCCGCAAAGCGGGGAGAGGTAAGGAAGCGCGCCGCTACTCCGCCGCTTCGAGCCGCGGCGGGCGCGGCTTGACCGCGACCGGGGGATCGAAGGCCTGGATCGGGGGCAGGTTGCCGGTGAAGCGTTCGACCTCGACGGTGGTGAGCTGGCCGGTGCAGCCTTGCGCGAGGCTGGAGGTGCCGACGTCGCGGGTCAGCACGTTGGGATTGCCGTGCACGCAAAGCGGATTGTCGTCGTTCGCATCTTCCGGATCGTACCAGGCGCCGGTCGGTAGCTGCACCACACCGGGCATGATGTCCTCGGTGACGACGATGGCGGCGAGGCAGGCGCCGCGGGCGTTGAACAGTTTGGCGATGTCGCCATCAGCGATGCCGCGCGCAGCGGCGTCGAGCGGATGCATGCGCGCCACTTCGCGACCGCGGCGCTTCTCGGCGCTGCTGTGGCCGCCGAAATCGAACTGGCTGTGCAGCCGGCTCGCCGGCTGGTTGGCGACCAGCTGCAGTGGCGTCGTCTCGCCGACCACATCGGACGGCGCGATCCAGGCGGGATGGCCGGGGCAGTCGGCATAGTCGAAGTCGGCGATTTTTCCCGAATAGATCTCGATCTTGCCGCTCGCGGTGGGCAATGGCTTGCCGGCGGGGTCGTCGCGGAAGGCGCGGAGGGTGCCGCCATCATGGGGCAATTGCGGCAGAGTCATTTCGCCGCGTGCCCAGAAGGTGTCGAAGTCCGGCGCCTCGAGCCCCTTGGCGGCCAGCGCGTCCTGTGTGGTCTTGTAGAGATGGCGCAGCCACTGCTCGGTGCTGCGGCCTTCGGTGAAGGCCTCCATGCAGCCCAGGCGTTCGGCGAGGGCCGAGAAAATCGTGTAGTCGTCGCGGGCTTCGCCAAAGGGTTCGGCGAGGCGATGCATCGCGACCATCAGCGGATCGGTCGGCGCGCCGCCGATATCCTCACGCTCCAGCGTCATCGTGCAAGGCAGCACGATGTCGGCATGACGCGCGGTGGCGGTCCAGGCAATCTCGTGCACCACGAGGGTGTCGACCTCGGCGAAGGCGCGGCGCAGCCGGTTGAGATCCTGATGGTGATGGAACGGATTGCCGCCGGCCCAATACACCAGCTTGATGTCCGGATAGGTCATGCGCTGGCCGTTGTAATCGAACGGCGTACCGGGATTGAGCAGCATGTCGGCGATACGCGCGACGGGGATGAAATCTTTCACACCGTTGGTGCCTTGCGACAGCGCGGCGATTGGCACCGCGTTGTGGCGGCGGCCATAATTGGCGATGGCGCCGAGCGCATAGCTGTAGCCGCCGCCGGGCAACCCATGCTGACCCAGCATTGCGGCGAGGACAGACGCCATCCACACTGGCTGTTCGCCGTGCTCGGCGCGCTGCAGCGAATGCGCCACCGTCACCAGTACGCGCTTGCCGGGGAGGCGGCGCGCCATCGCCAGGATCTCATCGGCCTTGAGGCCGGTGATATCGGCTGCCCAGGCGGCGTCCTTGGGCTGGCCGTCGCTGCGGCCCATCAGATATTCTTCGAATGTTGCCCAGCCCACGCAGTGGCTGTCGAGGAAACCGCGATCGTGCATGCCGTCCAGCACCAGCGTGTGCGCCAGCGCCAGCATCATCGCGGTGTCGGTGCCTGGCTTCACCGGCACCCATTCGTTGTTCACTTCGTCGGGCAGGTCGCTCTTCAGCGGGCTGACCAGCACCAGTTCACAGCCGCGCTGGCTGGCTGCGACCATGTCGCGATGTTCGGTGTGGCGGCTGATGCCGCCCGAGGCGACGCGGGAATTCTTGGTATTCATACCGCCGAAGGCGAGGATGATGTCGGTGTAGGCGACGATGTCGTCCCAGGCGACGTTCTTGCGCGAGACGTCGTCGTAGTTGCCGAGGATGTGCGGCAGGATCACCATCGAGGCGCCGGCGCTGTAGCTGTTGACCGAGCGCACATAGCCGCCGAGTGCGACGTTGAGGAAGCGATGCAACTGGCTCTGGGCGTGGTGGAAGCGGCCGGCGCTCGACCAGCCATAGGAGCCGCCATAGACCGCCTTGGCGCCGTGCGTGTCGGTGACGCGCTTCAGCTCGCCGGCCAGGAGGTCGAGTACCTCGTCCCATTCCATCTCGACGAATTCGTCGCGGCCGCGGCGGGCGTCCTTGCCGGGGCCGTTCTCGAGCCAGCCACGGCGCACCATCGGCCTGGCAATGCGCGCCTTGTGGCGCAAGGCTTCGGGAAAATTCTGGATGATCGGGTTGGGATCGGGATCGGCCGGGTGCGGCGTGATCACCAGCCTGTCGTCGACCCATTGGCCGGAGAATACGCCCCAATGCGAACTGTGCGATTTGGCCGGAGCGTCCTTCACCCGATTCGTCATGCGATGCCGTCCTGCAAGTGCCCTGTCCAATCAGTGCTTTTGTCCATAAAGCACCGGGACCGCGGAGTCGACGATGACTTCGACAAGGCTGGCACCCTCATACTGCAAGCCGCGCTTAAGTGCCGGCGCCAGTTCCGACGCCTTGCTCACGCGGACGGCGTCGCAGCCCATTCCCTCGGCAAGCTTGACGAAATCGATGCCGGGCAGGTCGAGGCCGGGAACATTGCGTACCTGCATCACCTGGCTGAACGAGCGCATCGCGCCGTAGCCGGCATTGTTGATGACCACTACGGTGAGCGGCAGCTTGCGTTGCGCGGCGGTCCACAGCGCCTGGATCGAATACATCGCCGAGCCATCGCCGATCAGGCAGACGGTGCGGCGGTCGGGATAGCCCAGCGCCATGCCGACCGAGGCGGGCAGGCTGTGGCCGAGTCCGCCGGACGCCATGGTATAAAAACTGTCCTGACCGCGCATCGGCAGGAATTTCTGCATTGCCGGGCGATGCGAGGGGGCTTCTTCCACCAGCATCGCGTCTGATGGCATGGCCCGCGAAAGCGTGTGTAGCAGGAAATCTATCGGGATCGGGTCAGCGGCATCAGGCGGCGGCGGCAGGATGCGGCCTGGGGCTGCTGCGCGTTTTGTCTCCGGCAACAGTGAGAGCAGCAGCGTCAGCGCCGGCTTCATGGTGGCGATGATGCTGGTGCCGATCGGCATCACGGCGGCGGAGGCGGTGTCGTCGGTGATCTGGAAGATCGTGGTGTCGCCGTCGAAGATCGAGGCGTGGCCTTCGACGTGGAAGGTGAACACCGGCGCGCCGATCACCACCACCAGATCGTGTTCACGCAACGCGTCGGAAAGCTGTGCCGGCGAAGCATGCAGGAAGCCGGCGAATTGCGGATGCCGCTCCGGAAAACTGCAGCGCGCCGAGAACGGGCTGACCCACACCGCGGCCTTGGTTTTCTCCGCGACCTGCACCATCAGGTCCACGGCCTCGGCGCGATCAACGCCGGGACCGACGATCAAAGCGGGCTTCTTGCTCTTGCCAAGCGCGGCCACAAGCTCCTGCATCGCTTTCGCGTCGGGGCCGAGTTCGCGGCTGACATGGCGCGCGGCGATCGGCTGCGCGGCATGGGTCCAGTCGTCGATCGGCACCGACACAAAGGTCGGGCCGCAGGGCGGCTGCATCGCCACGTAGTATGCGCGCGCGATCGCGGCGGGGACGTCTTCGGCGCGGGCCGGCTCGACGCTGAACTTCACATAGGGTCGCGGAAATTCCGAGGCGCGTTCGGCATAGAGGAATGCCTGCAGCGGCAGGATGCTGCGGGCCTGCTGGCCGGCGGTGATGACCATCGGGGTCTGGTTGCGATGCGCGGTGTAGATGTTGCCAAGCGCATGGCCGACGCCGGCGGCGGAATGCAGATTGACGAAGGAGGCGTTGCGCGTCGCCTGCGCATAGCCGTCGGCCATGCCGATCACGGATGCTTCCTGCAGGCCCAGCACATAATCGATATCGTCGGGCCAGTCGCTGAGGAACGGCAGTTCGGTGGAGCCGGGATTGCCGAACACCTTCTTGATGCCGAAGGCGCGAATGAGGTCGAGGGTCGCATCCTTGACGCTGACGGATTTGCTGCCGGTCTTTGCTTTGTCGCGGGCCACTATGTTTCCTCAAAAAATACAGGCGGTGATCCGCCACGCGTTTTCGTTGCCCGATCAATCGGGGCGAAACGATCTTGAGTCAACTATGCCGGCGGACCTGCCAGATGGCGGCGACGCGACGCCGGCCGTGCGCTCCCTCTCCCCGCAAGCGGGGAGAGGTGAAGAAGGGAACTACCAGACCGCGGTGGCCTTCATGGTCGCGGCACCCGCGGCATTGGCGGTCCAGACGTCGAGTCCGGTTTCGGCTTTGTTGGCGTTGACCGAGAATTCGGCGCCGTCGAACAGCGGCTGCACGCCGCGGTAGCTGAAGGTTTTTGGCGCCTTGCCGCCATGCAGTTTGGCGGAAAACTCCACCAGCAAAGCGGCCTGCATCGGGCCGTGGAACACGAGGCCGGGATAGAACTCGACCTTGGTGACGTAGTCGCGGTCGTAATGGATGCGGTGGCCGTTGAAGGTCAGCGCGGAATAGCGGAACAGCAGCACGGGATCGGCGAAATGGGTTTCGCGATGTTGCGCGGCCGGGATCGTGGCTGGTGCCGGCGCGGGCGGCTGCACGCCGGTCGGCATGTCCCGGTAGACGATGTCCTGGCGCTCGCGGATGGCGAGGCCGCGCGGCGTGGTGATGAGATGTTCGACGGCTACAAAACACAGCGATCCCGTGCTGCCGGTCTTCAGCGTGACATCGAGAATTTTGGATGTCCGCATCACCTCGTCGCCGACGCGCAGCGTATCCAGAAATTCGAGCTGGCCGCCGGCCCACATCCGGCGCGGCAGCGGCACCGGCGGCAGGAACCCGCCGCGCGCCGGATGGCCGTCGGGGCCGAGCTTGTCCGCCGGATAGACCGGCTGCGCCAGGCACCAGTGCGTCGTGAACGGCGCGGCGTCGCCAGGCTGCGGTTTGCCGATGTCGAGAAACAGCGTGGCGCGCAGGCCCTTCACCAGCTGTGCGGTGACGATGTCGGAAGCCTGTTCGGTGCGGCCGATCCATTGCCGGAGATGATCGAGATCGAGTTTGTCGGTCATGGCTGGCTTCCCGTTACTTCTGGACTTCGCCGATATCAGGCACGGCGCCGTAGTCACGCGGCGCATCGATGAAGATCGCGGCCGGCGCAGGATAGGCGACATCGCCGTTCGGCGTGCCGACGGTGATGCGGCGCAGATGCGGATGCACGGCGAGATCGGCCATGGTGTTGACTTCGGCGAAGGCGATGTCGGCGTCGGACAGGCGCTGCAGCAAGGCGTCGCGCGTCAGGCTGGCGAAGATGTCGCCGACCGCCTGGTCGGTGAGTTTGCGGTTGCGGACGCGCTCGACCATGTTGACGAAGCGCGGATCGCCGGCCAGCGCCGGCTGGCCGAGCACGTCGGCGCAGAGTTTCTTCCACTCGCGCTCGCTCTGGATTGAAATCAGGATGTCCTTGCCGTCCTGCGAGCGAAACACGCCATAGGGCGCGATCGAGGGATGGGCGAGGCCCATGCGCTGCGGCGGGTTGCCGGCTTCGGCATTGAGCAGCGGCACCGTGAGCCAGTCGGCCATCACGTCGAACATGGAAATCCGGATGTCGGCGCCTTGGCCGCTGACCGAGCGGCCGATCAGCGCTTCGAGGATCGAGGCATGGGCGGTGGCGCCGGTGGCGACGTCGACAATGGAGACGCCGACGCGGGACGGGCCATCCGGTCCGCCGGTGATGGAGGCAAGGCCGCTCTCGGCCTGGATCAGCAGGTCATAGGCCTTGCGGTGCGCATAGGGGCCATCATCGCCATAGCCGGAGATGGTGCAGCAGATCAGCCGCGGATAATCCTTGCGCAGGCGCTCCAGCGTGAAGCCGAGCTTGTCCATCGAGCCCGGTTTCAAATTCTGGATCAGCACGTCGGCGGTCGCGATCAGCTCTTCGAGGGAGCGGCGGCCCTCTGGCGTGGCGAGATCGATCACCACGGAATCCTTGCCGCGGTTGAGCCAGACGAAATAGCTGCTCTGGCCTTTCGCCGCGGCGTCATAGCCGCGGGCGAAATCGCCTTCGGGACGCTCCACCTTGATGACATGGGCGCCGGCATCCGCCAGCCGCGAACTGCAGAATGGCGCGGCCACCGCCTGTTCGACGGCGATGACGGTCAGTCCTTCAAGCGGCAGCATGTTGTGTACTCAATACGAGCGCGGCATGCCGAGCACGTGCTCGGCGACGTAGGACAGGATCAGGTTGGTGGAGATCGGCGCCACCTGATACAGCCTTGTCTCGCGGAACTTGCGCTCGACGTCGTATTCCTCGGCAAAGCCGAAGCCGCCGAAGGTCTGCACGCAGGCGTTCGCGGCATCCCAGGACGCATCAGCCGCGAGCATCTTGGCCATGTTGGCCTCGGCGCCGCAGTCGAGACCCGCCTCGTATTTGCGGGTCGCTTCCTTCACCATCAGCTCGGCGGCGCGCATCGCCGCATAGGCCTTGGCGATGGGAAACTGGATGCCTTGATTTTGCCCGATCGGACGGCCGAACACCACGCGCTCCTTGGCATAGGCGGTGGCCTTGGCGATGAACCATTTGGCGTCGCCGACGCATTCGCTAGCAATCAGGATGCGCTCGGCATTCATGCCGGACAGGATGTAGCGGAAGCCCTTGCCTTCCTCGCCGATCAGATTTTCCGCGGGCACCTTGAGGTCGGTGAAGAACACTTCGGTGGTGGCATGGTTCATCATGGTGCGGATCGGGCGGATCTCGAGGCCGTTGCCCTTGGCTTCCTTCATGTCCACGATGAACACCGACAGGCCGTCGGTTCGCTTGGCGGACTGGTCCTTCGGCGTGGTGCGCGCCAGCAGGATCATCAGGTCGGAATGTTCGGCGCGGCTGGTCCAGATCTTCTGGCCGTTGACGATGTAGCCGTTGTTGCCGTCCTTCCTGGCGAAGGTCTTCAGCGACGTGGTGTCGGTGCCGGATGTCGGCTCGGTGACGCCGAAGGCCTGCAGGCGGACTTCGCCGGTCGCGATCTTCGGCAGCCACTGCGCCTTCTGCGCATCGCTGCCATGCCGCAGCAGAGTGCCCATGGTGTACATCTGCCCGTGGCAACCGCCGCCATTGCAGCCGGCGCGCTGGATCTCTTCCAGGATCGCCGCGGCCGCGGACAGCTTCAGTCCGGAACCGCCATATTCCTCGGGGATCAGCACCGACAGGTAGCCGGCTTCCGTCAGTGCATCGACGAAGGCTGAGGGATAGGCCATCTCGCGGTCGAGCTTGCGCCAGTATTCGCCCGGAAACTGTGCACACAATTTGGCGACGGCATCGCGGATGTCATGGAACTCGTCCTGTTCCGCGGCTTGGTTTTTCATCAAGGAATTTACATTCTCTTATTGGGGAAAAATCAGGAAATGCGAACCGGCAAAGACTCGTAGCCTTTGACGAAGCTCGAATACACCCGCTTGGGTTCCCCGACAACTTCAATGTTTTCGAAGCGTTTCAGTATCTCTTCCCAGACGATCTTGAGCTGCAATTCGGCCAGCCGCATGCCGACGCAGCGGTGGATGCCGAAGCCGAAGGAGAGGTGGGTACGCGGTCGCGCGCGGTCGATGATGAAGTCGTTCGGGTTCTCAATCATCTCCTCGTCGCGGTTGCCGGAGACGTACCACATCACCACGCGGTCGCCCTTTTTGATGGTCTTGCCGCCGAGTTCGGTATCGATCAGCGCGGTGCGGCGCATATGCGCCAGCGGCGTCTGCCAGCGGATTACCTCGGGTACCATGGTGTCGATCAGGGCCGGATTGTCGCGCAGCTTCTGGTACTGGTCCGGATTTTCGTTCAGCGCCAGCACCGAGCCGGTCATGGTGTTGCGGGTGGTGTCGTTGCCGCCGACGATGAGCAGGATGATGTTGCCCATCAAGGTGTCGGGATCCATGTAACGGGTGGCGTCACTGTGCGCCATCATCGAGATCAGGTCATTCCGCGCCTCGGAATTAACGCGCTCGTTCCAGAGATTGCTGAAATAAGCGGCGCACTCGTCCATCTCGCGGCGGCGCTCCTGTTCGGAGGAGACGATGCCGCTCTTCGGCAGCGCCGTGGAGACGTCGGACCAGCGGGTCAGCTTGCGGCGCTCCTCCCACGGGAAATCGAACAGAGTCGCCAGCATCTGCGTCGTGAGTTCGATCGAGACGCGCTCGACGAAATCGAAGGTCTCGTTGCGGGGCAGGGCGTCGAGCACCTTGCAGACCCGTCCGCGAATGAGCACCGCGAGTTCGTCGAGATGAACAGGCGTGAACATCGGCGATACGGTCTTGCGCTGCGGGCCGTGCTTCGGCTCATCCATCGCGATGAAGCTCGGCCAGTCGTAACCTTCCGGTACGTCGCGGATAGCGATGCCGCCATGCTTGACGTCGGATGAGAAGATGCCGGCATTGGTATCGACATGCATGATGTCGTTGTACTTGGTCACCGACCAGTAGGGCTCGATCGGCGCGTTGGTGCAGTAATGCACCGGCTCTTCCTTGCGCAGCCGCTCGAACCATGGCCACAGCGTATCGCTCTGGAACAGCCGGGGCGCGCCGGGATGGAAGTCCTTCAGCGGCGTGGAGTAGGCCGCTTCGCGCGCGATACGCTGGAGCTCGGCCTTGTCACTGTTGATCCGGGTCTGGATATTCATGACGCGATGCTCCCAAATGCTGCTGTGGGGCCCATTCAACCGGCGATCCGGACCGGCAGCGTCTCGTAGCCTTTGACGAAACTCGAATAGACCCGCTTCGGCTCACCGACGACCTCGATATGGTCGAAGCGCTTGAGGATTTCCTCCCAGACAATTTTCAACTGAAGTTCGGCAAGTCTGAGGCCGACGCAGCGGTGAATGCCGAAGCCGAACGACAGATGCCGGTTCGGCCGGATACGGTCGATGATGAATTCGTTCGGGCGTTCGATGACCTCTTCGTCGCGGTTGCCCGAGACGTACCACATCACGACCTTGTCCCCCTTCTTGATCTGCTTGCCGCCAAGCTCTGTGTCCTGCGTCGCGGTGCGGCGCATATGCGCCAGCGGCGTCTGCCAGCGGATGATCTCCGGCACCATGCTGTCGATCAGCGCGGGATTGGCGCGCAGCTTGTCGTATTCGCGAGGAAACTGATTGAGCGCATAGACGCCGCCCGACATCGAATTGCGCGTGGTGTCGTTGCCACCGACGATCAGGAGAATGACATTGCCGAGGAAACTTTCCGGATCGAGATTCCGCGTCGCGTCGCTATGCGCCATCATCGACAGCAGATCGCTTTTCGGCGGCGCGTTGAGGCGTTCCTGAAACAGTCGACCGAAATACTCGCCGCATTCGCGAAGCTCGGTCTGCCGCTGCTGCTCGGCCTCCGCCGTTGGCGGCAGCATGGTGGCGACATCGGACCAATGGGTGAGCTTGCGGCGCTCCTCCCACGGGAAGTCGAACAGCGTCGCCAGCATCTGCGTGGTCAGTTCGATGGAGACGCGATCGACCCAGTCGAAGGTCTCGTTGCGGGGCAGGGCATCCAGCACCTGCGCGGTGCGGCTGCGGATCAGGCCCGCGAGCTCATCCATGTGGTTCGGCGCGAACATCGGCGCCACCGTCTTGCGCTGGGCGCTGTGGTTCGGCGGGTCCATCGCGATGAACATCGGCCGGCGAAACTGCACCCCCGCGTCGCGGATGGTGATGCCGCCAAACGCGGCAGCGGACGAGTAGGCTCCGTGATTGATCTCAACCTGCATGATGTCGTTGTATTTGGTCACCGACCAATACGGTCCGAACATGCTGTCTTTGCAGTAATGAACGGGATCCTCGCTGCGCAGCCGCTCGAAATACGGCCAGAACGTATCGTCGCGAAACAGTTCGGGATGGCCGGGATCGAATTGATCCAGCGGAATCGAATAGGCCCGGTCCCGGGCAGCACTCTGGGCGGACTGGACAGACTCTTGGACGCGATCGATCGTTCCGTGCATCGGTCTTCTCCCTGGTCGGCTCCCTCCGTGATTGGTTCCGGAGGGTTTATTGGGCGAATTACATCCCGTCGCAGCCGCAAGGGCAAGGGCGAGTTTAGGCTCTTCTCAGCCTGTTCGGCCCGTGACATGGTTACTTCAACGAATAAGGCGTTATTTCAACAAACAAGAATCGGCGCGGCGCCCGCGCTATCTGACCGGAGGCAGCTCTTAAGATGATTCCGAACGCTCAACGGATGTTCAATTTCGACCTTGGCGAGACCGCCGACGCCATTCGCGAGACGGTGCGCGATTTTTCGATGCACGAGATCGCGCCGCGAGCCGAGGAGATCGACAAGAGCAATCAGTTCCCGCGCGACCTGTGGCCGAAGCTCGGCGCACTCGGCCTGCATGGTATTACCGTTGAGGAAGAGTATGGCGGCTCCGGGCTCGGCTATCTCGAACATTGCCTCGCGATGGAGGAAATCTCGCGGGCGTCGGCGTCGGTCGGGCTGTCCTACGGCGCGCATTCCAACCTCTGCGTCAACCAGCTGCGCCGCAACGGCAGCGACGCGCAGAAACGCAAATACCTGCCGAAGCTGATCTCCGGTGAGCATGTCGGCGCGCTGGCGATGTCCGAGCCGGGGTCTGGCTCCGACGTGGTGTCGATGTCGACGCGCGCCGAGAAGAAGGGCGATCGCTACGTCCTCAACGGCAGCAAGATGTGGATCACCAACGGGCCGATCGCGGAAACCCTGGTGGTCTATGTCAAGACCGATCCGGCCGCCGGCCCGCGCGGCATCACCGCCTTCATCATCGAGAAGGGCATGAAGGGTTTTTCCACCGCGCAGAAGCTCGACAAGTTCGGCATGCGCGGCTCCGACACCGGCGAACTGGTGTTCGAGGATTGCGAGGTGCCGGAGGAGAACGTGCTCGGCGAAGTCGGCCGTGGCGTCAACGTGCTGATGTCCGGCCTCGATTATGAACGTTCGGTGCTGGCGGCGGGGCCGCTCGGCATCATGCAGGCGTGCATCGACGTGGTGATGCCATACGTGCACGAACGCAAGCAGTTCGGCCAGCCGATCGGCACCTTCCAACTGGTGCAGGGCAAGGTCGCCGACATGTATGTGACGATGAACGCCGCGCGCGCCTACGTCTATGCGGTGGCAAAAGCCTGCGACCGCGGCGAGACCACGCGCGAGGACGCCGCCGGCGCGATCCTGTTCGCGTCGGAGAAGGCGACGCAATGCGCGCTGGATGCGATCCAGTTGCTCGGCGGCAACGGCTATATCAACGACTATCCGACAGGGCGATTGTTGCGCGACGCCAAGCTGTATGAGATCGGCGCTGGCACCAGCGAGATCCGACGCATGCTGATCGGGCGGGAATTGTTCGACAAGAGCGCGTGAGTATTTGTCATTCCGGGATGCACCCCAGTCGGCGATAGCCGGCTGGGGTGCAGGCCCGGAATCCATACGCCCGGCGGTGGTTATGGATTCCAGGCTCGCTCGCAGCTATCGCTGCTCCCGCCCCGGAATGACAAGTTAATCCGTCAGACCATTCACCTTCGCCACCCACGCCCGCACGTCTGCCAGCACCTGCGGCATCACGGCGTTGACCTCCTGCACGGTCATGCCGGCCTTGATGCGGGGGTCGTAGAGGATGTTGAGGATGTACTGGTCGTAGACGTCGAAGAAGCCCATCTGGACGTTGTCGTTGAACATCGTCCACGGCACCGAGCTGGTATCGTTGATCGGCCCCAGCGATTGCAGCAGTTCCTCGTAGGCGCAGTCGAGGAAGATGAAGTCGCCGTTGTCGACGGTGAGGATGACGTCGGAGTGCTCGATCTCGAACGCTTCGTTCTTGCGGAAGCCCGACAGGCATTGCGGATCGAGCGAGGAGCGAATTTCCTTGGCGCGGTCGGTGCCGTAGAAGGTCGAGATGGTGCGGTACAGGTCGCGGTCGCGCACCAGTTTCACGATGACATTGGCGTCTTCGCTGGAATCGGACATGGCGATGTTGAGGTGCTGGACGCGGTGCGCGATATCGGTGACGACCTTGGCGATTTGCGCCTTGCGATCCGGGCGGTTGGCGCCTTCGGCATACACCCGCACCGGGACTTCGTATTTCCTGATCCGGTCGACGCGGCCGGCGAGGTGATATTCGGCGCCGAACGCCGTCTTCAGAAAACCGTCGATGATCTCGCTGTCGGTGAAGATCTTCTTCTCGTTGCGCTGGCGCGAGATGACGCCGGGGGGCTCCGCCGCGTTGATGGGTGGCGCGATCACGCCTGCCACCACCGTCGCGGTGAAAACGGCCGCGAAACTGTACAGGATCCTCTGGGTGGCTGCTTGCGCGCGCATTGCATCCAAACTGTCGCAATGCGCTGGCGTGCGCAAGCCTTCCCTGCTCGCCCAGGTGGAGAATTAATCTTCCGCCCGCATTAGCGTCGTTCGAACTCAGTTCTTCACGACCACCGTCGCGCCAACCGAGACGCGGTTGTAGAGGTCGGTGACGTCGTCATTGGTCATACGGAAGCAGCCCGAGGAGACCGCCTGGCCGATGGTCTCCGGCTCGTTGGAGCCATGGATGCGGTACAGCGTCGAGCCGAGATACATGGCGCGGGCGCCGAGCGGGTTTTCGATGCCGCCGGCCATGTGGCGCGGCAGGTCCGGGCGGCGGGCGCGCATCTGCGACGGCGGGGTCCAGCCCGGCCATTCCTTCTTGGCGGTGATGCGATGGGTGCCGCCCCAGCGAAAACCGTCGCGGCCGACGCCGATGCCGTAGCGCAGCGCCTGGCCGTTGCCGGTGACGAGATAGAGCCGGCGCTCGGCGGTGTTCACCACGATGGTGCCCGGCGCATAACGGCTGTCGAAATTCACGGTGGTACGGGGAATCGGGCTCGATCCGCTGCCGCCGCCAAACAGCGATGAAATGCCGCGACCGAAGTAATCGTCGGACTCGTTGGCCGATGCGGCGGCGGCTCCCATCAGCGTGGACGCTGCGACCAGAACGGCTAATACACGCTTCATGTTTTCCCCGCCACCATCGATTGCAGCCTCAGACAGGCCACAATTTGCCTGATTTCGCAAGCCACGGCCGCGTGAGCGGGAGCCTGTCATGCAGACATGGTGAAAGATTCTCGTCTAGCCCCACGGCGATCGCAGCGATGCGTTGCGTTTGAACCCTTTGACGGCCACCCCGAACAATGGTTGATCTGCCCGATCATTGAACAACGCGATGAAACGGGAGTGAGACGATGAACGGTGCGGAAAGCCTGGTGCGGACATTGGTCGCGGGCGGCGTGGATGTCTGCTTTTCCAACCCCGGCACCTCGGAGATGCATTTCGTCGCCGCCCTGGACCGCGTCGAAGGCATGCGCTGCGTGCTCGGCCTGTTCGAAGGCGTGGTGACCGGCGCCGCCGACGGCTACTACCGCATGAAGGGCACGCCGGCCTCGACGCTGCTGCATCTCGGCCCCGGCCTCGCCAATGGCCTGGCCAACCTGCACAACGCCAAGAAGGCCAATTCCGGCATCGTCAACATCGTCGGCCAGCATGCCGTCTACCACATCGAATACAACGCACCGCTGACCTCGGACATCGAAGGCCTGGCGCGGCCGATGTCGGCCTGGGTCCGGACCTCGCCGGATGCCAAGTCGGTGGCCAAGGATGGCGCCGCGGCCATCGCCGCCGCCAAGAGCTCGCCGCCGCAGATCGCCACGCTGATCCTGCCGGCCGACACCGCCTGGGGCGAGGCCGACGGCATCGCAAAGGTGGCCGAAGACAACCAGCGCGTCAGCTATTCGTCGCAGGCGGTGGATGCCGCGGCAAAGGTGCTCAAATCGGGCGAGTCGACACTGCTGCTGCTCACCGGCAATGCGCTGACCGAGCACGGCCTGGCGCTGGCGGCGCAGATCGCCGGCAAGACCGGCTGCAAGGTGATGGGCCAGACCTACAATCCGAAGATGGCGCGCGGCCGCGGCCGGTTCGCGATCGATCGCATCCCCTATGTGATCGAGCTGGCGCTGCCGATCCTGAAGGATTTCCGCCACATCGTGCTGCTCGAAGCCAACGATCCTGTGGCGTTCTTCGCCTATCCGGACAAGCCGAGCATGCTGAAGCCGGAGGGCTGCGAGGTTCACCGGGTCACGGCGAACGGCGAAAACTCCGTCGCTGCGCTGGAAGCCCTGGCCGGCGCGCTCGGCGCCAAGCCGTCGGACGTCAAGCCGCAGAAGCTGGTCGAACTGGCCAAGCCGACCGGCGCGCTGACCCACGCCTCGATCGCCCAGGCGATCGCGATGGCGATCCCCGAGAATGCCATCATGGTGGACGAATCGCTCACCACCGGCCGCGGCTTCTTCCCCCCGACGGCGGTGGCAGCGCCCCATGACTGGCTGCAGAACATGGGCGGCTCGATCGGCTTCTCGACTCCGGTCGCGACCGGCGCCGCGGTGGCCTGCCCCGACCGCAAGGTGATCTGCATGGTCGGCGACGGCAGCGCGATGTATACGCTGCAGTCGCTGTGGACCCAGGCCCGCGAAGGCCTCGACATCACCACCATCGTGTTCGCCAACCGCAAGTATCAAATCCTGCTCGGCGAATTCAACGGCGTCGGCGCCGGCGAACCCGGCCAGCGCGCCCTCGACATGCTCAACCTCGATCGCCCGGCGCTGGACTGGGTCTCGCTCGCCAAGGGCATGGGCGTGCCCGCGCGCTCGGTCGCGACAGCCGACGATTTCAACAAGGCGCTGGCAGATGCGATGGCCGAGAAGGGTCCGAAGCTGATCGAAGTGCTGATGTAGGAAAGCGGAGTGCGCTAAAAAACACAAAGGCTCCGGATTGCTCCGGAGCCTTTGTTGCCGAAGGCGCATCCAACCCCTTTGGCCACCGCCGTCCTGTCGGTGCCGATCCGGCTTCTGCATTGCAAGATGTCCGAAATCGAACAGACAAGACCTCGCGGCGCCGGGCATAAGGCGGCATGGGACGGAACCGTTGGGACGACGAACAGGTCGAACCCCTGAAGGGGCTGATTGCGCGCAAGCTCAGCAGTCCGTTCCCCGGCATTCGTGAAACCAGGGCGCGGCAAAAAGCCAAGACCGAAAAAGCGAAAACCGAGGAAGCCGGGCGAAAGGTATCGTTGCGTTGAGCAGGGCTATCGAGCAGATCGTGGCAGCCTATGTCGACCTGGGCCAGTTGAGCTCGCTGCAGGATCTGAAAGCGCATCGCGAGAAGCTGGCAGCAGGCATTCGCGACAGGGCCGACTTCGATTTCGGCGTGCTGCTTGGCCAGATCGACGATGATATCAACGAGATCGAAGCAGGCATCCGCCGCTTGCGCGCGCTGACGGAAGCAAGGCTCGCGGCGGATTTCTGAGGGCTACTCCGCCATTGCCGGCGCCGTGTGTTCGCTCCAGCGCAGATAGTCGCGCGGCGAGATGCCCATGGAGCGGCGGAACATGGCGCTGAAGGCGCTCGGGCTGTCGTAGCCGAGATCGAGCGCGACTGACGTGACGGGCTCGCGCAGGGTGAGGCGCGACAGCGCTTCCATCAGCCGCACCTGCTGGCGCCATTCTGCGAAGCTCATGCCGGTCTCGCGGCGAAACAACCGCGTCAACGTGCGGCGTCCCAGGCCGCCGAGCTGCGACCAGGATTCCAGATCCTGGTTGTTGCCGGGATCGCGCAGGATCGCTTCACAGATTCTGGCGAGGCGGCGGTCCTGCGGCATCGGCGCCCGCAGCGGCACCGCCGGCATGCGGCCGATCTCGGCCAGCATCAATTCCATGATCTGGCCCTCGCGGCCGTCCTCGTCATATTCGACCGGAAAGGTGACGGCCTCGTTGATCAGCGCGCGCACCAGAGAGGAGACCGCGATCAGGCGGCAGGTCTTTGGCAAAGCGGTGGCGGCGGCGGGTTCGACATAGAGCGTGCGCAGCTGCACCGTTCCCCAGCAGCGGCTTTGATGTATCACGCCGGGCGGGATCCACAGTGCATGCTGCGGCGAGACGGTCCAGCTACCGCCTTCGGTGATCACGGTCATGACACCGGTCAGGCTGTGCAGGAACTGGGCGCGGCGGTGGCTGTGACGGACCCCGACGCCGCCGGAGGAGAATTCGGCGGCCATCGCCACCACCGGGCGCTCCGCGCTTTGCAGCGCGTCGGCCTGCCGGCCGCTGGCCTCGAAGCCGGAAAAGCTCACCATGGCGGGCGGCGCGGCGCGCCGGTGCGGCATGTCAGACGAAATTGAAGAGATATGGCCCATACGCGATGAATCCTGACCCGGTGGAGACGGAGTTGACGCGCCGGCATCGTACACCTCGGGTGAGGGATTGCGCGCGCCACGTCCAGACGTCAGGCATTCCCAAAGCAGACTTCATGCCAATGGCCGGAAATGGAACGCTATATTCGATGACACGCATTACTCTGATGACCAGCCTGTCCAGCCGGATGACCTTTCTGGACGACCATCTGAAGCGCGCCGTTCCCGACGCGGTCGTGACCCACTGGCCGGAGACGGGCGCGCTGGATGGTGAAATCGTGGTGTGCTGGAAACCGCCGGCGGGCGTGATGGCGGCGATGCCGAATTTGCGGCTGATTCATTCGATCGCCGCGGGCGTCGACAATGTGCTCTCGGACGCCAGCCTGCCGGCGTTGCCGGTATGCCGCATCGTCGATCCGAACCTTGCATCCGCGATGGCGGAATATGTGCTGTGGGGAACGCTGTATTTTCACCGCGATTTCGATCGCGTTGCAGCCAATGCCCGCACCGGCCATTGGCACCGCTATGACCAGGCCGCGGCAGCCGACAAGCGCGTCGGCATTTTGGGACTTGGCACCCTCGGCGTCGAGGCGGCGCGGCTCTTGAAATCGGTCGATTACACGGTGTCGGGCTGGTCGCGCTCGCCGAAGCGGGTCGATGGTGTGGAGGTCTATGCCGGTGACGACGCTCTCGATCCATTTCTGTCGCAAACCGATATTCTGGTCTGCCTGCTGCCGCTGACGTCGGCGACAGCGGGAATCCTGAACGCAAAACGCTTCGCGCAGCTTCCCAGGGATGCGGCGCTGATCCTGTGCAGTCGTGGCGAGCATCTGGTTGTTGATGATCTCATCGCGTCGTTGCGATCGGGCCATTTGCGCGGCGCCATCCTCGACGTCTTCGATCAGGAGCCGCTGCTGCCGGACAATCCGCTGTGGACCGAGCCGGGCATTCTGGTGACACCGCACATGGCCGGGCTGGCGAAGCCGCGCGTGATCGCGGACCAGATCGCGGAAAATATCCGCCGCCTGAAGGCGGGAGAAGACCTGCTCAATGGCGTCGATCCCGCCCACGGCTATTGACCGCGAAAGCTGCATCGCCGAACTGCAGACGGCCCGATCGCGACGATTGTCGGCCCGAGGTCGGCGGCGGTCCCGATTTTGCAAGAACATCCTGACCTGTCCGCACGCGCGAGCGCGAGGGGCATTTCGACATCAATCCACGAGGTATGGGCATGAACAGACGTGAATTCGCCAGGCTGATGGCGTTGACAGGCGTGGCCGCTGGCGCCGGCATCCCGCTTGGCCTGACCCGCGCTGCCGGCCAGACCAAGGGCGGCACCCTCAACACGATCATCCAGCCCGAGCCGCCGATTCTCGTCACGGCGCTGAACCAGCAGCAGCCGACACTGACCTTGGGCGGCAAGATCTATGAGAGCCTGCTGCGCTACGGCACCGACCTGAAGCCGCTGCCCGGCCTTGCGGAATCCTGGACGGTGTCGCCGGATGGCCTGACCTACACCTTCAAGCTGTTCCCGAAGATTACCTTCCACGACGGTCACCCGCTGACCTCCGAAGACGTGGTGTTCTCGGTGATGAAGGTGCTGACCGAGACCCATGCGCGTGCGCGCGGCACGTTCCTGCGCATCGACAAGGCCGAAGCTCCCGATCCGCTCACTGTGGTGTTCACGCTGAAGACGCCGTTCGCGCCGTTCCTCAATTCGTTCGACTGCACCACCGCGCCGATCCTGCCGAAGCACGTCTATGACGGCACCGACTTCCGCAAGAACCCCGCCAATGCGCAGGCGATCGGCAGTGGCCCGTTCAAGCTGAAGGAGTGGGTGAAGGGCTCGCACATTCATCTCGTCAAGCACGAGGGCTACTACCGCGCTGGTGAGCCGCATCTCGACGAGATCATCTATCGCGTGATCCCCGATGCCGCATCGCGCTCCGTCGCGCTCGAGCAGGGCACCGTGCAGCTGACGCAGTGGACCGACGTCGAGCTGTTCGATGTGGCGCGGCTGTCGAAGCTGCCGAATCTGGAAATGACCACCAAGGGCTACGAGTTCTTCGCGCCGCATTTCTGGCTGGAAATGAACAACCGCGTCGCGCCGATGAACGACAAGCGCTTCCGCCAGGCGGTGATGTATGCGATCGACCGCAAGGCGATGCTGAACCGGGTGTTCTTCGGTCTCGGCAAGGTCGCCACCGGGCCGGTGTCGTCGAAGACGCGGTTCTACGAGAAGAACGTCAAGGATTACGATTTCTCGATCGACAAATCGAAGGCGCTGCTCGACGAGATGGGCCTCAAGCCCGGCGAAGGCGGCAAGCGCGTCAGCATCAAGTTCCTGGTGCCGCCTTACGGCGAACTCTGGCAACGCTCGGCGGAATTCTTGCGGCAGTCGCTGTCGCGCGTCGGCATCGACCTGCAGCTGGTCGGCCTCGATCTCGCCGGCTGGGCCGAAAAGAGCAGCAACTGGGATTTCGAGATGACCACCAACCTGCTGTACCAGTTCGGCGATCCCGCGCTCGGCGTGTCGCGCAGCTACATCACGGCGAACATCCGCAAGGGCATCCTGTTCTCCAACGTTGCCGGCTATTCCAATCCGGAAGTCGACAGGCTGTTCGAGGCTGCCGCGGTCGAGACCGTCGATGCCAAGCGGCAGGAACTGTATTCGGCCGTGCAGAAGATCCTGGTCGATGACGTCCCGATGGCCTGGCTGATCGAGCAGGACTTCCCGAACTTCTACGACAAGAAGCTGAAGAACGTCATCACCACCGGCATCGGCGTGCACGAGACATTCGGAACGGTCACGCTCGGATGAGCATGATCGCTGTCAACGCAAAGGGCGGACGCGGATTTTCTTTCGCGTTCGCCGTGGCGAACTGGGTGGCCAGGCTGGTGGCAGTCGTGCTGGTCATCGCGACGTTCAACTTCATTCTGGTGCATGCCGCACCCGGCGATCCCGCGCAGGTCATCGCCGGGCAGAGCGGATCGTCGGACGAAAAGCTGCTGGCGTCGCTGCGTGCCGAATACGGTCTCGACAAGCCCTACATCATCCAGCTTGCCACCTATCTGAAGCGCGTGGTGACGCTGGATCTCGGCTATTCCTATCGCCAGCAAAAGCCGGTGCTCTCGCTGCTCAGCGAACGCATGCCGGCGACGCTGCTGCTGACCGGCACTGCGTTCCTGCTGGCGTTGTTCGCGGGCATCCTGCTCGGCACGCTGGCCGGTATCCGCGCTGGCAAGTGGTCGGACACGCTGCTGACGGTGGTGTCGCTGCTGCTCTATGCAATGCCGGTGTTCTGGCTCGGCCTGATGCTGGTGCTGCTGTTCTCGGTGCAACTGAACTGGCTGCCGGCGTTCGGCTACGTCACCATCGGCGTGTCGATGACGCCGCTGGAGCGCGCGCTCGATATCACCAGGCATCTGACGCTGCCGGGCCTGTCGCTCGCCGCGGTGTACCTCGCGATCTATGCGCGGTTGATGCGCTCGTCGGTCATCGAGGTGATGCATCAGGATTTCATCAAGACCGCGCGCGCCAAGGGCCTGAAGCAGGGCCGCATCATCGCCCGCCATGTGCTGCGCAACGCGATCCTGCCGGTGGTCACCGTCGCCGGCATGCAGGCCGGCGCGCTGGTCGGGGGCGCCGTGGTGGTCGAGACCGTGTTCGCCTGGCCCGGCCTGGGGCGGCTGACCTATGACGCCGTCCTGCAGCGCGACTATCCCGTCATGCTCGGCATCTTCCTGGTGATGTCGGTGATCGTGATCGTGCTCAACCTGGTGACCGATGCGATCTACCGGATGATCGATCCGCGCGTCACCTCGCATTCAGCGTCCTGAACGGAGAGCTCCGCCATGGACACGCTCAAGGTTTTCCTGCGACGCCCCAGCGGTGTGATCGGCCTGATCTTTCTGATCGTCATCGTCGCGCTGGCGGTGCTGGCGCCGTACCTCTTTCCCGACGATCCCTGGGACATGGCCGGTGCACCGTTCCAGCCGCCACTGAGTCCGGAATTGCCGCTCGGCTCCGACATGCTCGGCCGCAACATCGCGGCCGGCATCGTCTATGGCGCGCGGGTGTCGCTGACCATTGGCCTGGCCTCGACGCTGGCCGCGGTGTTCATCGGCGTGCTGGTCGGCGCCATCGCCGGCTATTGGGGCGGCAAGATCGACGACATCATGATGCGCGTCACCGAGCTGTTCCAGACGATTCCCGGATTCATCCTCGCCATCCTGCTGGTGGCCACCTTGGGGCCGACGTTGACCAATGTGATCTTCGCCATTGCCGCGGTGAGCTGGCCGCCGCTGGCGCGGCTGACGCGTGCGGAATTCCTGCGGCTGCGCGGCCGGGAATTCGTTCAGGCCGCGGTCTGCCAGGGACAGGCACCGCTCGCGGTGGTGCTGCGACACATTCTTCCCAACGCGATCTCGCCGATCATCGTCACGGGCTCGCTGACCATCGCCACCGCGATCCTGATCGAGAGCGCGCTGAGCTTCATGGGGCTCGGCGATCCCAACCTGATGTCGTGGGGGTTCATGGTGGGCTCGGCGCGCTCGGTCATTCGGCAGGCGTGGTGGATGAGCGTGTTTCCCGGCGTCGCGATTTTGCTCACCGTGCTCGCCATCAATCTGGTCGGCGAAGGTCTCAACGACACGCTGAACCCGCGCATCTCCCGCAAGCGGCAGCACTGATGACCCAGCAAACCCTTCTTGCGATCGAGAACCTTTCGATTAGCCTCCCGCAAGGGGCCGATCGCGCCTTCGCCATCGAGGGCGTTTCGCTCAACGTGAAGCGCAACGAGATCGTCTGCCTGGTCGGCGAGTCCGGTTCGGGCAAGTCGATGACCGCGCATGCGATCCTGCGGCTGCTGCCGGACGAAGTCCGCATCGCCACCGGCGCCGTCAAGTTCAACGGCAACGATATTGCCAGGACCGACGAAGCCGGGATGCGAAACCTGCGCGGCGGCGAAATCTCGATGATCTTCCAGGAGCCGCTCAGTGCGCTCAATCCGTTGACGCGGGTGGGCCAGCAGATCGCGGAATCCATCATCACCCATACCAAGCCGGTGCCCTCTAGCGAGGCCGTCGATGCCCGCGTGCAGGAGTTGATCGCGGCGGTCGGCCTGCCGGATCCGGTGGCGCTGGCGCGCAGCTATCCGTTCCAGCTGTCCGGCGGCCAGCGCCAGCGCATCATGATCGCGATGGCGATGGCCAACAATCCGGCGCTGCTGCTGGCGGACGAGCCGACCACCGCGCTCGACGTCACCACGCAGAAGCAGATTCTGGCGCTGGTGAAGAAGCTGCAGACCGAGCGCGGTATGGGCGTGCTGCTGATCACCCATGATTTCGGCGTGGTCGCCGATGTCGCCGACCGCGTCGTGGTGATGCGCAACGGCCGCGTCGTCGAGCAGGGCACGGTCGACGAGGTGCTGCGCCACCCGAAGGACGACTACACCAAGAGCCTGATCGCCGCCGTGCCGGGCGCGCGCAAGCTGGACAGCGGCAATCGCCAGATCGGCACCGAACCGCTGCTCGATGCCGTCGGCCTCAGCAAGACCTTTGTGACCCGCCAAGGCCTGTTCCTGCCGCCGCGGCGCACCGCGGCGGTGCAGAACATCTCGCTGAGCCTGAAGGCCAGGGAAACCATCGCCATCGTCGGCGAATCCGGCTCCGGCAAGTCGACACTCGGGCGCATGATCATGCGGCTGATCGAGCCCGACATCGGCTCGGTGCATTTCGGCGGCGCCGACCTGCTGGCGCAGCGCGGCGCGCGGCTGCGTGCGATGCGCCGAAAGATCCAGATCGTGTTCCAGGATCCGTTCGCGGCGCTCGATCCGCGCCAGAAGGTCGGCGACGCCATCGCGCGCGGGCCGATGGCCTATGGCATGTCGAAGGCCGAGGCGATGCTTGACGCCAAACGCCTGCTCGCCCGCGTCGGGCTGCAAGAGAGTGCGATCAACCGCTATCCGCACGAATTCTCCGGCGGCCAGCGGCAGCGCATCTGCATCTCGCGCGCGCTCGCCTTGAAGCCGCTGGTGCTGGTCGCCGACGAGGCGGTCTCGGCGCTCGATGTCTCCGTGCAGTCGCACATCCTGGCGCTGCTGGCCGAGCTGCGCGAGGAGATGAACCTGGCGATGATCTTCATCACTCACGATCTGCGCGTCGCCGCCGAGATCGCCGACCGCATCATCGTGATGCGCCGCGGCGAGATCGTCGAGCAGGGCGAGACGCAGAAGATTTTCCAGAACCCGAGCGACGCCTATACCCGCGCGCTGCTGGATGCGATCCCGGGGCGGGGGATGTTTGCGGGGCCGGGCAGTGCCAGGCAGGCGGACGCGTTGACGGCGTGATATAGCTGGCGCGCCAGCAAATGACCGATATTCTGCGCACGGCATGGTTCCGAGCTCATATAGCTTCGCTCAGGCAGATTTGGGTCATCCGATGATTTGGCGACGTCCATTTCAATTTCCAGGACTTCCGGTTTTGGTCGCCCTTGCGCTGTTGGCGCCGCTGTTCTGGTCCAATGACGGCAGCCACGTGCCGCGAATCTTCAGCGGCGACGAGCCGCACTATCTGATGTCGATCCACAGCGTGATGCTGGATGGCGATCTCGATCTCGCCAACAACTATGCGGCTGTTCACAAGGGATCGACTCAGGCCGGAGCGAATTTCGCCGGCACGGCGCTCGATCATCAGTCGGTCTGGTTCGAAAGCGGCGAACGGCGGAACTGGGAAAAGGTCTATGAGAGGCGTCCCGACAATTTCGATCGGGATGGCGATGGCCATCCGGTGCCCCGGCTTCTCGTGGGCGAACGTCAGCCTCCCGGACATCCGGAATATTCGCAGCACCCGATGGGCCTCGCGCTGTTGCTCGCGCCCATTCTCTATCCGCTGCGCGACACGGCCTTCGTCGAACCCGCGGCGGTGGTCTGCTCGGCCGTTGCCGTCATCATCGCATTCTTCCTGTTTCGTTCGTTGCTGACAAAATATGGCGTCGGCGGTCGCGTCGCCGATCTCATTGCCATGGTGGCATTCCTGGGCATGCCCGCATGGCACTATGCGCGAACGCTGTTTACGGAGCCGTATTTGCTGCTGTTCGCGGTCGGCGCCTACAGCTTCGGTCTGCGCGGCTATCCCGCTCTGGCCGGCGTTTCGATCGGGCTCGGCATTCTGATGAAACCGCCCTTCGCCTTGCTGCTGCTGCCGCTGTTCGCGATGTACCTCGTGGAGCGGAATTTAAGTGCGCTGATCCGCCTGTCGGCGCCGGTCGCGGTCAGCATCGCGGTGCTGTTCTGTCTCAACCATGCGATGTTCGGTTCGCCCTTCGTGGCCGCGCAGGCATGGCTGCAGGGTTCGGTGATACGCGGAACGGGCGGCATCCTGATTTCGCCGCAGTATGGCCTGCTGATGGTCGCTCCCGCCGTCCTCGTGGCGTTCGCGGCCTGGCCCGCGTTCTTTCGTCAGTTTCCCAGGGATGCCCTGGTGATCGCGTCAGGATTTGCGCTGTATTTCCTGCTCGCGGCCTCGTGGAAATACTGGAACGGCGCCACGGCTTATGCGGCGCGCATCGTGGTGCCGGTGATCCCGTTGCTTTTCGTTTCGCTGGTGGCCTTGCCGAAAATGACGCTGTGGCAATGGCGGCCGGCACGCATCGGCATGTTGTCGATCTGCGTGCTGTCGATGGTCATCAACGGCTTTGCGGCGATTCCCTATTGGCAGAATTTCGATACCAACCCGCCACTGCGGCTGGCGCAGTTCGTTGCGGGGAAATTCGGGCCCTGATGCCCGCATCGAGCCGCGCGAATTCCCGGTGTGGATGCCGGCGGCGTCATCTTATTTCAGGAGTGGATTTTAAAATGGTGGGCGCACAAGGGATCGAACCTTGGACCTCTCCCGTGTGAAGGGAACGCTCTCCCGCTGAGCTATGCGCCCGGGATGTCCTGCACAGATCGAATGCCGGGCGGAATGGTCCCGGCGATGCATGACGTCAGGGCGCGATTTACGGAGTCGGGGGTGGGGGTGTCAAGCACGCCCTGCCGGGAGGCCGAACAATGTTCGGGCAGGCCGGGGCAGCCCGGGTGAAAACGTTCACCCGGGGGCTGAAAACGTTCAGCCGGGCTGGTGGGCCCGGGAGGCATGGGACTGCAGCGCGCGGATGCGGTCGGCGAGGGTGCCGTTGGTGGCAAAACCGGCACCGTTGGCGGGCTTCGGCTGGGCCTGGGGTGCCGGTTCGGCGGCCAGAATCGCCTCGATGGCGGAATTCGGCCCTTCCAGCGTCATCGCCAGCTTGGCGACCTCGGCGGCGATGTCGTTGATGCGCTCGCGCAGCAATGCGTTTTCCATGCGCTCGGTGGCCCATGAGTTCTCGGCCTGCTGCTGGATCGCGTTGAGGTCGCGCTGCAATTTGCCGCGCTCCTCCTGGGCGGCGCGCAGCTGATCTTCGGCGGCGGCCTTCTCGGATTTGAGCTTCTCCACCAGCGGCGACGCCTTGCCGCCATTCATGGCGGCAATCTCGACGCGCAGATCCCCAGCGATCAGCTCGGCGGCCTCGTTGGCCTGGCGCAGCTGGCTGTTCTCGAAATCGCGGTCGGCCAGCAGCTTGCTCTGCATCGACAGCTGATTTTCCAGATCGTTGACGCGCAGCCCGAGCTGTTCGGCCTCCTTGACCTGGATCGTCAGCTGGTGGTCCAGATCGGTGACGCGCTGGCTGAGGTTTTCGACGCGGGCGCGGGCCTCGGTCAATTCGCGGGTCGCGGTGTCGGATTCGCCGCGCTGCAGTTCCAGCCGCTGCTGGGTGGTGGCAAAGTCCTTTTCGGCGTCATCGACGCGGTTCTTCAGCGCGTCGATCTGGGTGCGCACCGCCACCAGCTCGACCTGGCGGCTTTCGGCCATCATCGAGCGGTCGGTCAATTCGTGGTTCAGCCGGGCGAGTTCGCCCTGCTTGTCGATCAGCGCCTGCTCGGCGGCGCGCAACGCCTCGATTTTGGCAGCGAAGTCGCCTTCGGTGACCTGCAGCTTCTCCTTGACCGCGACCTCGCGGGCCTCGAGCGAAAATATCGTGGCGTTCTTCTCGCCGAGCTCCAGCTTCATGCGGTTGATGGCGTCGGATTTCTTGCCGAGTTCGGCGAGCTGGCTGGTGGTCTTGTTCTTGAGCTGGTCAACGCTCATTTCCAGCCGCCGCGCGGACATGGCGAATTCCGCGCGCAGCTGGTCCTTGTCGGCCTGGATTTCGGCCATCGACAGCGGTGTGGCGGCCTCAAGGCGGCGGGTGGTGAGCCGTACCGCACGGTTGTGTACCAGCGGCACGATCATCAGCCCGAACAGCATCGAGACCAGAAAACCGATCGCCAGATACATGATCGGTTCAACCATGGCTGATACTCCCGCCCGCTAAAAATGAGTAATTAGCATGCCACGGCGGGGCGGGAAAAGACCAGCGTAACGCCTCGTTAACCTTTACTGGCGCGGTTTCCGAAGCTTCGTCGGATCAGGTCAGAACGGGTTCCAGGTCGCGCTCGGGGTGAACTTGAGATAGCCGATATTGGCGCCGAGGCGCAGGCCAAGGCCGGAGCGGATCGGCACCAGCACGATGTTGTTGGCGGTCAGTGCGGTCATGCCGAAGCCGCCGATGATGTAGGCGGAACCGTCGATGCCGCCAAAACGCTGATAGATCGCGTTGGTCGCCGGCAGGTTGTAGACCAGCGTCATGGTGCGGGCGCCGTCGCCGCCCCAGTCGAAGCCGACCGACGGTCCCTGCCAGTATACCCGCAGATCGCCGGCGTTCTTGGTGTAGAGGGTGCCTTCGCCGTAGCGCAGCCCGGCGACAATGGCGCCGGAACCTTCTTCGCCGAGAATGTAGCCGTTCGGCAGGCCCCATTGGCTGACGGCGCGCTCGATCACCGAGGCGAGGCCGCGCGAGACGTTGCCGAAGAAGCGATGCCCGGCGCCGACCAGTTCCTCCGAACGGTAGGTATCGGGACCGGCTTGCTGCTGTCGCTGCGGTTGCTGCGCCAAGGCCGGCGAGAGCGCAAACGTCAACGCTGCGAGCGCCAGCGCTGCCAGGCGTGATGCGAAGGTCATGAAAGAACCCCTAGGTATTCAAAAATGTGACCGCGGCTTTAACCCGATGCTGACAGCATCGTTCTAAGCCTACGGCCAGCGTCCCCGACTCCTTAGACTATCGGTATCAACTATGACGGCACAACGGCGGGAATTGAAAGCCTGGCGCCGCGGAATCGCCTTGATCGTGCTCTTAGCGGCTTTCGCCGTGCCGGTGATCTGCCGGGCTGCGACGACCGAGCGCGTGGTGGCCAACCGCTATACGGGCCTCGCCATCGGCGGGTTCGACCCCGTGGCCTATTTCACCGACGCCCGCCCGAGGCTGGGCCTGGCCGACTTTGAATTGTCCGACGAGGGCGTGGTCTGGCGCTTCCGCAACGAGGGCAACCGGGCATCATTCGCGGCCTATCCCAATATCTACGGCCCACAATTCGGTGGCTACGATCCGGTCGATGTGGCCCGCGGCGTCGCCTATGCCGGCAATCCGCAGTTCTGGCTGATCTCGGACAAGCGGCTGTATCTGTTCGGCCGCGAGGAAAGCCGCGATGCCTTTGCCGCGGCGCCCGCCAAATTCCTGCAGGAGGCCCGCAAGCGCTGGCGCGGTCTGCAGGAGACGCTGGCGCGGTAAGCCCTCAGCCGCGCGAAATGGCGCCAGGATCGCCCCAGGCGATGAATTCCGGCACGATAAAGTCCTCCCGGTTGCCGCCGAAATGTACCGGCGCGCCATGGCCATCGGTGACGATGCCGCCGGCGGCGACCACTACGGCATGGCCGGCGGCGACATCCCATTCGCAGGTCGGTGCCAGCCGGGGGTAGATGTCGGCGCCGCCTTCGGCGACGCGGCAGAATTTGACCGCAGAGCCAAGCTCCGTCCGGACCGCGCCGGGCCGGGCATCAATAAAGGCTTCGGTGCGGCAGTCTCCATGGGAGCGGCTGACGGCCGCGACCCATGGGGCGCCCTTGCCCGGTGCGGCCCGGGTCCGGATCGGCGTGACCTGGCGGATCGACAGATCGGGCCCGATGTCGAGGCGCTCGGCGCCGCGGCCGACCAGTCCGCGCCAGATCAGTCCCAGGGCGGGCGCGCCGACGATGCCGAGCAGTGGCGCACCGTTGACGACGAGAGCGATGTTGACGGTGAATTCGTTGCGGCCGGCGACGAATTCCTTGGTGCCATCGAGCGGATCGATCAGGAACAGGCTGCCGGCGTAAGGCGGACATGCCAGATGCAGCCGCTCTTCGGACAAGGACGGGATGCCCGGAAACAGCCGCGCCAGCCCCTCGGCGATGACGTGGTCGGCGGCAAGGTCGGCCTCCGTTACCGGCGATCCATCGGCCTTGCCGTCGATCGTCATGACGCTGCGGTCGACCGCGAGGATTGCCGCGCCGGCGCGGATCGCCAGTTCGGTCAGGGGTTCCATCAAGGCTGCGGCGCCTTCGAGATCGAGGGCAGTGGTAGATTCACTACTCATCAACAAGCCCAGCCCTGCATGCCATCCCCGTTCTCTTATGGTGTACCGCGGCGCGAAGCCGGGATTCGGCCGTTGCCGCCTTGTGGTGGCCGCATCGGTGCCCACAGTGTATCAAACCGTAAAGCAATTGCTTGATTCGCCGTTCATGCTGTGCGGCCTCCCAGGAACATACCCCATGTCTGGCACATTACCTCCCGGTCTGGCTCCCGATGCCCTCGAACTTGCTGCCTTGCTGTGCTCGCGGGTCTGCCACGACCTGATCAGCCCGGTTGGCGCCATCGTCAACGGGCTCGAAGTGCTCGACGACAATCCGAAGCCGGAAGACCGCGAGTTCGCGCTCGATCTGATCCGGAAGAGCGCCAAGACCGCGTCGGCGCGGCTGCAGTTCTGCCGCCTGGCCTTTGGCGCTGCGGGCTCGGCCGGCGCGCAGATCGATCTCGGCGATGCGCAGAACATGGCGCGCGGCCATCTCGAGGACGCCAAGACCAGGATCGAATGGAATCTGCCGCGCATCCTGCTGCCAAAGAACAAGGTCAAGCTGCTGCTCAACATGATGGTGATCGCGCAGCAGACGATCCCGCGCGGCGGTGTGCTCACGGTGGACTCGGTAGGCGAGGGCGACGCGCTCGGCTTCCGCGTCAACGCGACCGGCCTGAATGCGCGTTTGCCGCAAAACATCGTCGAACTGTTGAATGCGGAGCATGCTGGCAGCGTCGATGCCCATGCCGTGCAGCCCTACTACACACGCCTGCTCGCACAGGCCTGCGGGCTGAAAGTCGTGCTCGCTGCCGAGGGCGAAGCCATTGTCGTGACGGCGTCCTGAGCCGCCGCCGCGGCGCCAGCGTTAACGAGCGGTTACCAATAACCGTTCGTTAACACACGGAAGTGCCCGGCAAATGCCTTATCTATTTGTTGAGCCCATTCTTTTTCGAATGCTCAACCAATATTAAACGCTTTGCAGTGAAAGTGGCCACACTCCGAGATGCGTTGCGAAAGTCGCGCGCGCGGAGTGCGAAGGCCAATTTCATGGATGATCTTCTGCGCGAATTCCTGACGGAAACCAACGAAAGCCTGGACACGGTTGACAATCAGCTTGTCCGGTTCGAGCAGGATCCGAACAACGCGAAAATTTTGGACAACATTTTTCGCCTGGTCCACACCATCAAGGGCACCTGCGGGTTTCTCGGCCTGCCGCGCCTCGAAGCTCTGGCGCACGCCGCCGAGACCTTGATGGGCAAATTCCGCGACGGGATGCCGGTCACCGGAGAAGCGGTGACGCTGATCCTGACCACTATCGATCGCATCAAGGAAATTCTTGGCCAGCTCGAAGCGACGGAAGCCGAGCCGGAGGGCGTCGATCAGGATCTGATCGATGAGCTTCACCATATGGTTGAGAAGGGTATGGAATCGATGAGCTCGCCGGCGCCATCCATTGTGCCAGCCGCACCGGTTGAGGCCGCTCCGCTGGTGGTGCCGACGCTGGAACGCGAGCTGCGCCCGGGTGAAGTTTCGCTCGACGAACTGGAGCGCGCCTTCCAGGAGACCGAGATCGAAGTAGCACCAGCAGCCGCACCAGTTGCGCCGGCAGCGCCCGTCGTGGAAAAGGTCGTGCCGAAGCCGGTGGCCAAGAAGTCCGTCGTCGAAATCGAAACGCCGGAAGGCGACAAGGTCGCCAACCAGTCGATCCGCGTCAATGTCGACACGCTTGAACATCTGATGACGATGGTTTCCGAACTGGTGCTGACCCGCAACCAGCTGCTGGAAATCAGCCGCCGTCACGAGGACACCGAGTTCAAGGTGCCGCTGCAGCGGCTCTCCACCGTTACCGCGGAGCTGCAGGATGGCGTCATGAAGACGCGCATGCAGCCGATCGGCAATGCCTGGCAGAAGCTGCCGCGTATCGTCCGCGATCTGGCCGGCGAACTCGGCAAGCAGATCGAACTCGAGATGCACGGCGCCGACACCGAGCTCGATCGCCAGGTGCTCGACCTGATCAAGGATCCGCTGACGCACATGGTGCGCAACTCGGCCGACCACGGCCTTGAGACGCCCGCCGAGCGCGCAAAATCAGGGAAGCCGGAGCAGGGCACGATTCGTCTCTCCGCCTATCACGAAGGCGGCCACATCCTGATCTGCATCGCCGACAACGGCCGCGGTCTGAACACCGAGCGCATCAAGGCCAAGGCGGTCCAGAACGGTCTGGCGTCCGAAGCCGACATCGAGAAGATGTCGGAAGCGCAGATCCACAAGTTCATCTTCGCACCGGGCTTCTCGACCGCGGCCGCGATCACCAGCGTGTCCGGCCGTGGCGTCGGCATGGACGTGGTGCGCACCAATATCGACCAGATCGGCGGCACCATCGACGTCAAGTCGGTGTCCGGCGAGGGCTCCAGCGTCACCATCAAGATTCCGCTGACGCTGGCCATCGTTTCGGCGCTGATCGTCGAGGCTGGCGGCGACCGCTTCGCCATTCCGCAGCTGGCGGTAGTTGAACTGGTGCGTGCGCGCGCCAATTCCGAACATCGTATCGAGCGCATCAAGGACACGCCGGTGCTGCGGCTGCGCAACAAGCTGTTGCCGCTGATGCATCTGAAGAAGCTCCTGAAAATCGACGACGGCAGCTCGAACGATCCGGAAAACGGCTTCATCGTCGTGACCCAGGTCGGCAACCAGACCTTCGGCATCGTCGTCGACGGCGTCTTCCACACCGAGGAAATCGTCGTCAAGCCGATGTCGACCAAGCTGCGCCACATCGGCATGTTCTCCGGCAACACCATTCTCGGTGACGGCGCGGTGATCATGATCATCGATCCGAACGGCATTGCGCAGGAGTTGGGCGCCGCGGCGTCGAACCAGGGCGAAATCGCCGAAGAAAACGCCGCGGCGCGCGCCATGGCCGCCGAGCAACTGACCTCGCTGCTGGTGTTCCGCGCCGGCTCGTCGCAGCCGAAGGCGGTGCCGCTCGGCCTCGTGACGCGGCTTGAAGAAGTCGGCGTCGACAAGATCGAACTGTCGAACGGCCGCTACATGGTCCAGTACCGCGACCAGCTGATGCCGCTGGTGCAGATGGAAAACGTCACGGTCCGCACCTCGGGTACCCAGCCGATCCTGGTGTTCGCCGACGACGGCCGCTCCATGGGCCTGGTCGTCGACGAGATCGTCGACATCGTCGAAGAGCGTCTCCACATCGAAGTCGCCAGCGGCAGGGAAGGCATTCTCGGCTCTGCGGTGATCAAGGGGCTCGCCACCGAAGTGATCGACGTCGGCCACTTCCTGCCGATGGCCTTCGCCGACTGGTTCAGCCGCAAGGAGATGCGGGTCTCCGCCACCGCGCAGTCGATCCTGCTGGTCGATGACTCCGCCTTCTTCCGCAACATGCTGTCGCCGGTGCTCAAGGCCGCCGGCTACAAGGTCCGCGTCGCCACCAATGCGCAGGAGGGCCTCGTCGTGCTGCGCTCCGGCCAGGAGTTCGATGCGATCCTGACCGATATCGAAATGCCGGACATGAACGGTTTCGAATTCGCCGAAACCATTCGCGCCGACCAGAAGCTCTGCGGCACGCCGATCATCGCCCTGTCGTCGATGATCTCTCCGGCGGCCATCGAGCGCGGTCGGCTCGCCGGCTTCCACGATTACGTCGCCAAGTTCGACCGGCCCGGCCTGATCGCCGCGCTAAAAGAACAGACCACCGAAATCCACCAGGCGGCATGAGGGACGTAACGATGACCACCAAAACCCCAAGCGCGGACGGCGCGATCACCGAATACGTCACCACCATGATCGGCGGGCAGCTGTTCGGCATGCCGATCTCGCGCGTACAGGACGTCTTCATGCCGGAACGCCTGACCCGCGTGCCGCTATCATCCAGCGACGTCGCCGGCGTGCTCAATCTGCGCGGCCGCATCGTCACCGCGATCGACATGCGCTCGCGGCTCGGCCTGCCGAAAAACGACGACGGCAAGCCGCCGATGGCGGTGGGTGTCGATCTGCGCGGCGAATCCTACGGCCTGCTGATCGACTCGATCGGCGAAGTGCTGAAGCTCGCCGATGACAGCCGCGAAGTGAACCCGGTCAATCTTGACCCTCGGATGGCCAAGATGGCTTCCGGCGTTCACCGCCTCGACGGCCAGCTGATGGTCGTGCTCGACGTCGACAAGATTCTTGAAATTTCGCCTGACAAGCTGGCGGCTTAAGGCCGGCAGCAGGCGCGATGGAAACGTCCCTTTGGGACTGAACGGCAGAGGCTAAAATGAAGACATGTCTGGTTGTCGATGACTCCAGCGTCATCCGTAAAGTCGCACGACGGATTCTCGAAGGTCTGGATTTCGAGATCACCGAAGCCGAGGACGGCGAGAAGGCGCTTGAGGTCTGCAAGCGCGGTCTGCCCGATGCGGTGTTGCTCGACTGGAATATGCCGGTGATGGACGGCTACGAATTCCTGCGCAACCTGCGTCGGATGCCGGGCGGCGATGTGCCCAAGGTGGTGTTCTGCACCACCGAGAACGACGTCGCGCACATCGCCCGCGCACTGCATGCCGGCGCCAACGAATACATCATGAAGCCGTTCGACAAGGAAATCGTCTCGGCGAAATTCCACGAAGTCGGGCTGATCTAGAACTAGCTTCGGGATTCGGCGTTCGAATCCCGCTTTCAAATTGTTGTTCAAGTCCATTTGTTGTGTTCGTTTGCGTGGTGAGTAATGAGTATTGATGTGATCAGCCCCCCCTCGGTTGCGGATCCGACGCGGCATGAACCGCTGCGGGTTATGGTGGTTGACGACTCCGTCGTCATTCGCGGTCTGATCTCGCGCTGGATCGATGCCGAGCCGGACATGACGGTTGCGGCCTCGCTGCGCACCGGCCTTGACGCCGTCAATCAGGTCGAGCGCATCAATCCCGACGTCGCCGTGCTCGACATCGAGATGCCGGACCTCGATGGCATTTCTGCGTTGCCGCAGCTGCTCGCCAAGAAGCGCGACCTGATCGTCCTCATGGCCTCGACGCTGACCCGCCGCAACGCGGAGATCAGCTTCAAGGCGCTGTCACTCGGTGCGGCCGACTACATTCCGAAGCCCGAGAGTACCCGGGAAATCGCTGCCGCCGACGTCTTCAAGCACGACCTGCTGCAGAAGATCCGCCATCTCGGCCTGAAGGTCCGCCGCCTCAAATCGGCATCGACGCCGTCGATTGCTCCGTCGCTGGACCGTCCGCGCGAGTCGGCGCCGCGTCCGGCCATGCCTGTCGCCGCACAGGCGCAACTGGTCAAGCGTCCGTTCAGTTCGATCATGCCGCGCGTGTTGCTGATCGGATCGTCGACCGGCGGTCCGCAGGCGCTGATGGCACTGGTCGCCGAAATCGGCGCGGTGATCGATCGCGTGCCGGTGCTGATCACCCAGCACATGCCGCCGACCTTCACGACTATTCTGGCCGAACATCTGGCGCGTACCAGCAAGCGGCCTGCGCACGAAGGCGTCGATGGCGAACTCGTCAAGGCTGGCCAGATCTATCTGGCGCCGGGCGGAAAACACATGCGCGTGGTCAAGCAGGGCGCCAACATCGCGATTGCACTTGATGACGGCCCGCCGGTGAATTTCTGCAAGCCAGCGGTCGATCCGCTGTTCAGCTCCGCCATCGATGTCTGGCAGGGGGCTATCCTTGCCGTGGTGCTGACCGGCATGGGCTCGGATGGCATGCGCGGTGGCAAGGAAATCGTTGCCGTGGGCGGCAACGTCATCGCCCAGGACGAGGCTTCCAGCGTGGTGTGGGGCATGCCGGGCGCTGCCGCCAATGCCGGAATTTGCTCGGCGATTTTGCCGCTTAATCAGATCGCTCCGAAACTGGTTCGGATCTTTTCGGGGGATCGGTCATGATGCCGGCTGACTATGAGTTCCTGCGCAAGTTCCTGAAAGATCGTTCCGGCCTCGATCTGTCCGCCGACAAGCAGTATCTGGTCGAGAGCCGGCTGATCCCGCTGGCCCGCAAGGCCGGTCTCGCCGGCATCGAGGAACTGGTGCAGCAGATCAAGAACGGGTCTGCCGCGATCTGTTCCGACGTCGTCGAGGCGATGACCACCAACGAGACTTTCTTCTTTCGCGACAAGATTCCGTTCGATCATCTGCGCGAGGCGATCATACCCGAACTGCTGCAGGCCCGCGCCAGCCGGCGCAGCCTGCGGATCTGGTGCGCGGCAGCCTCGACCGGGCAGGAGCCTTACTCGATCGCCATGTGCCTGAAGGAAATGGGCGCGGCGCTGTCGGGATGGCGGATCGAGATCATCGGCACCGACATCTCGCAGCAGGTGCTGGAGAAATCCAGGTCCGGCATCTACAGCCAGTTCGAGGTGCAGCGCGGGCTGCCGATCCAGCTGCTGGTGAAGTATTTCAAGCAGATCGGCGAGATGTGGCAGATCAATGCCGACATTCGCTCGATGATCCAGTATCGCCCGCTCAACCTGCTGCAGGACTTCGCCCATATGGGCAAGTTCGACCTGATCTTCTGCCGCAACGTGCTGATCTATTTCGACCAGGACATGAAGACGTCGATCTTCGGCCGCCTCGCCAAGACCATGGAGCCCGATGGCTTTCTCGCGCTGGGTGCTGCGGAAACCGTCGTCGGCCTGACCGATGCCTTCAAGCCGCATCCGGATCGCCGCGGGCTATATCGTCCGAACCTGCTGCGCGCCTCGCCGTCGATCGTGCCAAGCATGGCGCCGCCGCTGAAAGCCGTCGCGTCGCCATCGCGTTGAGCGCTGCTACAGGATGGCGTGCGGCACGAAGCGCGACAGGTTGCCGGTGATCGGGTTTTCATCCTCGCGGATCGATAGCCCGCACGCGGTCTCGCCGACCAGCCAGCTGCCCAGTACCGGATACTGATCTGAAAAATTCGGCAGCGGCGCCAGCGCCTGGCGAATGAAACCTTCCGCGCCATATGGCCCTGGCTGCGCGTCGATCGCGCTGCCGCCGCTCACCAGCGTGACATTAGCGCCTTCGCGGGAATACAGCGGCTTGCGCACATAGGACGTGCCGAGTTCGGCCGCTGCGGGATCGTCATCGAAATGGGCCGGCAGCAAATTCGGGTGGTTCGGAAACATCGCCCACAGCAGCGGCAGGATGCCCTTGTTGGACAGGATCGCTTTCCATGGCGGTTCGATCCAGCGCGTCGAGGCGCCTTTCAGCCGCGCGCCGAACGCTTCGCGAAACATCCATTCCCAGGGATACAGCTTGAATGCCAGCTCGATCGGCCTGTCCCGGAGATCGACGAAGTGGCCATCGCCGCGCAAACCGATTTCGGCGATATCGATGAGTACCGGATCGAGGCCGCCTTGCTGCGCGACATCGGCGAGATACTGCACCGTGCCGCGGTCCTCGGTGCTGGCCATTGCTGCCGCCAGATGCAGGTGTTTTCCGTTGCCGATCTTGCGCCAGGCTTTGATCAGATTTTCGTGCAGCGAATTGTACTGGTCGGAGCGCTTCGGAACGATCTGCCGTTCGATGGCCTGCTCCAGCCATGTCCATTGAAACACCGCCGCTTCGAATAGCGAGGTCGGCGTGTCCGCATTGTATTCCAGCAATTTTGCCGGGCCGTGGCCGTCATAGCGAAAATCGAAGCGGCCATAGAGGCTGGGATCGCCGCGCTGCCAGCTGGCGGCGATCAAAGTCCAGAACGCCTCGGGAATTTTCAGCAGCCGTAAGTAACGCTCGTCCTTGACCGCGCGGCCGATCAACTCGCGGCACATGACGTTGAGTTCGGCGGTCGGCGCCTCGATCTGGCGTTCGATCTCGTCGAGGGTGAAGGCATAGTAAGCGCGTTCGTCCCAGTAGCGCTGCCCGGCCTCGCTGTGGAACACAAACCCCATCGCGGCCGCGGTGGCTTCCCAGTCGTCGCGCTCGGGGCACACAATCCGCTGCATGCGTGCGTCAGCTGCCGCCGGAAAAATGCGAGGTGAAGGAATGGGCGAACGAGCCGAAGCCGCCGCGGGTGACGTGGTTGTTGGTGCTGCCATCGGAAGAAGAACTGCCGGACGAATAGCCGGAAGAGGCATCGGCGCTGGCAAAGTTGCTGCGCGCGGACGAGCCGCCGTGGCTGCTGGATGAGGAGGACCGGCTTTGGCAGGCGCCGGTTTGCTCCGGGCTGGCTGCCATGCCCGGCTGGTTCGTTCCGCAGTTCTCGCCGGGCATCAGCGCATAGGCGCCACCGCCGAGCGCGATCGTGCCCATCAGCAGCAGCACGATATGGTTGGACCGTTTCGTCGCCGTGGACTGCTGCATATCCTGCAGCCGACGCTTTCCGAACTCGTGATCCGGCACCTGCGCCATCTCAAACCACCATCGAGGCGGCGTTCAGCACGCCGGCGGCGAGGGAGGCGAGGCCAAGCCAGATCGCCGGCGCCAGTTCGCCGGCGGCGATCCGCGCCGACAGGTTCGGCACCGGAATCTTGACGATGAAATACACTGCGATCTGCACGATCAACGCGATCACGCTCCAGATCAGGCAGTCGATCGCATTGGCGGAGTGAACGATCGCGCTGAACACCGGGAGCACGAAACCGAGCAGGCTGAGGCCGAGCGCGATCGCTGCCGACGGCACGTTATTGCGGATCAACTCGAATTCGTCGTGCGGCGTGACCCGCGTGTAGACGAACAGATACAGCATCACGGCGACGACGCCGGTGCAGAAATAGACCAGGAAGGCCGGCAGACCGGCCAGAGATTGCAGAACCATTCCGCCCCCGAGAAGCCCGACTGAGAGAAGCCAGACGTGTTTCAACCGTCATTCACCCATGTCCGGTTGGTCGGGGCAAGCGACGTGCGGGTTCATATGCACAAACAAAAACCCCGCCATTTACGGCGGGGTTCAGTCGGGAGGCGCGAGCTGCGGGCTCGCCGTCAATTCGATCAGGCCGGGATGCGGATTTCTTCTTCGTGCGGCTCGCGCAGTACGTAGCCGCGGCCCCACACGGTTTCGATGAAGTTGCGGCCGTCCGAGGCGTTGGCGAGCTTCTTGCGCAGCTTGCAGATGAAGACGTCGATGATCTTCAGCTCGGGCTCGTCCATGCCGCCGTAGAGATGGTTGAGGAACATTTCCTTGGTGAGGGTGGTGCCCTTGCGGAGCGAGAGCAGCTCCAGCATCTGATATTCCTTGCCGGTCAGATGCACGCGCTGGCCGCCGACTTCCACTGTCTTGGTGTCGAGATTGACCACGAGATCGCCGGTCTGGATCACCGACTGGGCGTGGCCCTTGGAGCGGCGCACGATCGCATGGATGCGGGCAACCAGTTCGTCCTTGTGGAAAGGCTTGGTCATGTAGTCGTCGGCGCCGACGCCGAGGCCCTTGACCTTGTCCTCGATGCCGGCGAGGCCGGAGAGGATCAGAATGGGGGTCTTGATCTTCGACACCCGCAGCTGCTTGAGCACATCGTAGCCGGACATGTCCGGCAGATTGAGATCGAGCAGGATGATGTCGTAGTCGTAGAGCTTGCCGAGATCGACGCCCTCTTCTCCGAGATCCGTCGTGTAGACGTTGAAGCTCTCGGATTTGAGCATCAGCTCAATCGACTGCGCGACAGCGCTATCATCTTCTATTAGCAAAACGCGCATGCCAGTCCCCTTTGGTCGCCGCTCCGGGCGTCAGGTCGGCCGCACTTGCGGCACCAAAAAACGCCTTTGAACAACTGATTCGGATCCTGACGACATATGGTTAACAAAACCTGATTCCCCTGCGCAAGCTCTATCCGTGCAATTTTTGTCGAATCGCCATAAGATATTGCGGCAAAGACACTTTTTGTATCCGCAGCCGTTCAAGTTCCACATTAAGAGGCGGGCCTAACCGACTCTTCCGACTCGCCCTTCGTTCTGAAAAGCGGGTGCTCTCAGTCCTCTCGGTCAATGACGTAATGATTAACGATGCGGGTAAACACGGGGTTAAGAGCCGAACGGCAATGTTCAGAAACTTAAGGGTTTCGCAATGAAAGCGCTCGCAGAGCAGATCACCGACCTCGACGGCGTCAATATCTATGGCCGTGTCGTCGGTGTGCGCGGCTTGATGGTGGAAATTGCCGGTCCGATCCACGCCATGTCGGTGGGCGCGCGGATCGTGATCGAGACCGGCACCAACCGTTTCATCCCGGCGGAAGTCATCGGTTTCAGCGGCCACAATGCGGTGGTGATGCCGTTCGCCGGCCTCGAAGGCGTGCGCCGTGGCTGCCGCGCGGTGATCGCCAATGCCTCCAGCCAGGTGCGGCCGTCAATCGCCTGGCTCGGTCGCGTCGTCAACGCGATGGGCGAACCGATCGATGGCAAGGGGCCTCTGCTGCAGGGGCCGGCGCCGATGCCGTATCGCAATTCGCCGCCGCCGGCGCATTCCCGCAAACGCGTCGGCGCGCCGCTCGATCTCGGGGTGCGGTCGCTCAATACTTTCCTGACCTGCTGCCGCGGCCAGCGCATGGGCATTTTCGCGGGCTCCGGCGTCGGCAAGTCGGTGCTGCTGTCGATGCTGGCGCGCAACGTCGATGCCGATGTCTCGGTGATCGGCCTGATCGGCGAGCGTGGCCGCGAGGTGCAGGAATTCCTGCAGGAAGATCTCGGCGAAGAAGGCCTGGCGCGGGCCGTGGTGGTGGTGGCGACGTCCGACGAGCCGGCGCTGATGCGGCGCCAGGCGGCTTACCTGACGCTGTCGATTTCGGAATACTTCCGGGATGAGGGCAAGGACGTCATGTGCATGATGGACTCCGTGACCCGCTTTGCCATGGCGCAACGCGAGATCGGACTGTCGGTCGGCGAGCCGCCGACTGCCAAGGGCTACACGCCGACGGTGTTCACCGAATTGCCAAAGCTGCTGGAGCGTGCCGGCCCGGGCGTCGACGAGGGGTCCATCACCGGCATCTTCACGGTGCTGGTGGATGGCGACGATCACAACGAGCCGGTGGCCGACGCCGTCCGCGGCATTCTCGACGGTCATATCGTGATGCAGCGCGCCATTGCAGAGCGCGGCCGCTACCCGGCCATCAACATCCTGAAGTCGGTATCCCGGACGATGCCGAAATCTGCCGATCCGGTCTATCTGCCGACCATCACCCGGGCGCGCCAGATTATGGCGACCTATTCGGATATGGAGGAGCTGATCCGGCTCGGTGCCTACCGGGCGGGCTCCAGCCCGGAGGTCGATGAGGCGATCCGGCTGCACGAGCCGCTGGAGGCGTTCCTGCGCCAGCGCAAGGACGAAGTGGCGAGTTTGGGGGAGGGTTACCGGCAACTAGAGCAAATCCTTGGTAGTTTGGAAACGGAACGCTAACTTTGTCAGGCCATCATCCTCCCCAGAGAAGAGTTTCTGCCGGTAGGCCCCGCGTGGGCGACCGGTCCTGTCCCGCGTTGAGATTGGGACTTCTGGGGAGTACGAGTCGATGAAGTCACGTGACACGCTGATCCGTCTGAAGAAGTTTCAGGTCGACGAAAAGCGCCGAAGGGTCAACCAGATCGAAGGCATGATCGCGGATTTCCAGCGCATGTCGGTGGATCTGGAGCGCGAAATCCAGACCGAGCAGGACCGCGCCGGGATCAACGATCCCACGCACTTCGCCTATCCGACCTACGCCAAGGCTGCGATCCAGCGCCGCGAGAACCTGACGCGCTCCGCCGACGAGCTGCGCATTCAGCTCGAAGACGCCAAGAGCCTGCTCACCGAAGCCTTCGAAGAACTCAAGAAAGTAGAGTTGCTCGACGAGCGCGATCAGGCCCGTGAGCGCGCCGAGGAAAGCGCCCGCGAGCAGGCCGATCTCGACAGCATAGGTCTGATGCGCGCGCGCATCGGAGCAGTTGCCTGAGGCGCAAAGCGCGCCTGGATCATCTGCACTCCAATATCAAAGCTACCGAACCCGGGCCGCGAGGCCCGGGTTTTACTTTGCGCAATCCACAGCACAAACAGCAACATGGCCGGTTCGATACAAAATATGTTACGACACAAATGGATTGCCGCTCTGGATTGCCGGGATCGCGGATGTATCCTGGGGTTGAGGACATTGAATGCTGACGCCGGCTGAGCTGGTCTGGCTGATCGCCGCAGTTGCAAAGGGGGATGAGGCCGCTTTCGAGCGCCTGTATGCCGCAACGCGTGCGAAACTCTTCGGCGTGGTGCTCCGTATCTTGCGCAGACAGGACCTCGCGGAGGAAGTCATTCAGGAGGCCTACGTCAAGATCTGGAACAGCGCCGGGCAGTTCAATCCTGGCCTGGCGTCGCCGATCACGTGGATGGTATCGATCGCCCGCAACCGGGCGATCGATGTGGTGCGCAAGAAGAGCGAGATCTCGATCGAGGAAGAGCCGGCCGCGATGGAAGTGGCCGCTGACTCGCCCGATCCGCTCGCGCGTCGGGAAATGACTGAGGAATTGAAGCGCTTGTTGGAGTGCGTGGGACGGCTCGAGCCGGACCGCCAGAAACTGGTGCTGCTCGCTTACTACAACGGATGGAGCCGCGAGCAACTGGCGGCTAAATTCGAAGCGCCGGTGAACACCGTGAAGACGTGGCTGCGTCGCAGCATGATGGATATCCGGGCGTGTCTGGGACTGACATGATGGCCTACAGCGAAGACCATATCGCGCTCGCCGCGGAATATGCGCTCGGCACCCTCGATGCCGAAGAGCGCGTGCAGGTCGAGGCCATGATGTCCGTCGACAAGGATTTTGCGGCGGTGGTCGAAACGTGGGAGCGCAAGCTCGGCGTCCTCAATCAGATGGTCGGTCTGGTCGAACCGCGTCCCGAAGTCTGGGAGAATGTCAAGACGGCTATCGGACTGTCTGGCGCGCAAGAGGCGCTGGTGTTGCCGGATGCCCCGCAGCCCGTGCAGCCCGTCGTTGCTCCCGTTGTCGCCAATGACAACAGTGATACTCCGATTGCCGAAAGCGCGAACGTGCTTGCGTTCTCGCAGCAGGCAAAGCGCTGGCGCAATGTTGCCACCGGCATGACTGCGATCGCGGCCGCGCTTGTCGCCATGATTGCCGTGCAGGCCTATCGTCCCGAACTGCTTCCCGGCGGTCTGCGTCCGAAGGCGACGCAGCAGGTCGTGCAGGTCCAGCCCCCGGCGCTGCCTGCCGCCGCCACCACGCCCGCGCAATACGTCGCTCTGCTGCAGACCGATGGTAGTTCGCCCGCGTTCATCCTGACGGTCGATACCGGCACGAAGAATTTTACGGTGCGAAAAGTCGGCGCGACGCCGCAGCCCGGCAAGAGTTATGAACTCTGGATCGTGTCGGACAAGCTGCAGCGCCCGCGCTCGCTGGGCGTGATCGGCGGCAACGATTTTACGACGCGAACTGCGCTTGCCGCATATGACCCGGACACAGTGAATCAGGCGACCTACGCCGTCACCGTCGAGCCCGAAGGCGGTTCGCCGACCGGCGCGCCCACCGGGCCGATCGTGTTCACCGGCAAGTTGATCGAAACCGTCCCGCCCGCGCCGGCGCGGTGATCCCTCTCGTCATTGCGAGGAGCACTTGCGACGAAGCAATCCAGTTCTTCTGCCCCAAAGAACTGGATTGCTTCGCGGAGCCTGTCATCGGGCGGCGCTTGCTCGCAATGACGGTGTTTCTGCTTCCTTACAGCGCAAAAGAAAAACGCCCGTGGGGAGCGGGCGTTTTTCATTCGAAGTCCACTCGGGGGGAAGTGGAAGCTTCTATATTCACGTGACGACCTTGGGGGACATCGCCACGTGAATTCCTGAATTACTTAGCGAACCAGATTGGCGTTAGCATTGCCGATCGCAACCGGTTTGCCGGCTTTGACCACGCGCGCGGTCTGCGTGTAGCCTTCGTCGGAGTTGTACCGGGCCGAAATTCCAAAACCCGCCACGAAGATTCCGGCGATCAGAGCGACTATCACCACCTTGAGGTGGGTCATGCGATCTGCGCTGTAAATCGAGTGGTTCATGGAAACGCTCCTGCCGTTACTGCCTGCACCGATGTGTGTCGTGTCCCCGGCGGTAGGTTCAACATCTCATGGCAGGAAACGTAAGGACTCGGCGTTCCGTTCCAAAGATCCCATCACAAGGCAGTGAAAAGACGTGAACGGCCGCGACTGAACGATTGCGGAAAGCCCAAAGAATTCCAAATTATCTATATTTTACAATTGCTTGATGAATTCGGCCAGATCGCCGTTTCCCTAGCGTAAAACTGCGGCATTCTGGCAAAATGCTTGTCTGTGACGAAAATGCATCTGTTTTGAGCGGGCCCTTGGGTCTGCTCAGACGCTGCCGACCGTCTTCAGCCGGGCGCGGGGGTGGATTTCCGCCTGCGACAGCACCGTGGTTTGCGCGCGGAAACGCTCGACCAGCGAGCGCACGAAGGGCCGGATCGAAGCGGAGGTAACCAGCACTGGCGCTTCGCCTTCGCGCGCCGCCTGCTCGAAACGATCGCGCACCGTGGTCATGAATTCCGACAGCTTTGACGGCTGCATCGCCAGGCTGCGCTCTTCGCCGGTGCCGATGATCGACTCCGCAAAAGCCTGCTCCCATTTCGCGGACAGCGCGATCAGCGGCAGGTAGCCGTTGTAGGAGGTGTTCTGTGCGCAGATCTGGCGGGCGAGGCGGGCGCGGACGTGTTCGACCACGGTGGCCGGATTGCGCGAGAACGCCAGCGCGTCGGCGATGCCCTCAAGAATGGTCGAGAGGTCGCGGATCGAGATCCGTTCGGTGAGCAGCAACTGCAGCACGCGCTGGATGCCGGACACGGTGATCAGGCTAGGTACGATATCCTTGACCAGTTCGCCTTGCTCCTTCGGCAGATCCTTCAGCAGCTTCTGCACTTCGCCATAGGACAGCAGGTCCGACATGTTGCCTTTGAGTAGCTCGGTCAGATGCGTCGACAAGACGGTGGCGGCATCGACGACGGTGTAACCCTTCAGCGAGGCTTCTTCCTTCAGCCCGGCATCGACCCAGGTGGCGGGCAGGCCAAAGGTCGGCTCGGTGGTGTGAATGCCAGGCACGTTGACCTGATTGCCGCCGGGATCCATGACCATGTACTGCGCCGGCCAGATCCGGCCGGTGCCGGCGTCCACTTCCTTGATCTTGATGATGTAGGTGTTGGCCTCGAGCTGCACGTTGTCGAGGATCCGCACCGACGGCATCACGAAACCCATTTCCACCGCCAGCGACTTGCGCAGCGCCTTGATCTGTTCGGTCAGGCGATCGGTGCCGTCGGGACCGTTGACCAGCGGCAGCAGTGCGTAGCCGAGTTCGATCTTGAGGTCGTCGATCTTCAGCGATGCGGAGATCGGCTCGTCGGCTGCGGCGGCTGCCGCGGCAGCCGCCGCAGGAGCTGCGGCTTCCGCTGCCGCGGTGACCACGGCCTTGCGGTTGCGCTTGCTGGCGGTAACCGCAAGCCAGGCGGCGCCGCCGCCAAGCAGCAGGAACGGCAGCATCGGAATGCCCGGCAATATGGCCAGCATCAGCATCACGCCGGCCGACATGCCCAGCGCCTGCGGGTAGCCGGACAGCTGCTTCATCAGCGCCTTGTCGGCAGCGCCTGAGATGCCGGCCTTCGACACCAGCAGGCCGGCCGCGGTGGAGACGATCAGTGCCGGCACCTGGGTGACGAGACCGTCGCCGACGGTCAGCAGCGTGTAGGTCCGCCCTGCTTCGCCGAAGCTGAGACCTTGCTGGGCGACGCCGATGATGATGCCGCCGATGATATTGATGAATACGACGAGCAGGCCTGCCACGGCGTCGCCGCGCACGAACTTCGAGGCACCGTCCATGGCGCCGAAGAAGCCGCTCTCGTCTTCCAGATCCTTGCGGCGCTTCTTCGCGGTGGCTTCGTCGATCAGGCCGGCGGAGAGATCGGCGTCGATCGCCATCTGCTTGCCGGGCATGGCGTCGAGCTGGAAGCGTGCCGCGACTTCGGCGATGCGGCCCGAACCCTTGGTGATGACGACGAAGTTCACGATTACCAGGATGGCGAAGACGATGATGCCGATGACGAAGTTGCCACCCATCACGAAATTGCCGAACGCCTCGATGACGTGGCCGGCGGCGGCGGTGCCTTCATGGCCGTGCGACAGGATCAGCCGGGTCGAGGCCATGTTCAGCGACAGCCGCAGCATGGTCGAGATCAGCAGCACCGTGGGGAAGGACGAGAATTCCAGCGGCGCCTGGATGAACAGCGCCGTCATCAGGATCAGGATCGACATCGTGATCGAGATCGCCAGAAACAGGTCGAGCACGATCGACGGCAGCGGCATGATCAGCACGACCAGGATGGTCAGGACGCCGAATGCCAGCGCGAGATCGCCGCGCATCACCATCGAACGAAGATCGGTGAAGTTGAAGCCCGTCTTCGGGGCTCCCAGACCCTGACCCGCTACCAAATCCGTCATCGTTGCCGCTTCCTCCCGCGAAGATCGCCCACGGGTGCCGAACGCCTGCGCGGCGGCCGAAAGGCCGCCGGTTCGATAGTGAGGCACCGCACTGGCTTCCACGGGCATTCCCCCGATCGGCAGACGAGACGCGACTCCACTCGGCAATTTTTGCCGTGCTTATGGTTAGCAAAGGGTTAACAAAGGCCGTTTGCGGTGCTTTGCCACCGTCCAATCTGTTGCACTGCTTCTGCATGCCTAATCCTTCGGCAGATCGCTTGACCTGCGCACGGCACCCGACGAAGTTGCCGCCGTGAAAATTTCCAGCACCTTCCCGGATTCGCGGCCGTTCCTTCCTGATTCACGTCAGGCCTGGGTCCGGCTTGGCCTTGCCTTGGTCATCGGTGCGATCGGTAGCGTCGGGATGTGGTCGGTGGTGGTGGCGATTCCGGCGGTGCAGGCCGAATTCGCCGCGACCCGCGGCGCGGCGTCGCTGGCCTTTACCTTTGCGATGGCCGGCTTCGGCCTTGGCGGGGTCGTCATCGGCAAGCTGACCGACCGTTTCGGCATTGTCGCGGCCATCAGCCTGGGCGCCGGCGTCATGGGCGTCGGCTATCTCGCAGCGTCGCAGGCCATCGCGATGTGGCAATTCATCCTGGTGCATTTCGCGATCGGCGCGGGATCGTCGGCGACGTTCGGCCCCTTGATGGCCGAGGCCTCGCACTGGTTCGAGAAGCGCCGCGGCATCGCCGTCAGCGTCGCCGCCACCGGCAGCTATCTCGGCGGCGTGATCTGGCCGCCGCTCGTCAGCTGGGGCATCCGGTCGTTCGGCTGGCAGGTCGCGCATATCGCGGTGGGCCTCACGAGCATGGTGGCGATGCTGATCTTTCTGACGATGCTGCGGCTGCAGATCGGCGCCGGCACGAAGCGCAGTCATGTCAACGCGCCACCGCCGCGTGTTGACCTGCGGCTGAGCAGCGACGCACTGACGGTGTTGCTGTCGATCGCAGCGATCTCCTGCTGCGTGGCGATGGCGATGCCGCAGGTCCACATCGTCGCTTATTGCGGCGACCTCGGCTACGGCGTGGCGCGCGGCGCCGAGATGCTGTCGCTGATGCTGGCGTTCGGCATTATCAGCCGGATCGGCTCCGGCTTTCTTGCCGATCGTATCGGCGGCATCCGCACGCTGCTGCTCGGCGCCGTCGCGCAGGGCTCCGCGCTGCTGTTCTACCTGTTCTTCGACAGCCTGACCTCGCTCTATGTGATCTCGGCGATGTTCGGCCTGTTCCAGGGCGGCATCGTGCCGAGCTACGCCATCATCGTGCGTGAGGCGATGCCGGCCCGCGAAGCCGCCACCCGCGTCGGCCTGGTCATTCTCGCCTCCGTGGTCGGGATGTCGTTCGGCGGCTGGATCTCCGGCGTGATCTTCGACGCCACCGGCTCTTACGCTGCGGCCTTCATGAACGGGCTGGGCTGGAACGCGCTGAACGTGGCGATCATGGTGGGCTTGCTGGTGCGGGCAAGGCGAAGGCTGGCTTTCGCGTAGTGTCGTTCGCCTGAGACGCCGATTTTTCCAGGTCGCCAACTACGGCGCAAAATCCTGCGTCGGCAGCATGCTGGGAAAGCCGTCGATGGGGATTTTGTCAGCGGCCCTTTTGACCTGACCGTTTCCGAACATGCACTCCATCGTCGGCTCGGCGATCGCCGTCATGGTGCGGCCGATCAATGGCCGCTTCTCCGGCGGCAGCCAGCTGCGGTCGAGCATCGGCACGCCGCGCTCGGTGACGCCGAACAGGATGGCATCGAGAACCTGCTGGTCGCCGATCTCGCTGATCAGCGAGGTTCGGACGCAGTCGCAGATCGCCTCGGGATGCGCGTAGCGCGACACCATGAACGGCGCGCAGAGACGAATGAATTCGCCGCGCGGATCCGGCATCTGCGACAGATTCCGGGGATCGGCGGCCGCCGGCGCCAGGCAGGCGACAGCAAGCCATCCAGTCAGCAGAATGCCGGCACAGAAATCCAGGGTCACGTTGCGCAACGGATTCACCTCGGCGATCACTGCCGAAAACAAATTCAATCCATGATAGCTGGGCGATAGTGGTCGTACAAAGCGGCATCTTGTTGTCGGACGACGCGGCACGCTGCAGGGGCGCTACATCACGCCACGCGACGAGCTATTTTCGGATCGCGACCGGCCCACTGTTATCGACGGCGATCCCGCGATCCTGCCCGCTGAGCCGCCGCAACATCCCCTGGCCGCGCCGGCCGAGGAAGCGCGCCCAGCGCCGCGCCTGCCAGGTCAGGCCGTGGTCGATTGAAACCGAGCGAAAGTGATGGGCCTTGGCTTCCGACCAGGCGTCGCAGGCCTGCTTGAGCGGATCGTCATAGAACGCCGCGATCTTGTCACCGCCCATGCCCTCGGTCGCCAGCCAGTTTGGAATGTAGGCGTTGCAGAGCCGCTCGACGTCGGTGAACACCTTGTTGGTGCCGGTCCCGGCCGCCGGGCAGGACGTCGCGAAGGCGTCGCCCACCAGCACCACACCGGCTTGGCGGTGACCCGTGCTGACATAAAGGTCCGCCGGCCGAATGCGCATCTGGCCGGTGACGTCAAAATCTCCGGTGAAGCCGTGCAGCTTCGGAAACAGGGCATGCAGCGCCTGCGCCGGCGCCGCGCGCATCTCGCGCAGCCAGGGATCTTCCATGGTGCGATAGACGAACAGGTTGGCGCGCATCGTGTCGCCGACCGGAAACAGCGTCAGATAGGCGGCGCGGTCGCGCGGCCCCTCCGAGAAATAGGTGAGGGCAGGAAAATCGAACGCCGCGCGTCCGGCCGGCACGACGTCAAAGGCAGCCGTGATGCAATGGCATTTGCTGATGACCTGGCGCTCGATGCCAAGCTTGTGCAGCAGGCCGATGTTCAGCCCGCTGGCAAGCACGACCAGGCGCGCGGAAATCTCCTCGCCGGTGGAGAGCGTGAGGGTCTGCCGGTCCGGGCTGGTCGCAATCGCCGTGGTCTTGGCAATGATCGTTTCAATGCCGGCGGGGATTTCATCCCGCATTGCGTTGACGAGGGAGTCGTAGAGAATGCCGAACTGCTCGCTGGGCTTCTTGTCGATCAGGTAGCCGAACCGCGCAGTCCAGATCTGGCGGTCACAGGTGCCAGCCCGGAACAAAGCGGCGGCGAAGCCGGTCTTGCGCAGCAGTTCGATCTGGCTGGTGCTGACCCGCTCGCAGCGCAGGTCGGGCGGATATTGGGTGTGCGGGTCGATCAGCAAGGCCGACACGCCGGCGCGTCCCAGCATCGCCGCAGCCGTCGAGCCGGCGAGGCCGCCGCCGACCACCGCAATGTCCGTATACCGCATGGTGCCTGCCTTGATCGGAGCGCGGGATCATGCACCGGCAATGGCAAACAAAGCTTAAATGCGGAACCGGAGGCGGGGCGGGTGTAGCCGCGGCTTGGCGGTGGGCCCGGCAGGACTCGAACCTGCAACCAGACCGCTATGAGCTTGAGGATAAAGGACGCTGCCGTAATCGCGCGTCCAATCGGCCACCCGTGATCGTAAAAGATCAGGATCGGACTCCACGGGCGGCCGCGTCTGGAAGAGCCGCGACATCGATTGCCGGAGGTCGCGTTACCTGAGCCCGACCGGCGCCCAGCTCATCCAGGCCTGCCAGCGGTGCGGAACACGGGACGGTCGGCCATGAGCGCTCGACGGGCTGCGATCGGGTTGATAAGCCCCCTCCGCAGGGAGACTTTGAGTCGAGACATGACCGTTGCGATCGAGATGGGACACACGACGGCAGGCGCACCGGCGGCTCTGGACCTTGAGGAACTGCTGGCGACCCGCCTGCTGGTGCAGGGCAATTCGGGCTCCGGCAAATCCCATCTGCTGCGCCGGCTGCTGGAACAGAGCGCCCCCTGGGTGCAGCAGACCATCATCGACCCCGAAGGCGACTTCGTGTCGTTGGCGGACCGTTTCGGCCACCTCGTGATCGATGCCGAGGAGCATACCGAGCGCGGTCTGCAGGCCGCCGGCGAGCGCGCGCGCATCCATCGCGTCTCGACGGTGCTCAATCTCGAGGGGCTCGACGCCGAGAACCAGATGCGGCGCGCCGCCGCCTTTCTCAACGGGCTGTTCGAGGCCGGCCGCGACCACTGGTACCCGATGCTGGTGGTGGTGGACGAGGCGCAGCTGTTCGCGCCGGCCGTCGCTGGTGAGGTTTCGGACGAGGCGCGCAAACTCTCGCTCGGCGCCATGACGAACCTGATGTGCCGTGGCCGCAAACGCGGGCTTGCCGGGGTCATCGCAACCCAGCGACTGGCGAAGCTCGCCAAGAACGTCGCGGCCGAGGCTTCCAATTTCCTCATGGGCCGCACCTTCCTGGATATCGACATGGCGCGCGCCGCCGATCTTCTGGGCATGGAGCGGCGACAGGCAGATGCCTTCCGCGACCTGGAGCGCGGACAATTCATGGCGCTGGGCCCGGCGCTCTCCCGCCGTCCGCTGGGGCTGCGCATCGGTCCAACGGATACAGTGCCGCGCAATGCGACTCCGCGACTGATGCCGCTGCCGGAAGCGACACTGGAGGACGTACGCGCCACTATCCTGGCAGCCCCGCCGCCCGAGCATATCCGGCCGCAGCGCCGGTCGTCGTCACCAGACCTCCTCGGCCAGCTGATGGCGGCGAAGTCCGCGGCGCTGGAGGTCCGTCCCGAAGCGGTGGAGCAGCCGTTCAGCGCTGAGGAATTGGCCGAGCGGCGCGAGCGCGTGGACCGCATTCTGCGCGCCGTGATGGCGGAACCCGACGCGGGATTTCGTGTGGTCGGCGTCCTCTATCAGGAATTCGTGGTCCGCTGCCGCATCGAGGGCCTCGGTGCGGCCGTGCCGGACCTGGGTGAATTCCGTCGCATGCTGACGCGTGCCCGCGCCGGGCTCGGCTCCGACATGGCAGGGGATGACGCGTGGCAGGATGTCTCGGTCCGCGCCTCCATTCTGCCCGAGGATATGCAGGGTGTATTCATGATGATCGCCCGCGCAGCGAAGGAGGGTTGGCCCTGCCCGAGCGATGCAGTGATTGCCCGCGCCTATGGCTCACACTCGTTGCGCCGTGCCCGGCGTTTGCTGACCTACATCGAGGAGCAAGGCCTCATCGTTTGCCAGCTTGACGGTGCTGGTCGGCGGATCGTGACGCTCGTCGAACTGGCCTGGGCGACGGCACCGGGCGACCCCAATGCCGAGGAACTAGCGGCGGAGGAAGGCTGCAGCAGTTCGTCTCTCTGATGCGACGGTCGAGCGCGCACGACGAAAACGCCACAGCATTTCCCTATCAGTGCGCGCTACATGCCTATCGGCGGCCCGCCTCCAGGCTAACCTGCATCTCGAAAACTTATCAGTCAGTGTGGTGGGGGCGAGAGCTCGGCGCGATAACGCTCCGCCTAGCTCTCGAACATCTCGTTCCGAGACGAGATGCGGTAGTCTCACAATTTGCTAATCTGTGTCGCAAGAAGCGGAACGCCGATACTGGGAACTGAAGACCATCAGACCTTGGCGACGCGGCCGATGCCGGCGGCGTATCGCTGGCCGCTCGCCGACTCGGTGTCCATTGTCAGCCGTCGCTTGCCTGCTTCATGGCGCCGGGGTTCTTGAAGGAGTTCACGACGCAAAAGGGGGCGCCGTGAGAAGCGAAGCGGTTCGATTAGAGTTCGAACGCCAATTGCGGGATGCACGTCTCGTCGCCGCAAAGCGGACAGCGATAACCGGCCGGCGTGCAAAGTGGTCGCAAAATTTGTACTTACTGCGGTTACTGGGCTTCGAGAAAATGGCTATGGATGCCATCATAGGTTTGATGACGTACCGGGGCATTGGCTAGGGTGAGCGCAAGATTCGTCTAGCTCTCAGTCAAGATTGGGCGAGGTGAGGAGTAATGTAGTCATCGAGCAGTCTCACAAACTGTTTGGCGAGTACACTGAGCTCTCCAACATTTGGTCTCAGCAAGCCCACCTCGTAGAAAACGGATGGCGAAAATGGCCGAACGACCAGCGCGCCGGTGTTGCCGGTCCGTCTGAGCGTGTCGGAAATACTCAGTGCGTCCACAAGGCAAATGCCGGCGCCGTCGATGACGAGATTGAGTGCGATGGCGAAGAACTCGCATTCTATGACGGGATGAAACGGCGTCCCGCTGGATTCGAAGGCGCGTGAAATCGCGGCGTAAGATGTTCGGCTTCCCGAGGTGATGATGAGATCGCTTCCTTCGAGGAGGTCGGGGGTGAGTGTTTCATGGGCAGCCAGTGCGTGAGTCGCGGGCAATACGCATTGCAGCTGGAACCGATAGCGCTTCAACACCGTGTTCGTCCGGTCAAACGGCGGTTCGGCAATTCCAATGTCGAAGGCCCTTGATGACACCAGACTGCGTACATTGTCGGAGCTACGAGTCAGCAGTCTGATTTTGGTCGAGGGGCGGTCCCGTCGGAAACGGCTGACGATCTCTGGAAGCCACGCGATACCGGGGCCAGGGCTGCTCGCGATCGTAAGGACGCCGCGTTGACCGGCCGAAATGCCCGCAGCGGCATCTTCCAATTCGGAGAAGCCGGCAAGTGCATGCACGGCTTCGTGATGCAGAAGGTGAGCTTCGGCTGTCGGGACGATATGGCGGCTTTCCCGTCGAAACAGCACAAAACCGACATTCTGCTCCAGGCGCTTAAGTGCAGCGCTGACGGCAGGTTGCGACACGCCGAGCGTGCGTGCTGCTTCGGTGACTGACCGATGCTGCATGACGGCGTTGAAAATCTCGATAAGCCTCAGATCCATAACCAGCATCTATACATTATTTCCGAATAATTGCTGGCAAAACTGACATCAAAAGGTCGCTAGGGGCGATAATCAATTTTTGGCATCAGATTTGCTTATGAATTGAGGTCACTGTTTGGAGCGCCCGCCGATATGAGTGAAAGCAGTTCGCCAATTCCAGGGTCCGAGCCGTTGCTGGCCGCTGAGGCCGTGGTGAAGCGCTTCGGTGCCAACACCGTTTTGCATGGTGTGGATCTGGCATTGGGTTCGGGGCAGTCGACCTGCATCATCGGGCCCAGCGGCTCGGGCAAGACGACGCTGTTGCGATGCATGGCACTGCTCGAGGCTCCCTCTGACGGACGTATCCTGATGGATGGGGCAGCCGTTGCAGAAGCGAAGCTTTCATCCGACGTGCGCGCCGCCGCCAAGAAGGTGCGGCCTGAAATCGGGATGGTGTTCCAGCAATTCAATCTGTGGCCGCATATGACGGTGCTGCAGAACATCATCGAGGCGCCGATGCGCGTGCGGGGCCTCGGTCGCGACGAGGCTATCGCCACCGCGGAAGGCCTGCTGGAAAAAGTCGGCCTGGCAGCGAAGCGCGATACGTATCCGGCCCGGTTGTCCGGCGGACAGCAGCAGCGCGTAGCGATCGCGCGTGCCTTGGCCATGCAGCCGAAGGTTCTGTTGTTCGACGAGCCGACATCCGCGCTCGATCCGGAATTGCGTCGCGAAGTGCTGCAGGTGATGCGCACGCTGGCGCTCGAAGGCATGACGATGCTCGTCGTCACCCATGAAATGGGTTTCGCGCGGCGGGTCGCCAGCCGGGTCGTCTTCATGGACGAGGGCGTCATCGTCGAGCAGGGCATTCCGTCGCTTTTCTTTGAGAACCCGACCACTGAACGAGCCAGGCGTTTCCTGACGCATTTTGAGGATTGATGACCATGAAAAGGCTTCTGACACTTGTCGCTGCATTGGCTCTCTCGTCGCTGACGGCGCATCAGGCTGGCGCACAGCAACTGCAGTCTCATCTCTACGACATTACCAAGAGCGGCAAGCTGAAGGTCTGCATATGGCCGCAGTATTATGCGATCTCGCTTCGCAACCCTGATACCGGAAAGCTCGAGGGCATCGACATCGATCTCTCCGAAGAGCTGGCAAAAGACTTGGGCGTGAAGCTCGAATATGTCGAAACCAGCTTCAGCACATTCATCGCGGATCTGCAGGCCAACAAATGCGATCTCGGCATGTTCGGAGTGGGGGCGACCATGAAGCGGGCGCAGGCCGTCGCCTTCACGCAGCCTTATCTGATCAGTGGCGTCTATGCTGTCGTCCACAAGGACGGCAAGATCAAGACCTGGGCCGATATCGACAAGCCCGGCGTGAATGTGGGTGTCGCGTTGGGCAGCTACATCGAGCCATTCCTGCGCACCTATCTGAAGAATGCAAAGGTCGTCGCTGTGGCGCCACCCGCCACGACGCAGGCTGAGCTGATGTCACACCGGGTCGAGGTCATGGCGACGGACTATCCGGCATCGACCAAGATGAATGCGCAGTTTGACTGGTCGGTCACGCTGTCCCCGCCGGAGCCCCTATCCGTGACGCCATACGCCTATGTGATGAATCAGGGCGACCAGATCTGGCTGAATTACGTGAACTTGTTTGTTCAAAACATCAAACTTGACGGGCGCTTGAAGGCCGCTGCCGAGAAGAACAAGCTCGGCCCGATCGTAGCGCCTTAAGGCAATCCGATGCAGAGCTATAGCTTTCGCTGGGACATCATCCCAAGGAACTTCGGTTTTCTCGCCGACGGCATCGAGATGACCCTGTTCCTGTCGGTCGTCACCCTTGTCGTGGCGACCGCACTCGGGATGGTGATCGCGCTTATGCAGATGTCGCGCTTTCGTCTCGCGCGGATCGCGGCCTTGACCGTGGGTGAAATCATTCGCAACACGCCCATCCTGGTGCAACTGCTCTGGGTCTATTACGTGATGCCGATCGTCTTCAACATCCAGATCGACGCGCTGGCAGCGTCGATCCTGGGCCTGTCGCTCTACTCCGCCGTTTTCATTTCCGAAGTGTTCCGGGCAGGCATCGCGACTGTTCCTGCCGGACATCGCGAAGCCGCGCAGGTGCTCGGCCTGACACCCTTGCAAAGCTTCACACGCATTGTCGGTCCGCAGGCTATTCGCAGCGTACTGCCGCCTCTCGCGGCGAATTTCGTCCAGCTCATCAAATATTCCTCGCTGGCATCCGTGGTGTCCGTGAGCGAAGTGACACGCCGGGGCATGGAGCTGTCGTCCTCGACCTTCAGACCGCTGGAGATATTCACGTTCATTGGGTTGATCTATTTCGTCATCTGCTGGCCGCTGACGCATTCGATCCGCATCTGGGAGGCGCGCCTTGCAAAACGTTGATGCAGCACGCCAGGCGGTATCGCGTGATCGGGTCGATCAGGTGATTGACCTCGCGCTGCCATTGATCGCCACGCCCTCACCGAATCCGGATGGCGACACGCGTGCGGTTGCCGCTCTGGCCGCAGATCTCATTAGGACGCATGTACCCGGAGCCGAGATCGAACTGCATCCCGGTTCGTCTGACATCGTCAACGTGGTCGCGCGCATCCGTGGCGCCGGTCCCGGCCGACGCGTCGTTTTCAACGGCCATGTCGACACATATCCGATCGGCAGGCCGGAGCAATGGTCGGTCAATCCGGCCGGCGAGACCCGGAATGGTCGCCTGTATGGTCGCGGTGCGGCCGACATGAAGGGCGGCATCGCTGCATCGATTGTTGCCATGGCGGCCCTGGCCGAACAGCGCGCGCATTGGAGCGGCGAGGCCGTGCTGACACTGGCGGGCGATGAGGAGACGATGGGTCCACTCGGGACCAAGTTCTTGCTCGACCAGGTGTCTCATGCAACGGGCGCTGCGACGATCATCGGAGATGCCGGCTCGCCGATGGTGGCGCGCTTCGGCGAGAAGGGTTTCATCTGGATAGAGATCTCGTCGGAAGGCAAAGCGGCCCATGGCGCCCATGTGCATCTGGGTGTGAATGCGATGGACAGGTTGCGTGAAGCCCTGGATGGAGTGACCAAACTACGCGACCTCCCAGTGGCCACGCCCGACCAGGTCCGCAGCGCGATCGCCGGCGCGAAAGCGATCTCTGAACCGTTGTGTGGCGTAGGCGAGGCGGATGTGCTGTCCGCCGTCACCGTCAATATCGGGATGGTCTCGGGCGGCACGTCTCCGAATCTGGTGCCCTCCAGCGCCCATGCTGCGATCGATATCCGGCTGCCAGTCGGCGTAACGACCGAAGCGGTTCTCGCCCACTTGCAGCAGTGGCTTGAGCTTCCCGGCATCACATGGCGGGTGTTGCGATGCTTCGAGCCAAACTACACCAACCCCAACGACGAACTCATTCGTTGCTGTGCAGGAGCAGCGGCGGAGATCATGGGGATTGCACCGGCGGTGAACATGCGCGTCGGTGGCTCGGATTCCCGGTGGTTTCGAATGGCGGGCATTCCCACAGTCGTTTACGGGCCGACGCCATACAATATGGGAGCGCCTGATGAATATGCGGACATCTTGGAGCTCGGCATCGTCTCCCGCGTGCATGCGTTGACGGCCTTCGATTTTCTCACCAAGGAAGAGAGCGGCGAATGAGTGAAGCGGCAGAGTTTATTGGTCCAGAAACCTTCATGGGGCTGCCTGCAGGCTTGCCGCAGCCCGGTTGCCGTGCTGCCATTCTCGGTGTGCCGTTCGACTGCGGTACGCATCCGTTCCGGGTTGGAGCCCGGCAAGGTCCACTGGAAGTGCGCCGGCAGTCGAGGCTTATTCGCCGTTATCATCCATCGCTCGCCGATGTCGATGTCTTGTCGTTGCTTGGCGCAGTCGATGCAGGCGATGTGGCGCTGGTGCCCGGTCGCATCGACGATGCCTTCGTCAGGATTGAGGCAGCTGCCGCACGCATTGTCGAATCTGGCGCGGTCCCGATCGGGATTGGTGGCGATGGCTCGGTCTCGCTTCCGCTGATGCGGGCGGCGGCGCGCCGGCACAAGGGGCTGGTGGCGCTGCACATCGACAGTCACACCGACGCCTATCCCTACACACCGGACGATCGCTACAACGCGGCGACGCAGTTCACCAATGCGGCGCAGGAAGGGCTGGTCGACGCCTCGTCGTCCTGGCACATTGGCGTCCGCGGCTTCACCTACTGTTCCGGCGTGCTTGAACACGCGCGCGGACTGGGCTTCCGCGTCATCACCATCGAAGACCTGATGCGCCGCGGCTTCGCTCAAACCGTTGCGGAGTTCAGCGATGCGGTGGCCGGGCGGCCGGTTTATCTGTGCTGGGATATGGATGTGTTCGATCCATCCGTGGCGCCAGGTGTGTGCACGCCAGCGTGGGGCGGGCTCAGTGCCCGTGAAGGGATCGAGTTGCTGAGAAGTTTGTCGGGCCTGAACATTGTCGCAATGGACTTCAACACGGTAAGTCCGCCGCAGGACGTTTGTGGGATGGCCGCGCAGCTGTGTTCCCACATGATCATGGAAGCGCTCGTGCTCTTGGCGTCCAATCTGGGACTGTTGCCTGATTGAGATGCCCGGATCAGTCTGGCGTGGTCGGTGTGCCTCGTGCTCGGCATCAGTGCTTGCTTATCCGCAATCGGGCGAGCGGATCACAACATTCAAGAGAGCCGATTGGTGCAGCCAAACAAGAAGCGTTTTACGGTCCGGCCGAATTATCGGCAGCGGCGATCTCTGGGTCACTGAATTCGTAGTTAGCTATGACGGCATACCATCTTACGCGGTGAACATCATGGAATTCCGCGAAGGACTGGTGGCCAACGAAACGCAATATTTCGCCGATCGGTTTGACCCTGGGCCGTCGCGCGCTTATCTTGTTGAGCGAGTAGGCGAAATCACGTCATTCTAAATACACCGCCGAGGAGAACCCGGGCCGGCGTTGATGTAGATGAGATTTCATGAGGGCTTGTCCCGCGCCTGTCTTCGACGACTGCGTCAGCATGGCTGCCACGAAATCCTCAGGACGGAAGAAGGGCTTATAGAAACGCTCAACCAATTGCGGACCGCGCGGATCATCCCGCCTCTGACGCTCTAGTACGCTCTCGATTGAGGAATGCATCCATGAACGGCGCTGAACTGTTTGTATCCGCATTGGAGAACGAAGGTGTGCAACAGATCTTCGGGGTGCCCGGAGAAGAGAATCTCGACCTCGTCGAAGCTTTGCGGCGTTCCTCGATCAAACTGGTACTGACCCGCCACGAACAGGCGGCCGCATTTATGGCGGCGACGCATGGGCGGCTGACCGGTAAGCCCGGGGTCTGCCTGTCTACGCTCGGCCCCGGCGCACTCAACCTCACCACCGGCGCAGCCTTCGCACTGCTCGGCGCAATGCCGATGATTATGATCACCGGCCAAAAGGGCATACTGAGCCGGAAGCAAGCGCGATTCCAGATCGTGGACATGGTCTCGACCATGACGCCGCTAACCAAGTTGGCGCGTCAGATCGTCAGCCCCGCGACCATCCCCACGATCGTGAGGGAAGCGTTTCGGGTGGCGCAGCAGGAGCGGCCCGGACCCGTCCACCTCGAGCTGCCGGAAGACATCGCTGCCGAGACGGTGGCGGCGATTCCGCTCGTATCCCCCCATCCGATCGACCCGCCCGTCGCGTCCCGCGCAGCGTTGGATCGCGCCGCCGAGCTGATCCTCAAGGCCGAGCGGCCACTGGTGATGCTCGGTGCGGCGGCGAGCCGTCCACGTCTGGCTAAGGCGCTGTCGGATTTCGTGAGGCGCCTGCAGATCCCGTTCTTCAACACACAGATGGGCAAAGGCGCGGTGTCGGGCGGATCCGGATTGTACATGGGCACTGCCGCGCTGTCGGAGCGGGACCACGTGCACCGGGCGATCGACCGCGCCGATCTCATCCTCTCGATCGGCCACGACACCGTGGAAAAGCCGCCCTTCCTGATGGGCTCGAATGGGCCTACCGTCCTGCATGTGGGTTACCTCCCAGCGACGGTTGAGGAGGTGTTTTGTCCGCAAGCCGAACTGGTGGGCGATGTCGGACCGAGCCTCGGACTGCTTGCCGACCGTCTCGAGGGCAAGCTGCCCAAGGCGGGCGCGCTCCTCGGGCTACGTAAAGAGATTCTTGGCCGGATCGCCGACCGGGCGGAGGAAGGCCGCTATCCGCTTACCCCGCAGCGCATTGTGCACGATGTGCGCCAGGTGATGCCCGAAGACGGCGTCGTCTGCCTCGACAACGGCATGTACAAGATCTGGTTTGCACGGAACTACCGCACCCAGGTGGCCAATACGCTGCTGCTCGACAATGCGCTCGCCACAATGGGCGCCGGACTGCCATCGGCGATCATGGCGGCTACGCTCTATCCGGAACGCCGCATTCTCGCCGTGTGTGGCGACGGCGGGTTCATGATGAACTCGCAGGAACTGGAGACGGCGGTTCGCCTCGGACTCAACCTCGTGGTCCTGATCCTGCAGGACAACGCCTATGGGATGATCCGCTGGAAGCAAGCGGTGGACGGCTATGCCGATTTCGGCATGACCTTCGGCAATCCCGACTTCGTCGCCTATGCCAAGGCCTACGGCATCAAAGGCAGCCGGGTAAAAGGTCCCGACGATCTCGTACCTACGCTCGAAGCTGCCTTTGCCGAGGGTGGCGTCCATCTCGTCAATGCGCCGGTGGACTATTCGGAAAACATGCGGGTCCTGGTCGACGAGCTGCGTGGCCAAAATGACGCGTGATACCTTATCAACGGTGAGCCACCGCCTTCAGCAGCTCGAAACGTCGCTTGGACCCCGGACCAGCAGCGCACCACGCCGCCCGGGACAACCTTGCTTCAGGCCCCGGCACGGATATTCGGCAAGTGACCAGGCGCTGTCTCCGGGTTTGGCACTTTTGCGAAGTGCCGAATGGCTCTGAAATTGTCTGCTTATCGGCGCAGATCGGAAGTAGGCGGCGTCCAGTCAGAATGACGAGAATGACTCAACTCGGTCACTGGCGGGTCCGCTATACACTTCACGGAAACCTAAATACCGGCCGATTTTCGTGTTGATTGTGACAGTGCCGGTGAGACAATGCCGGTTGCCTGGTCGGATGATGTGTGCGTTTCGCGTGCGACTGATTTCAGACGAGTACGTCGCGCGCGCCGCGCTGGCATCGATTTGAACAGTTCAACTTCATTTGCAAATCGCAGCGGAGGAATGAGCATGACGAAAATTGCATCCTTGCTGATGGTGATCGTTGCGGCAGTGCTCGCCGTCCTGGGCGGCAAAGTCATTTCCGCGCAGGACAAGTACACTGTGCAAGTGCCGAACGGTCTCGCGTTCTCTGACTTCAGGGGCTATGAAGACTGGCAGGTTGTCTCCATCGCCCAGACGGACGAAGTGCTCAAGGTGATCGTTGCCAATCCCGCGATGATCGCGGCGTACAAGGCCGGCGTTCCCGGCAACGGCGGGAAATTCCCCGACGGGTCCAGGATTGCCAAGATCCAGTGGACGCCGAAAAAGAGTACGGAGGCCCCGTTCTCCGTGAATGTGCCGGACACTCTGAAAGACCTTTTCTTCATCGAAAAGGATGACGCGAGATTTCCGGCCAGCGGCGGATGGGGATACGCCTTGTTCAATTATAGCGCGGCGTCCGACACGTTCACGCCCGACGGGAGCGGCACCGATTGCGGGCATGTCTGCCATAAAGCCGTGGCCGCAAACGATTACATTTTTCACCCATACCAGAAGCGGTGAACGGGCCGGGGATTGCGCCACCAGCCTGGTACGAGCTGATCGACGCTTGTCCGCTTGTGGCAGATACTGTTGAAAAAGTCGAAAATGGAGCGCCTCCAAAAATCTCGCGAGCGCGGGTTCGCTGATGTGCCTTGAATGGCAGGGCAAGTTTCAGGGCCATGACGTCGCCGGCGTGACGATCCTTTGTCGCAATGACCAGGGCCTGATCGACGCAATCCAGCTCTTCCACAGCTCCTATGAGCAGGTCGTTGCCTTCTCGGCGGAGCTGGCGCGGCGCCTCGAGGGCAAGCTCGTCCCGCTGCCCGAGCCGACCGATATGGCGGCAGGCCGTTGAAACGCTTGGCGAGTCCGGTGCGGCTCACCTCGTCTAAGCGCTGGTGACACAGCGCCGCGTGATGTGGTTGATTTCCAGCGCACCCACCTGCCGCATGATCGTGATGAACTCATCGTCCAGGATCTGGAGCACACGGTCCACGCCGGCCTCGCCGAACGACGCCAGGCCCCACACGTACGGCCGGCCAATGCCGACGGCCGTGGCGCCCAAGGCGAGCGCCTTCAGGACATCGGTGCCGCGGCGTACGCCCCCGTCGATGAGCACCGGGACGCGGCCGCCCACCGAATCCACCACCTCTGCCAGCACACCGATCGTCGCCTGCCCGCTCTCTTCCGCGCGCCCGCCGTGGTTGGAGACGATAAGGCCGTCCACGCCGTGGCGCATCGCCTCCTTGGCGTCCTCACCCGTCATGATGCCCTTAAGCACGAGCTTGCCCTTGACGATCCCGCGCAGGCGATCGATGAATTCCCACGTCATCCCGGTACCGTAGAGGTTCGTGACTTTGGAAACGTCGATGTCCGAGAAGTTGGCCTTGCGGCTGACCTCGTTGGTGAAGCCCGGTGTGTGACAGCCCGAGCACTCGCGCAGGTCCTGGCGCCGCTCGCGGAACAGGGTTTCGGTGTTGCGGCCGCCCTGGCGGTCGACCGTGAGGACGATCGCCGTGGAGCCCGCGCTCTCGGCGCGCTCCACGAGCGCCCGCGTCACGTTCCAGTCGTCGGTCGGATACAACATGAACCAGGCGGGCCGGCCGTGCGCCTTGTTGACGTCGACGATGCTCGCGTTATCGACCGTAGAGAGAATCATCTGATGGTTGCGCTTAGCAGCGGCGCGCGCCACGGTGACCCCCGCCTCGGGATCGTAGGCGCCGAGGCTGCTGACCGGGCAAATGAAGATGGGGCTGGCCCAGGTTTCGCCGAAGATCTTCACGCTGGTGTCGATGTTTCGCGCATCAATGAGACGCTGGACGCGGATGTTGTACTTCGCGTAGGCAGTGTGGTTGGCGTCGCGCGTCACGTCGCCGTCTACACCGCTCTGGAGGTAGCCCCAGTGCGCCGGCGCGTCCTGGCTGAGCACGGCCTTCTTCGCCGCCGGCTCGAACTCAAACACGTCCAGCGCATCGGCCGGAGCGGTGATGATGCCGTCCGGGCCGAACGCTCTTCGAGAGCCGCGCAGCACGTCGTAGCTCTGCGCGAGTGCTTGATGCGAGTTAGCCGTCAACAGGGTGGCGATCGTACCGAGAGAAGTCGCCGTGAGAAGAGGACTGCCGGCGAAAAAGCGCAGGAGTTGGCGGCGCGCGATCATGGTCCGCTCTGAAACTTCCGACGCCCCAACTGCACTTGTCGCCTTCGCCAGCGTCCTACGCGAGAGACCTGTCATCGTGTTCTTTCGAATGCGAATGAGCGCCGCAGGTTGGGCCGATTGGTCTGCATCGTCGTCACTTCGGTGTCTTCAGGTAGGCGATGACATTTTGGCGATATCATGACCATCTTGGTCCCATGTATTCATCAACGATGGCCCGACTGGACCTCGGCTGGAATGACCGCGGGAATCGATCTCGTTCTGGCGTTGATCGACAATGATCTCGGTCCCGATACCGCGAAAACGGTCGCCAGGCTTTTGGTCATGAACCAGCGTCGGCTGGGCGGACAAAAGCAGCATTCCGCACTCCTCGACATGACGCCGAAATCTGATCGCATCGAGTTAGTTCTGGCGCACATGGCGATCG